>CAZJRI010000238.1:0-5798 GCA_964548025.1 uncultured Pseudomonadales bacterium
GCATCTGGTGAATCAGGAAAAACTAAAACTGATGAAATCCAATGCCATCCTGATCAACACAAGTCGCGGTCCGTTGGTAGATAATCAGGCATTAGCTGATGCCCTCCACAATGGTGTTATCGCAGGCGCCGCGCTTGACGTTCTCGATGTAGAGCCGCCTCCTTCAGACAATCCTCTGCTGAGCGCACCCAATTGCCTGATCACACCACATATCGCCTGGTATGCCGCAGAAGCAAGGGAGCGGCTCATGCAGATTGCGGGAGATAATTTAGCGGCGTTTCAGAGGGGTTCGGCGCAGAATGTTGTAGCTTAAACGCGAAGCGTTTAAGCGGCTGCGGGCGGCAAGCTACTGGCCTCTAGCTAGAGCAGACTGTGCGTTGTCAAAGTAAACTGCACTCCGCTTTTGCTAGTAGCCAGGAGCCAGCAGCCAGAAGCGGCCACTGGCTGCGGGCGGCGAGCTACTGGCCTCTAGCCAGAGCAGAATGTGCGTTATCAAAATATACTGCTCACCGCTTTTGCTAGCAGCTAGCTGCCAGTCGCCAGAAGCAGCAACCAAGGCTGCGGGGCAGCCTTGGTTGCTAATAAGCCGATTTCTTCGGTTCCATATTCGATTTCACATCGATAAGCACCGTCTGACCATCTGCATTAATTCTCTTGGCTTCTTCGAGAGCAGGTGCCATTTCAGAGACTTTTTCCACCCGTATGCCGTGCGCACCCATGCCTTCAGCGATTTGTGCATAGTCTCCCTGCATATGTGATACGCCGTACTTTTCTCGTGCATTGGGGAAGCCACCTGGATAGGTCGCCATACCGCCGTTGTTCAGCAATACAGTTGTAATCGCGAAGCCGTTTCGGGAAGCTGTTTCGATATCCATACCGGACATGCCAAACGCGCCATCACCCATGAGGTTTAAACAGAATTTATCCGGATTGGCAATTTTCGCACCAATCATGAGGGGAATACCAAATCCAAGATGGGTAGTTTTGCCCCAGCCGACGTAGCTGCGGGGAGTTGTCGCCGTATAAAATGGAACGATTGAATCCCTTGGTGCACCGGCATCATGGGTGACAATACTATTCTCTCTATCAAGGGTCTTGTCTATTTCATTGATGATCCTGTAGGTATTCAATGGTTCCTCATCCGAGTTCAGGAGCGGACTCCATTCCTCCAGCCATACGGCTTTAACAGCCGCAATCTCCGCTGTGGTTTTCTCAGCATCGCCAATACCTTTGTCGCCAACCTGGCCTTTAATCTCATCAATTAGTGCGTCGATGGTTAACTTCGTATCACCTAGCAGGCCAATATCGACAGCTTCATCTTTATTAATGTCATCTGGATTGTTGGTATTCTGGATGAGTATCTTTTTGTTGCGAATCGGCTGCCCATAAAACGTTCGGGTTAAGCTCGACCCAAGTGCGAGTATCAGATCAGAATCGGTTAACCATTTAGCCGCAGCCTTGCTGGTGAGTCCGCTGCCCGCACCCAGGCACAATGGATGTCTTTCGTCCATGGCCGATTTGCCTGGCATCGTGCAGAAGACAGGCAGCCCCGTCAGTTCTGCCAATGCTGTAAGCTCTGAGGTTGCACCACCAAGCAATACACCCTGACCCGCCCAGATCATGGGATTTTTTGCTTCTCTGAGGGCTTTCACCGCATCTTTGATATCTCCGCTTGAAGGCTGGTGTTGGGTTGTTCCGGGAGAAGTATAATTCTGGCGATTTTCCGGCACGTCTTTACCGCAGACGTCAGCCGTGAGCTCAACGACTACAGGACCTCGTGGCCCGTTGCGCAGGGCATGAAATGCGCGACGCATCACGGCGCCAACGTCTTCGGGTCTGTAGATTGCCTCGACTCGCTTGACGATGCCCTGGTAATTTTGAGTAGCTGAGAAATTGGGTTTGACTGCAAACTGGTTGAGTAATAATCCGCCGGGTAGAACCAATATTGGAATATTGTCGGCATAGGCCTGGGCTATACCACCCATTGCGTTCTCTGCACCTGCCTGTGATTGAATTGCAGCAACCCCGATTGTCTGACCTCCACCGGTTCTGCTGATACCGTCGGCTGCCATGATAGCCCCACGTTCGTGTCTGAAAGCGACTGGCCTTATGCCCTCAATGGCTGCAGATTCGATGAGTGGATTGCTGGGGTAACAGGTCATCGTTTCAACCCCCTCACTCTTCAAAATCTTTGCGATGTAATCAGTTCCGTTCACGTTACTACTCCTGAATTCTGGAAGGAGAACCATGTCATACCAGGCACCTTCCGATCAACCTCATCTAAGATCAAAACCGGTTACCGGGTTATATCCTGCGGAGAGTGAATACCGGTTTGACCTGTCTATAACTTCATAGTTTAAGCTCTCTTGAATCTTGTGCAGATATTGGAGAAAACATGATGGAAACCACCGAATTAATAAGTGACAAATTAATAAGTGACAGAGACTTTTTATGCCAGTTTGAAGATCTGAGCCTTGACCCGATCCATTTCGATCATATCGGGCATTTACGGCTCGGCTGGCTGTACTTGCTTGATCATGATGTTGATACATCAGTTGAATTGGTCTGCAAAGGACTAAAAACCTATGCAGAAAGCCTGGGTGCAATGACTAAATTTCACGTAACGATGACCAATGCCTTTGTGAGGATCATGGGGCAAAGGGTAAAAGAACTTAAGATTCAGAGCTTTGAATCTTTTCTGAGTGAAAACAACGATCTGATAGTGGATTGGAAGGGCGTTCTGGGACAATATTACAGCGACGAAGTCTTGTACTCAGAAACTGCTCGAATTTCATTGATTGAACCAGATGTTCAATCCTTCCGGGACGCCTGATGATATGTATACGATAGGACAGTTGGTAAAACAATTTGATTTGTCACGTAGCACCTTACTCTACTACGACAAAATCGATCTGTTGAAACCGTCCGGGAGGAGTGCGGCAAATTATCGCTTGTATACAAATGCGGATCTTGACCGCATGTCCGAGATTGCGTTGTACAAGGAAGCCGGACTTCCTCTGGATGCAATAGCTGAAATTCTTGAATCCACAGGCGGCCGGTTGGAGTCGATACTCAGACAAAGACTCGAAAGTCTGAACGCTGAGATGAGTGATATACGCAGGCAACAACAATTGGTTCTACAACTGCTGGGTAAAGATTCGCTGCTGAGTACTTCAAAGGTCATGACCAAAAAACAATGGATCAGGATACTCGAAGCATCGGGGATGGATGATAATGCAATGCTGCAATGGCATGTTGCATTTGAGCGTGACCTGCCGGAAGCTCATAGCGACTTCCTTGAATCGTTGGGGATGAGCGAAGAGGAAATAGCGGACATCAAGGAACGATCGAGGCTCGAAGCATCTGAGGACTGCTAATTTCATGCAGGTGATCTGGTGGCTCAACTCGCCGGACACAGGTACACTTGCTAAATGAAGTTTATCTGGCTGGTTTTTTCTGGATTACAGCGCAATATAGTCCGTGTGGTTCTTACCGTTTTATCGATAGCAGTGGCTTTTACGCTCTTCGGGTTGCTGCGACCGGTGGGTATGGTTTTCGAATCGGGAGCGAACCTGGCAGGCGGTAATCGTCTAGTGGTTTCACCCAGGCATTCTGTCAGTGAAATGTTGCCGCTAGGTCATGCAAATCAGATAAGGCAGCTTGCCGGGGTTGAAACAGTCGCTCATCAGACCTGGTTTGGTGGCACCTATAAAGACCCAAAAAATACCTTCGTTCAATATGCCATAACCGCAGAAGAGTACCTCAAGCTCTATCCTGAAATAATACTTGGCGAAGAGGAGAAAAAACGATTTCTTGAATTGCGGACAGGCGCAATTATTGGGAAACCCCTGGCTGCAGAATTCGATCTCAAGGTCGGTGACAAGCTGCCGTTTCTGCCAACCATCTGGATGAATAAAGACAATAAACAATGGGAATTTGAGCTGGCAGGCATCTATGAAACGGCTGATGAATCGACGGACCCCAGACGGTTCATGTTTCACTTCGACTACTTTGACGAATACCGTGCGTTTGCCAACGGATCAATTGGTAATGTGATAATAAGCGTTGCTGATCCTGAGGATGCAGCGTCGCTCGCCTCAGAGGTAGACGCACTATTTGCGAACTCTCCCAATGAAACTGAGACTGCGACAGAGCGGGATTATTACCTCAGTTTTCTTCGACAGATCGGTGATATTGGTTTAATCGTCAATGCTGTTCTAACGGCTGTTTTCTTCACAATATTGCTGCTAACAGGCAATACTATGTCTCAGGGCATCAGGGACCGCATTCCTGAGATGGCGATTATGAAGACGCTTGGATTCAAGGATTTAACCATACTCCTGCTTGTCCTTGGCGAGTCGGTCACCATCACCATTATAGGTGCACTTGGTGGAATCATCGTCGCATTCCTCATGGCACAGTATATAGCAGGGTTACCGGCGACTGGTCAGTTCGGACCGGTCAGCATGGATTCAGAAGTGATTATCACAGCGGTGATTATTTCAATCATCATGGGAATATCCGTGGGAATGCTGCCTGCCTTGCAGGCGAAGCGAATCAGCATCATTGATTCGTTGCGGAGAAACTAGCGTTGAGAATGCTGCAGTTAATTATTTCCCTTTGCTGGATCAACCTGAAGAACCTGCCGGACAGACTCGGAGCCTCATTGGTTGTTGTGGTTGGTATTGCCGGAGTGGTTGCTGTGCTGGTTTCACTGCTTGCCATGGCTCATGGCTACGAACAGACGCTGGGGAAGACAGGTAAATCGAGCCGGGCACTTGTTTTGAGAGCAGGATCAAATTCAGAGCTGAATGGCGGATTGTTATTGGATCAATTCCCGATCATCAGTAACAAGATGGGTATCGCTTCAGATGACGGTGGTCCGCTTTCCACGATGGAAACATATGTGACCGTGAAACTGAACGAAATCGGTACTGAAGAACGCTCGAGTCTCCCAATGCGTGGTATCTCAGAAAATTCATTTCGTGTGCGTCCTGAGGTTCAGGTATCCAAGGGGCGAAAACCGGTTCCTGGTAAATTTGAGCTGATTGCGGGAGTGAGCGCTGCTGAAAGGCTTGAAGGATTGACAGTGGGGGAGACAATCAGCATCAGGGGAACCCGATGGCAGGTTGTTGGCCATTTTACTGCAGATCGTGGTGCTTATGAATCTGAAATCTGGGTGGATGAAAGGTTACTGGCCGGGTTACATAATCGTGGGCCGACATTTTCGTCGGTACTCGTACAGCTAGAATCAGAACTGGATTTCGATCTGCTGGTTACGCAGTTTAGAGATGATCGCCGATTGAATCTGCATGTGATACGGGAGTCAGACTACTACAGTGCTCAATCGTCAGATACCACGCAGCTAATCGAAACCGTTGGTGTTCTTATCGCCGCAATCATGTCGATCGGTGCTGTTTTTGCAGCCTTGAATACGATGTATGCCGCTATCGCAGCTCGCACCCTTGAAATAGCAACCCTTAAAGCACTTGGCTTCAAACCACTGGCGATATTCGTAACGGTAATTGTGGAGTCCTTGATTCTCTGTCTGCTGGGGGGTGCGATCGGGAGTGCATTCAGCTATCTGTTTTTCAACGGGTATCGGGTAGCGACGGCAGGAGGTTCATTCAACAAAGTCAGCTTTGATTTCATGGTGACACCTGAACTGCTGCTAACTGGATTGGTATTGGCAGGGACTCTCGGCCTGGTTGGTGGCATTATTCCCGCATACGGCGCAGTCCGCATGTCAATTGTCGAAGGACTGAAGAGCGGCAGCTAGCAGCCAGTAGCCCGAAGCC
>CAZJRI010000239.1:0-4215 GCA_964548025.1 uncultured Pseudomonadales bacterium
TTGCCGTCTCTGGAGACCTATGCACGCAATGAGACCGAACCGACGACCGGTACTGCTGTGGCCTATACGTCTGTATCCGGCGATGAATACTTTGCTATGGATGCTGTCACAGCCAAATCTGGGGATATTGTCCAATATGCGATCGTACAGAATGTCGGCAATACCGGACCGATGACTGATGTGGTGATCAAAGCTAGCATGCCGACATTTGCGGCGTACGTGGCTGGAAGCACGACTTGGAACGGTGTTGTTGTACCAGACAATGGAGATGTCAGTGCAATGTTATTAGGTGCGGGAACTGACTGTGTATTCGATGATCCTGCAGAATGTGATATTCCCAAAGATGGCAAAGCGGAGGTGACCTTCAAGGTCGAAGTGGACGGCGTGGCCGCGACAACGACAACACCATCAAGTTCTAGCTCTACTACAACCACGGACACGAATCCAATGGAACGTCCGCCAGCCCGAGTGGCATGGAAGGCGGGTAATGATGCTTGTTGGGATCACCAGTATTTTCTTGCAACATCTTCTTCTTCCCAACAAGGTGATGGTTGGGTACAGGGCGAGTGCGTTGCGAAGAATATACAACCACCTAATCCAGAGTGTATGGCCGGTAGGTGTAAGCAAACTTTATGCAATCACTGGGCACAAGTTAAGTGGATACCCAACGTTTTACCAATGTTATCAGGTTTCGCCTTTGTGGATGGTGCTTTCACAAGTTGGTATACAGATTGGGCGAAATGCATTGACTAATGGTGAAAAATGTATGCGATCTCTGAAAGACAGTTTGTCGAGGCTAGTCTTACACGTTCCCTCTATCGGGTTCGACATCCGACAACTTTCCTGGTCTGCTGATCAGCCCCCACTGATTGGTCCAGTATGAATGTTAGTGGGAGCGGGTCACTCTTTGGAGTTCTGGAAGGAAATGCCAATTCATCGTCCACTTTATCGACCACCTATAACCGACGTTCCACGATGTTCCAAGGGATCAAGAAAGGAACCCCTAATTCGTATAGATCAATCCCAGTTATAAGTGGAACGATCCACGCCCCGTTAAGGAGCTACGAAAAAGGACGTACGCAAGACTCCAGGTTCGAGTTCAGGAATGAGGCTCTGTCAGCACCAGAATTCATCACTCCGATAGAATCTACTCCGATCATGCACTTATCGGTGTGGTACTCGATATGAAACGGCATTCGAGGGTAGAGCACTAAATCAATAGACAATGATTGGCAATCTAGAACGATGAAAAGCAGAACACTTTCTCATTTCCCGTCTGTGGATCAGTCGGATCGTCGGGTGCCTTACAACCTGCGGCAAAGTGGTAAAACGCCCATTGACATGCTGATCTTTACACGGGTGAGGAAATCCCCATTTTGGCATTTGTCCCTAGAAGCGGGTGCCTGGCGCGCAACGATCTACAATCGAATTTATCACCCCTTCGGGTATGTTCGTCCCGAAGACGGTGGTGCCATGGTTGAGTATGAAGCTATCAAGAACCACGTAACTTTATGGGATGTGGCGGTCGAGCGACAGATTATGGTCAAAGGAAGAGATGCTGAGGCATTCGTTGACTACGTCATAACTCGAGATGCGACGAAAATCTCTCCGATGCGGGCCAGATATGTCATCCTCTGTAATCCCCAAGGGGGTGTGCTGAATGATCCTGTGCTACTTAGACTCTCTAAGGATGAATTCTGGTTCTCGCTAGCTGATTCAGATGTTGGGATGTACTTGCAAGGCGTAAATCACGATAAGCGCTTTGACGTCATTATTGATGAAATTGACGTTTGTCCACTTCAAATTCAAGGACCAAAATCGCTGGCCCTCATGCAGGATTTGGTAGGTGACCAGATAAATATGGAGGACATACCGTTCTATGGATTAGCAGAGGTGACGATTGCTGGGCATGATTGCATCATCTCCCGTACTGGATTTTCTGGGGAGGCGGGTTTTGAGGTGTATTTGCGAGATTCGACACTACACGCGGACGATTTGTGGTACGCCATTCTCTCTGCTGGGAAACAACACAGTCTCATGGTGACGGCCCCTCCACATTGTCGAAGGATTCAAGCGGGAATTTTGTCCTGGGGTCAGGACATGGATCATCAGCACAACCCATTTCAGTGCAATTTGGGTTATCAGGTGTCTCTTTCCGGCAGGGGAAAGTGGGACAAAAAAGCACCGTATGTTGGTAAAGAGATGCTCGAGACTATGCGGGATGATCTACGACATGGCATGAAACCGTACAAGCTACAACTAGTCGGTCTTGAAATGGGTGGTAAGCCAATCGAGGACTTTGCTCCTGATTTTTGGCTTATCTGCGCACCGGAAGAGGACTCACCGTGTGGATTTATCACATCACCTTGGTATCACCCCGATCTCGAGTGCAACATAGCAATGGGATATGTGCCGTTTGAAGGCACATTGAATCAGAGTGGATTCCCAACCGGCAAAGTCGGTCAGGTATTTGAGGTGCATCTTCCAGATGATTACGCCGAAACGCCAGGATTGCCTGTACGTGCCAAGGTTGTACCAATGCCATTTACAAAGTCAGTGAATCCGAATACGCGAGAAATAGTTACCAGTTCATAATCTGTGTTAGGCCAATATGGCGGTGAAGGCCCAGGTTAGATAAGAATTACCAAACGTAGGGTCCGCAAATTAACCACATACGCAGACCGATCCCGCGCGAATGTGACTGGAATGGGCACATTTAGGGCACATTCTGGTCACACTACCCTGACCCAAAAGGAACCCCTAATCCTTAAAGATCGATCCCAGATTCCGGTGGAACGATCCACTGCCCCACTCCTGTAGTCAGGCCCCGACGACCAACACAAAGCCTGCTCTAAGCCACTCTGGCGAATTCACTAAGGGCAAACCTCAGATTCGACAGAAATGCTTTAAATAGGCTCGTTCCAGAGCCTCCCGAAATTAGCCTTTGTCTGCCGACCTACCTCAGAGATCCCGTCAGCGGTCTCCTGGTGGATAGAACGGAGGATCTGAAAGAAGCCCTCGAGCAAGCCAACACGTTGAGACAGGAGGCGCTCGAGGAGACCGTTGCCGAGGCTAATAGACGCTGGGAAGCCGAGCAGCCGTTCTCGAAGGCAGCGCAGTCAGATCGTTGGATTGGGGGCTGGATGATGGCGGAATTCGGCTGCGCCAGATCTATAGCTAATGCGTATATCAAGGACTGGATATCAAAAGGTTATTTGTTTCAGGAGTGGTGCAAACCAATTCGCCGAAATGGGCTGAAAGGCCATTGAGACCGTGTAAGAGACCGTGTAACGACCGTGTAACGGAAAACCTCGGTGAGTGGTTGGCAGTACGTTCTCTATTAGGGATAGAGAACGTGTAACGCCACCACGCACCTCATACCGACCGACCGTGTAACAGACCGTGACATGACTGACTACTACTCAAGGAAGTACCAGAAAGGGAAGTTCTCGAACAAGTCGGATCGAGAAGCTGAAGACCTGGTCAAGCGTACTGTCGAAGATGTCTGGGGCTGCAAGCTCCACAAATATGCGGACTTCGATGCCGTGGACTTCTGGGCTGAGGCGTTTGATCGCACCAGCGCATTCATCGAGGTTAAATCCAGGTCGATCGGCTCAACGGCCTACCCGACGGTATATCTCAATCTACGCAAATGGTCGAAGTTGCTCGATATGGCTGTCTGTACTGGGGTCCCAGCGTATTTCTTCATCGTTTACCAGGACTGCATCAAATACATCAATGTCGAGCTGGTAGACGCTCGCAATCACGGTATCGGTGGTACTCGTCACAGGGTTAAGTCTGAAAATGACATCGAGCCCGTCATTCACGTCCCCATCAAGGAGATGGAAACACTTGAGAAATGCCTCGCGGCCTGAAGTGGATAGAAGGCGAGGTTTTCGGGAAGCTCACGGTCTGGCAGCACCTTGGGTCAGGGCCTCGAGGAGCGTTGTGGCACTGCCAATGCCAGTGTGGAAACCTACGGGTCGTCTCTGCCTCTGATCTTCGAGCCGGCAAGGTCACTGACTGTGGCCACTGTTTTGACAGTGACGACCGGCTTGTCAATGAGATTAAGGGTCTTCAGGCGCCCTGTGATCAGGATTGCCACTTTCGAGGCAAGTGCATGAAAGAGCACTTGGCCTGCCATCCCTTCGCAATGTGGGTCACCTGGGCAGAGCAGCGCCCGAGCCGGCGCGCTAGAGCACGCCCTCGAAGACC
>CAZJRI010000239.1:4225-5772 GCA_964548025.1 uncultured Pseudomonadales bacterium
TTTCCCAAGAACCACAAGCTCTTTAATGCTCTTGGGATGCAAGATATCTTGGAGAGCATGCCCGATGACGATTAATAGCCGAACCAAAGGCCGAGCTGGCGAACAAGAGATTGTGCGGATCCTCAAGGATGAGCTGCGGATCGACATCAGACGTAACTGGATGGCACAGACCGCAGAGAAACTGCACTGCGACATCATGGACGTGCCAGGCTGGGCCATCGAGGTTAAGCGTCACAAAACCCTCTCCAGATCGGGCGACTGGTGGACTCAAGCCTGTGCTCAAGCCCTCCAGTGCCATCGTAAGCCAGTGGTTCTGATGCGAGCTGACAGACAGCCCTGGCAAGCCATGGTGAGCCTGTATCACTTACGACCCGAGATGCATGATCATCATCCGTGCACGATGTCACTCGAGTCCTGGTGCAAGCTGGTGAGGTTGGAGCTCGATGCCATTAAGTCTTGAGCATTTCAAGTTGCTGAATGCCAAGGCGAACAGCTTCGATCGAGGTACAGGAGGCGTACCGGACATCACGTTTCAGGAAGTCGCTGATGCATTGGCGACGGTTGAGTATCCAGTGTCGGTCTATGCCAGGTTCCTCTATGCCAGGCAACGGGAGCTCTGGCCCCAAGTCATCGATTTGATGATCAAAGAGATCGCCAAGGAAATCGACACGATCGAAGACATACACAAACAAATAGCGGAGCTGGCAGTTACAGCATTAATTGACCCCTTGATACACGGATGCTTGACACATCCGCAAAAAGCTTTTGCTGTTGGAATACCCTGGTGGACCCGTAAAAACGAGACTTTGTATCAAAATGCCCTATTTTTATTGGACCTTTGGGACTTCGACTTACGCATGGCTGTTAAACAGTGGAACAACCAGTTGACGGACCCCTAAAGTTGGGCGTATGTTGTTTAATCTGAGCGAGCTATGCACCTGTGTAGAACAAGGAGAACAGCAGTGAAGAAGATACTGATTGTGTTGTTTGGGGCGTTGGTCTTTCAGGGCTATGTGTTTGCCGAATCATGGGAAGAGCGTGCCGCAAGTAAGACTCCTTGGAGTGCAGATTTTCCGGATGATCCCGCCTGTTGGAATCGAGCAGTTGAATGGAATACCGTGAATCCATGGGTAGTAGGTATAGGTTCTCACTTTCTTTATGAAGACTTTGCAGATTGTTACAAAGTATGTGCTGAGAACGACACTTGTTATCGGATTGGGTGGACAGAAGAGGATGCAGCAGCGGCTGTGACCGCGTGCATATCTTCTTGGACGGTTAACAGCCAGCAGATGTTTGCTAACGGATTAGGGCCGACCGAGCACGCCAAGAGTCCATGCAAATAGACCATATCAAGCCTTGCCTATATTTGCTGATTAACTGAATCAGCAAAGAAGATGGAGTTTTCCGACATTGCTGAAAAGGCAAAAAGGTTTTCAGTTTTAGTGAGATGTTGGGAATGAAACACCTCTATACATTCCTCATCTAATTTGGATATAAATTATGGCCTTGAAGAACTTAACCGGGGGTTGCCTTTGTGGTTCTGTACG
>CAZJRI010000240.1:0-5397 GCA_964548025.1 uncultured Pseudomonadales bacterium
TTTATCAGGTGGGAATGAACGGCACCTTCGGTGAAATTTCCACCGCCACCTGTTGGGCGGTTTGATTCTTCGTCTTTGCTAGCAGTCTGATTCACAAATAAGATAGATCAATAAAACAATATGCATTTATGCATATATGATGAACTAATGCCATCCAGCATTGGCCAATTTTCAGTCGGGTGCTGTTAAGGCGATTCTACACCACCCTATTCAAGGTGTTAGTCGAAATACGGCGGTTGTAGCGGCGGCGTCTTCAATTGTCGGAAAACTGTTCACGATATCCGGGTAGTCTTCCCGGTATTTATTAGTATACGCTTCAAGAATTGGCTCCCAGTTGCTGGTAACCAGATTCGCGGTAAGTGAATAAGTATTATCGCCCAATCGCATGCGCACGTTACTTAGTTGGCCAATTCTTTTTACCCATACACTGTCTTTTGCTCCAACCACGTGAAGGACGCCATCAACCTGTACGACCCAAACAATGACAACTCGCGGAATTGTGCCTTTAACTTCAAGTTTGATTTCATGGGTTTTTGAAGTATCTTCCCAACTTTGTGGGGCATCTGCCTGGTTGCCACCGATAAAAATACCTGGCATGGGTCCAATGGGTGCTAGCCATAGAGCCAGTAATGAGAGCAGAACGATAACCGGGGCAACTATCTTTAGAATGTTCATGGTAATAAACGTCCTCTCGTTAATATTATGAATTAAGGTTTTAGTACTTTGCCATCGTTCCCCTGTCCGCGACCAACAGATCCTGGGCGAACAACAGCTCTACCCTGAGAGGGTTTTCTTTGCTGTTCAAGGGTATCGAGAGGATCCTTGCCGTCCAGGTAAAGCGCGAGATACTGAAACTGATCAAGGCCCCAGAATAATTCGTCGTCAACAATCATGGTTGGAATACCAAAGACACCTCGGCTGATGGCGGTATCTGTCTCTCTGCGAAGTGTATCCCTGGCTAGCTGTTCGTCCGTGGCTGCGACGAGTCGCTCACCGTCCAGACCCGCTTTGTTCAATGCATCGCGAATCTCGCTCTGGTCTCCAAGGTCGATGCTATCTGCCCAACCTGCTTTGAAAACGGCGGTGATGGCCTCTTTCTGTTTATCCCCCGAGACAACGGCAAGAGAAACTCGCAGTGCCGTCAACGGATTGAAAGGATGATAGCGTGGGGCGTGTAGAGGTATCCCGCGAAGTGCGGCAAAACGGCCGGTATCTTTCCCCACATGCATGCCCTTTGGTGGGATTTCCGCTGGTCCAAGCTGGCCCCAGTGATTGAGCAAACCAGCGAATACAACAGGGTGGGGAACAATCTCGACATCCCGCGGATCGGTCACTTCAGGCAGACAGAGCCAGGCGAGGTACGCATAGGGTGAAAGGTAATCGAAATAGAAATCAACGGTGCGGGTCATCAGAGTCCTCCAACTTATTAACACAAGATAACATGAAGATTGTTCGCAACTCCATTCGACTGATTGACAAAAAGAAATGGGGACACACATCAAGTCACCGTTGTCTCGAAGAAATGGGGACACACATCAAGCCACCGTTGTCTCGTTAGGACCTTTGCCTTAAGCAATTGTAAATCTCTTAAAGAAATGGGGACACACATCAAGCCACCGTTGTCTCGTTAGGGCCTTTGCCTTAAGCAATTGTTAATCTTTAAACAAAGTAGGTTTAGTGTGATTGGAAATAATCACTTTTAATGACTTGCGAGAACAGGTGTGTTTGATATCTAGGACAGAATAACTTGATCTGAGCCATCATGCAGGCATAGCAATTTCGCTTCGTTTCCATCCCATTCGAGAATGCCAATGTTCTAGTTCCGGCAATGCCCCATATGCTCGCCGCCTTTTTCTGAATGAAGCAACTTGATTGAACCAGATCGTCTCTCGTTCAACGGTATCCTTGCCTTGCGGTTTAATGAGTAGATTTAGATGCGCGCAATAGTCATCGAGGTGTATAGGCAGAGAGTTATCAGATTCGTTGATGCCCGAAACGAGCGGTATCAGAGCCTGTTCCAGTCTTTCAGGGGTGCTGGCTGTAGCCTTCAAGCGCATCGAGATTGAGCTGTCGCGACAAGTTTCAATACTGTCTGCGATTTTTGCTCGAACTGGATTTAAGTCTACGTAAGCCATGGCCGCGAGCACCGCGTCCTCAGACAACAGTGCTCCTGAATAGAATCGACCTTCAAAGAAGTGCCCTGTACAGCGATCTTCCTTGTTAGCCCTCCGAGCGATAGGCTGCTTTAAATGTTTCATGAAGTCGGATAGAGACCCCAGCGTTTTACGACATTGATTCAGTCGTTCAGGCTGTTTCAATAATCGGGATTGATGCAGTTGTCTCGTGAGTTCCAGTTCCTCAGCATCGGTACTCGTTGTCTTCTCTGGAAAAGCATGTGCCCAACGATAAGCGACCTCAGAATCACTCCATCGAGTACTTTCCTTGGGGTCAAAGTAGACCACCAGGTGGAAATGATTGTCCATAATGGCAAACGCATCAATCTCAATTGCGAAATACTGTGCAAGGAAAAACAGGCGATCTTTTAACCACGATTTTCGATGGTTGTAATTTCTTCCAGATTTACGATCCCGACCACACAACCAGCTTTGTCTGACGCAGCGAGAGACCAGATGGTAATGAAGTGCAATCTCAGGGTCGATAAGTTGTGAACGAGGTGTTGCCATGCACTGATAATGTCTGAACTGATGGAGAATTAATCGGGAGAAATGCCTTAATTAAGGTGGGAAATTACCGGGTGTAGTGCAAGTTAAATCTGTGTGCTTGTAGGACAGATTTTGGTGTGTGTCCTTATCTTCCTAAAAAAACTGATCTACCTCAAAAAAAGTGAATGTGTTGGGGGCACATCGACGAATAACCTTTACGTAATAATCCCTGGTGTGCTTTATTCCAGCTGTTGGTAACGTTAACTGGAGATATTGAGAATGAGTGAATCGGTAGCGACGTCCGAGAGCAACCCAACGCCCGCTGAGGAGAAGTTGGTCAGGCGAAAGGTCAATACGATCCTTCCGGAAGGCACTCCCTGGAATGAGATTGAAGAAGCATTTTTGAAACGGCGTAGCGTTCGGAAATATAAGCGCAAACAGGTACCGGAACACTATATCAAGCGAATACTTGAGGTGGGGCGATACTCAGCATCACAGGGTAATTGTCAGCCCTGGAGATTCGTTGTTGTCCGTGATCGCGACATGATCAACGAAATGGAAGCTTATGTTCTCAGCATATTTGAGATGATGGCGAATGCCCCGGTTCAGGAAGGAAACAATGAGCCTCCACCCGATCCTGCGGAGAAACCAGCGACACATCCCGTACCGAATGGATTGATCACGGGATCTCCTCCTGACCAGGGTATCAAGGTTTTTCATGGTGCACCCACGTTGATATTTCCTCTGATGGACTCAAGAGGTATCGGGCACCCTGAAATTGATCTTGGAATCGTGGGCACCAATATGATCATGTCAGCCTATAGTCTTGGACTCGGCACTTGCTGGGTAGGTTTCGCTGAAATGCTGAACTCGAGTGACTGGCCTCAGAAGCTTGGTGTCGAAGAACCCTACAAACTTGTTGAGGCACTTGCGATTGGATTTGAGGCAGGTGATGCCCAGCATAATTTTGTACAAAGAGAAACCCATCGCACTACCTGGTTTGAGAATGGTGAAAAGAGATATATGTACTAAATCTGGTGCAGGTAATTAGCGAATAATTAAAGGTAGAATGACAATGAGTGAACAGAAATTCGGAGAACTGGACTTCGAACTAAAAGAGCCAAGAACGGAATTCGGGCACGCGAAAGTAGAAATCGACACAGAACTCTGTGATGGCTGCATACTTTGTACGGTAATTTGTCCGGCAGCTATTCTTGAACCTGTAGGTAAGAAAAAAGATCGAAAATCTCAGGTACGGGAAGAGCAGGACAATTGTATGGGGTGTGCGTGCTGCGAAGCAATCTGCCAGACAAATGCTATTAAGGTCGTCCGCAGTTATAATTTTGAGGGTTACTACCAGAATTCAGACCGCGGCAATCTTTCAAAACCAAGATGTTTTTAAGTTGGACTGATACAATCCTCTAAATTAGTAGTAAATACCGAAAAGGCAGCGCACCTTTAAGTAAAGCAGCTCCATCCATGGTGTTTATCGCATCAAGTCTGAGGCAAGAATTGGATGCACAGGTGCTGGGTGTCCAATTTGCGTTTGAACATTCGCCAGGAAACAAGGCATCCTAATGGCCAGTGTGATGACAAGTTCAGCAGTGATATTAATGTGGGAATCGTGGATGCTCACGCGTTGGGGATTTCTCTCCCGGTTATTAGTCGCATTTGCCTTCATGGTGCTCATCGGTGCTGACTATGAGTCGATAGAAAATCCAACAGAAGGTGATCTGCGCGCTATAAGGTTGTCTTGTTTCTGGGTCAGTATTCTTTGTAGCATGTCCGGGCTGAGTTTGAACCACTCCCAGGATAATCGTGGCGGATTTCCATTTTTTCTGGGGTACACAAGACCCGCGCCAACCTGGCTACTGATCGTGGTGCCGATGGCATACCGGGCATTGTATTGCACGGTATTGTATCTGTTGCCACTCCTGACAATGCACTTCATATACGGCATGCCGTTTCTGACAATAGCGGCTTCTCTCCTTGTCATACCGATATCACTCATGATCAACGCCAGTAGTTGGTGGACAGACAAACATGGGGTCAGCCAGTTAATCGGCTGGAGCATTGCCAGTTGTCTGGCTATCGCTTTGAGCTATTACACACTTCACTTCGATGCCCCACCGGATACCGGGGGTAGCTCAAGCTCCTGGTGGGATACGTTTAGATATTCGCGATACGATTATCTGGTTGTCCTGCTGGCGTCAGTCTCGGCTGTTGTGCTGACGTTCGCTGGTGTAGAAAGACAAAGACATAGTGACGATGAGATTGGACTTTGGCCTTTGAAAAATGCAGACGAGCCCGGTCAGTCAGATGCTGAATGGCTCGCGGAGCTATACGAGACAGAATGTCCAACAACTTCAGCGAAGCGAGCCGAACTCTGGTACGAGATCACGGGCACAGGAATGCCTCTTATCGTATGGAGTATCATCGTTGCCCTATGTATCCCAATGCTCTGGTTTCTGTGTCGCCTGTTCGAATCTGAGGTTGCCTGGTCAATCGGCACATTTATGGCGCTTTTGGTGCCTTTGATTAAGAGCACGCCAACTTTTGGGATAGTCGTAAAGCAGGGTAGTGCCTATTTGAGTACATTTGCGGCGACACGACCGCTGGGTTCTGCCTGGCTTGCTGGATTAAAGATTGGGGTTGCGATAATTGCTGTAACGGTAGGCATGTTCGTCATTGCAGTCAGCTTCTGGTTCTCGGCCCCACTCGTCGACGGTTTTAT
>CAZJRI010000240.1:5407-5758 GCA_964548025.1 uncultured Pseudomonadales bacterium
GACGTGATCAAGGTAGCTGCTGTTGATTACGTTCAGAGAATTTCGGGGATTGAGTTGGCTGCGATTGTATTTGTAAGAATGGTTCAGCTCTCTACGATGGTTGCATGCCTGGCGACATTCCAGGCGATCTACGTACTTTATTCGGATCGTCTCACCTTTGGTATCCTTGGCCTCATTATCTACGCATGTATATTGCCGCCTTTTATTGCGGCGAAAGTGCTGCCACTGTCATTTGCGCTTGCGCATTTGTGGATCGGTAGCTGTCTGATAGCGGCGGGTTCCATCTGGTTAATATATTCTCTGGCAAGACACCGAATTATGAGCATTTTACAAATCAGTGCTTTCGTCTCG
>CAZJRI010000241.1:0-4843 GCA_964548025.1 uncultured Pseudomonadales bacterium
GGCCGGGAGTGGTAAAACGACCAGTCTGCTGAAGCTGACTACAAATCGGGTTATTCAGTATGGGGCTTCCAGTTGCGCGATTGTTAACTGTGATGGTTATAAGGCGGGTGCCAGAGAGCAACTGGATCGATTTGGCAACCTGCTCGATGTTGAGGTCATTCATGTCGACAGCAATGTTAGTCTGAATCAGGCGATTGCGAGGGTGGCCCATCGTTCATTCGTCGCGATTGATATGCCAGGTCTGGGTATGTCAGACAACCAGCTTTCAACCGAATTATTCAGGTTGTCCTCTTCAAACTACGATATACACAGGTATCTGGTCCTACCGGCCAATCTGCAGACCTCCGTCATGAATATGGCGCTCAATATCTACCAGGCGAAAGGCAGAACAACCTGTATCCTGACGCATCTCGATGAATGTGACGCCCTGGGTCCTGCTTATAGTTTTCTGGTAAGAAAAATGCTGACGCTGTCCTATACGACGAATGGTCCACATATTCCGGAAGATATTGCTCTTGCCCGTAGTGCAGCATTCATCGAGAAGATGTCCTCCCTTGTCGAGGGATACCCGGCCGACCATCCCCATGAAAGACAATTTGCGAAAGAAGCCATGTCCGACTTAACTTATAGGAAGAGTACAGCGGAAGTAACCTCTAAAATGGCAGTTGATCTATGAGTTCTCATCCCGTGCAGGTAATTGCAGTGACCGGTGGTAAAGGCGGGGTTGGCAAGTCCAATGTTTCCCTGAATTTAAGTCTGGCATTGGCAGATATGGGTCGCAGGGTCACCTTGCTTGACGCTGATCTTGGACTGGCCAATATTGATGTGCTGCTTGGTCTCAAATCCAATTGTACGATTGAGCAGGTCATCAATGGTGAGCGGGATATTAAAGATATCCTGGTCCCTGGACCGATGGGTATTCGCGTTGTTCCGGCATCCTCAGGTACCCAGGCGATGGTCAATCTCGGACCTCGTGAACATGCTGGTCTAATTCAGGCATTCACAGCTATCAGTGATCAGATGGATGTGCTTATCGTAGATACCGCTGCTGGTATATCCCAGAGCGTAACGAGTTTTGTCAAGGCAGCCCAGGAAGTAGCGCTGGTCGTATGTGACGAACCCACATCCATAACCGACGCCTATGCGCTGTTGAAACTCCTCAATAAAGAGCACCAGTTGGATCGTTTCAGATTGATTTCCAATATGACGAAGAGCAAGCAACAGGCTGAATTGCTCTACCGAAAACTCCTTGGTGTTACTGACCGTTTCCTTGATGTCACCATTGAACATGCCGGGAACATCCCCTTCGACGATTGTGTCCGCAAAGCTGTTCAGAAGCAAAAGGCTGTCTATGAAGCCTACCCTTCGTGCAAAGCTTCAATCGCTTATCGCGAACTGGCAAAGAATGTGGACAACTGGCCTTTGGCAAGCTCGCCAAGAGGGCATCTCGAATTCTTTGTCGAGCAACTGGTTGCTCAGGGTATGAGATAAAGTGAGTGACTAGTGCGAAGAGATTTCATAAGTGACTGCGGCCACAGGTATTAGCGTGTATTCTGAATTTCAGGAGCAAACCCCTGACTCGCTTGTGAGGGAACATGCCCCGCTGGTGAAACGCATCGCCCACCATTTGATGGCTCGCCTGCCACCCAGTGTCCAACCAGACGATTTAATACAGTCCGGCATGATCGGCCTGCTGGAAGCTGCAACCAAATATGACCCGAGTAAGGGGGCGAGCTTTGAAACCTATGCCGGGATCAGAATTCGCGGTGCCATGGTGGATGAAATTCGCAAGGGTGATTGGGTACCCAGATCCGTTCATCGCAATGCAAGAAGCGTGAGTGCTGCAATGGTGAAGCTCGAAGGTCGTCTGGGTCGTGATGCGACAGACCGCGAGGTTGCAGAGGAAATGGGTGTAGGACTCACCCAGTATTTCAGCATTTTGAAAGATGCAGCAGGAAGCAAGCTCTTCAGCTTCGAGGAGATTCCCATGACGGGTGGTGAGGGTATCGCATCGAAAACACCGGATCCTCTCGATCAAATTGAGAAGCGGGACTTCCAGGATTGCCTGGCAGAGGCTATTTCGGGACTTCCAGAAAGAGAACAGCTCGTTTTGTCACTTTATTACGACGATGAATTGAATCTTAAAGAAATTGGTGAGGTTCTGGGTGTCAGTGAATCAAGAGTCAGCCAGATTCATACCCAGTCTGCGCTGCGACTACGATCGAAGCTTGGGGATTGGACTCAGTAGGTTCATGCCAGAAACAGGCAAAAAAACTGGATAGGCGCTGATCTGCATCTAAACTTTATAGAGAGAGCGCAATTAGGCTGTTTAAGACCTGATGGCGATAAATAGGGTTGAAGGACGGAGGTTTCCTTGGACAAGCAAATGAAAATCTTGATCGTGGACGATTTCTCTACGATGCGAAGGATTATCAAGAATCTTTTGAGAGATTTGGGATACACCAATACGACTGAGGCTGACGATGGCAAGACGGCACTTCCGGTTCTACAGGCTGGTGGAATTGATTTCCTCGTGACTGATTGGAATATGCCAGGAATGACTGGAATAGACCTGCTCAAAGCTGTCCGTGCTGATGACAAACTGAATGAATTACCAGTCTTGATGGTTACAGCAGAGGCCAAGAGGGATCAGATAGTAGAAGCTGCCCAGGCCGGGGTGAATGGCTATGTTGTAAAACCATTCACTGCCGCAGCACTAAAGGAAAAGATCGAAAAGATTTTTGATCGTATCGATGCAAGTTAATCACCCGGGCGTTGATTCCCCGATTTGAACCCCTCAAAAAAAGAGAAAACGATGGAAATGAACCAACAGCCTTTTGATCGGCTACTGAAAGAAAAAGCGCAGATATTGTTGGAAAACCTTGAGCATGGAAACGTTGGTACAGCGGTTCAGGAGCTGATTCAAATTAACGATGCCCGCAATGACAGTATCTATCAGCAAATAGGAAAAATAACCCGGGGTTTGCATGATGCAATTGCGAATCTTGAAATCAGAAGCGAAGGTGAGAGTGAAGGTCGCGACATGTCGGCACGGGTGGGATATGTCATTGAACTCACCCAGGAAGCGGCGAATAAGACCATGGATCTTGCTGAACTGGCAACACCGATTGCAGCAGAACTGGGTGTGGAATCAACCAGTTTGAGATCAGACTGGCGAAAGCTGAAAGAAAGACAGCTTAATGCCGAAGATTTTCGAAGACTCTACCAGCGAATCGATGACTTTCTCGCCTATTCAGAAGATAAGAGCAATCAGCTTCATGGACATCTGACCGATATCGTTGTCGCTCAGGGTTATCAGGATCTGAGTGGACAGGTTCTGAACAAAATCATCCAGATGCTCGAAGCTACAGAGACTGACCTGGTAAATCTGATAGCAATATCAGGAAGAATGCAGGATGTAAGCGGACTGCAAACAACAGAAGAGTCAGAAAGCGAAGACGAAAAAAATCTGTTGGCAGAAGGCCCCCTACCCGATAGTGCAATCACATTGAATGATCAGGAAGAGGTCGATGACCTTCTGTCCAGTCTGGGATTCTAGAATCAAGGAAGAATAATGAGCAATGACGACGACGAAATATTACAGGATTTTCTCGTGGAAGCGGGGGAAATTCTGGAGCAGTTGTCTGAGCAACTGGTAGATCTGGAACGCACACCGGAGGATTCGGATTTACTCAATGCGATATTTCGCGGTTTTCATACTGTTAAAGGTGGTGCGGGGTTTCTACAATTCGAACCGATGGTAGATTGTTGCCATGTCGCTGAAAATGCCTTCGATGTTTTAAGGAAGGGAGAAATCAGCCTGACACCAGAGCTGATGGATACCGTATTAAGTGCCCTCGACAGCGTCAATACCATGTTCGATGAGATTCGTAACGGAGACGAACTGACACCGGCTGAACCGGAACTGATAGATGCATTGACGAGAGTGACTGAAGGTGGGGTGCCTGAGCCAGCGGAAGAACCGGAACCAGAAACGGTTGAGGTTAGTGCACCCGTCGAAGCAGACGATGCGACACCGGAAGCGGAGGGTTCAGCCTCTGATTCCGATATTATTACTGACGATGAATTTGAAGATCTGCTTGATGCATTGCAGGGAAAACAAGGCGAAGCAAACGCCAACGAGAAGGATCAGGCAGGCAGCACTGACGAATCAAAACCTGAACCTGAAAGCTCAGATGAAATATCTGAAGAAGAATTTGAAGCGCTGTTGGATCAGCGTGATGCCGATAAGAAAGCGCCTGAAGTAAATGAGGAAAAGAAAAAACCTGCAGAGGTACCGACTGTAACTGACGAAGTCAAGGTTGAAAAAGAGACAACCAAAACTGAACCGGCACCAGGAGCAGATGCTTCAGCGAAACCTGCGGTTGCCGAGAAACCACCGAAACCTGCCAAATCACCACCCAAGGAATCAGCCGGAGAAGCGACTGTCAGGGTAGATACCAGACGACTTGATGAGATCATGAATATGGTTGGCGAGTTGGTGCTGGTAAGAAATCGACTGGTCCGTCTTGGGGCAAATTCCCAGGATGAAGACATGAACAAAGCCGTGTCAAATCTTGATGTTGTGACTGCAGATCTTCAGTCCTCTGTCATGAAGACACGGATGCAACCCATCAAGAAGGTCTTTGGCCGATTCCCGAGAGTTGTGAGAGATCTTGCGAGAAATCTTAAGAAAGAAATCAATCTTGAATTGATTGGAGAAGAAACTGATCTGGACAAGAATCTGGTCGAGGCACTTGCAGACCCCCTGGTTCACCTCGTGCGTAATTCTGTCGATCACGGTATTGAAAACCCTGATGACCGGGAGGCAGTTGGCAAACCG
>CAZJRI010000241.1:4853-5720 GCA_964548025.1 uncultured Pseudomonadales bacterium
CATTACGCTCTCGGCGGAACAGGAAGGCGATCATATTCTGTTGACGATCAAGGATGATGGAAAAGGAATGGACCCGGATGCAATACGTGAGCTTGCCATCACAAAGGGTGCCATAGACAGGGATGCTGCAGAAAGGTTGAGTGACGGTGAGGCTTTCAATCTGATATTTGCACCTGGTTTCTCGACTAAAGAAGTCGTATCGGATGTATCCGGCAGAGGTGTTGGGATGGACGTGGTCAAGACCAAGATCGGTCAGTTAAACGGGACGGTCGATATTGAATCTACTCTGGGGGAAGGTAGCAGGATCATCATTAAGGTGCCCCTGACCCTTGCCATTATGCCGACTTTGATGGTGATGCTGGCTGATCAGACATTTGCGCTGCCGCTGGTAAGCGTTAACGAGATATTCCACCTGGATCTCAGGGATACCAACATTGTGGACGGTCAGGAAGTCATCATTGTTCGTGAAAAAGCTATCCCGCTCTATTACCTCAGTCGCTGGCTTGTCAATGGCGGGGTAGTCCAGGCGGCCAATGAAAGCCCGGAGTGTCACGTCGTTATCGTGACGGTGGGTAATCAGAAAATAGGATTTGTGGTTGATCAGCTCATCGGACAGGAAGAAGTCGTCATCAAACCACTAGGCAAGATGTTGCAAGGAACGGCTGGTATGGCTGGTGCAACAATTACTGGCGATGGCACGATCGCGCTGATCCTTGATGTGCCGAGTATGTTAAAGCGGTATGGCTAAAAGTTAAGCCCTGCGAGCGCACGAGGCATGAAACATGGATCTGTTAAGCCTGTTAGGGATATGTATCGCATTTGCTGCCATCATTACGGGCAACCTGCTCGATGGCGGTGATCTGTCAC
>CAZJRI010000242.1:0-5653 GCA_964548025.1 uncultured Pseudomonadales bacterium
GAAAGAAATGAGGTCGAAGTGCTGATCAGCGCTGCTGCCAGGAATAAAACCCTGACTATTTCGATCTCGGATAACGGTCCTGGTATTGCCGCGACAGATTTGGGGCGAGTACTCGAACCATTCTACAGCACCAAGGCCAAGGGTACGGGACTGGGATTGGCGGTCGTTCAGGCAGTGGCTAAATCTCTTGGAGGAAATCTGACTCTCCATTCTGCCGGTGAAGGTTTGGAAAACCAAGAAGAGAGTCTCCGATGAGAAAAGGAACTAATATGACCAAGAAATGTATTCTCGTAGTCGAAGATGATCGCGAGTTGCGAGAAGCTGTGGCAGAAACCCTCGAAATGGTCGGTTTCGATGTAGAAACAGCGGCCAGTGGAGAAGTGGCGCTAACAGTCTTTGACAGGTGCGAAATTGACATGGTTGTCTCCGATGTCAACATGGACGGCATGGACGGTATAGAATTGCTCGAGAAGATCCGGCAAATAAACGCTTTCATACCCGTACTGATTATTACAGCCTACGCAGACGTTTCAAAAGCAGTGGCAGCCATGCGGCTTGGCGCTGTTGACTTCATGATAAAACCGTTTGAACCCAATATCCTGACTGAAACCATCAGACAGCAGGTAGGTGAAAAAGGCGGGGTAAAACCTGTAGTTGTTGATCCCATAAGTCGAAAACTATTTTTGCTGGCCAAAAAAGTGGCAATTGCAGATTCTACGGTCCTGTTGTTGGGAGAAAGCGGTGTTGGTAAAGAGGTTGTAGCAAAGTTTATTCATGAGGAATCTCATCGCTCCGATCGTCCGTTTGTTGCGGTAAATTGTGCGGCAATTCCTGAGAACATGCTCGAAGCTACGATGTTCGGTCATGAGAAAGGTGCCTACACCGGCGCTTATAACAGCAGACCGGGTAAGTTCGAACAGGCAGACAAGGGTACGCTCCTGCTTGATGAAGTTTCAGAAATGGATCTGGCTCTCCAGGCTAAACTGCTTCGCGTACTGCAGGAGAGAGAGGTTGAAAGGCTCGGGGGCAAAATTCAGCGCAAAGTTGATGTTAGAGTAATTGCAACCACCAACAGGAATCTGGTGGATTTTGTTAAAGAAGGAAAATTCAGGGAAGATCTCTACTACCGCTTGAGTGTATTCCCACTCAGGATTGAATCCTTAAGAGACAGGAAACAGGATATTTTGCCTCTGACAGAGCATATGGCGAATACCTATTGTCGTCGCATGAACAGATCAATCGTTGATTTCGATGATGAGGCGAGAGAAGCCCTTCAGAACCATAGCTGGCCGGGTAATGTTCGTGAGCTTGAAAATGTAGTCCAAAGATCGCTTATATTGCAACCCGGTAATATTGTTAGTAAAGAAGATCTGTTTCTTGATCCGATGGAAACCGTTGTAATAGAAGAGGAACCGGAAGTCGTTCACGAAAACAAAGCAGTAGGAAATCTTGAAGAGAATCTTAAACACAAGGAATTCCAGCTCATTATTGATGTATTAAAAAAAGAGCGTGGAAGTCGAAGCAAAACTGCGGAAAAACTGGGTATAAGCGCCAGGACGCTGCGCTATAAGCTCGCGAAGATGAGAGATAGCGGAATTGACGTTCGAGCTGAACTGACGGCGTATTAGTCTCGGTAGCTATAACCCGAAGAGGAAAAGAAAATGTCTGATAGAGTCGATGTGCAAAACGTGCTCGCGCAGATGCGGGCGATGAAACAACAGAGCCAGAGTGCGGCTGATCTTATTCAGTTTGATCAGCCGGATCGCCTTCGTGTCGGCAATAACGAAGCTAACAAGAGTTTTGGTGATCTGATGACCGATGCACTCAATACCGTGAATGACCTGCAAAAAGAATCCGGGCGGCTATCAGATTCGCTTGAAAGAGGTGTTGAAGGGGCTTCCCTGACACAGGCGATGATCGCATCTCAAAAGGCATCAGTTGCGTTTCAGGCAGTAACAGAAGTAAGAAACAAACTGGTTACGGCGTACGAGAAAATAATGAATATGCCTATCTAGCACTTGCTAAATCCGGAGGTTGAAAATCGTAAAGTGGTAAGTCGAGGAACTAATAATGGCTGAAGTACCAGCCGTCGCAGAGCCTGATCTGGATGTGATGGCTGAAAGTGAGCCCATCCAGGAAAGCGGGGCCGTTAACCGGTTCGATGAAACTGAAGTCTATCGACGTAACGATGTGGTCAGTGGTTTTTTACAGCTCCCCTGGTTGAGACAGATGGGCTTGATGGTAGGGCTGGCAGGTATCATCAGTGTTGGATTCATGTTGGTCCTTTGGAGTCAGAGTCCGGAATACAAACCCCTTTATAGCAATTTGGAATCCTCCGATACTTCCGCTGTCGTCAATGTTCTTGAAACCGGTGGAATAGATTTTTCCGTTGAACCTGATACCGGGATGGTGCTGGTGCCCTCCAAGCAATTGCATGAAGCGAGAATGAAAGTTGCTGCCGCCGATGTGTTGTCCACAACGGGTGAGGGGTACATGATTCTTGACCAGGAGCAGGAATTGGGTACGAGCCAGTTTATGGAAACTGCCAGGTACCAACGGGCCATAGAAGGTGAATTGGCCAGGACGATCACCAGCCTTAAGAACGTTCGTAAATCCAGAGTGTTGCTTGCCATTCCCAAACAGTCGGTTTTTGTGAGGGATAACAGAAAACCCTCTGCTTCGGTTTTCGTTGAGGTGGGTGCTGGCAGAGAACTCGAGAAGCATCAGGTGAGATCCATAATGCACCTGGTCAGTCATAGCGTGCCGGAAATGGTAAAAGATGATGTCACTGTTGTTGATCAGCACGGCAATCTGCTGTCAGACATGGAAGACGATGACGGCGTCGGTCAGTCGGATAAACAATTTGAATACTCACAGAAAGTAGAGAAAGAACTACTTGAAAAGATCAGAAGAATTCTGGAACCCGTTCTGGGCGAGACCAAGTTCAATGCGCAGGTGGCGGCAGAGGTGGATTTTACCTGGGTTGAAGAGACCCAGGAGATGTTCAATCCTGACCTTCCGGCTATTCGCAGCGAAGAAACCATGGAAGAACTCAAGAAAGGTGATATTGATGGTGGGGTTCCCGGCGCCCTGTCGAATCAACCTCCAATCGAGCCGACAATCCCGGAAGAGGCAGGCGCCGGGTCAGATGGTTCAATTCCCAACAGCGTAACCCGGCAGCGAAAGCAGGCAACCAGAAATTATGAACTTGACCGGACGATAAGTCATACAAAGCATTCAGTAGGCAGAATAAGTCGATTGACAATTGCGGTGGTACTCGACGATATGCAGATTGCCGATCCTGAAACCGGCGAGATGCAAACAATGCAGTGGGATGATTCGTCACTTCAGAGACTAAGTCAGCTAATACGCGACGCGGTTGGATTCAATGCCATCCGGGGAGATCGCGTAACAGTCATAAATGAAGGTTTTCTGCCAACAGAAGAAATAGAACTGCTTGAACCGGGTTTCTGGACCGAAGCGTGGTTTACATCCTTGACCAAACAGGTAATCGTTGCCCTGGTTATTATTTTCGTGACACTTTTTGTTCTAAAACCTGTGCTGAACATGCTGGCCGGTCCGAGTGCTGAAGACAGGATGAAAGATCTCATCGCTGAACAGGAACTGGAAAGGCTGGCCGAACAGGAACTGGAGCAGGAAGAAGAAATGATGCAGGAAACTGTCACATTAAGCGGCGGTGAGGAATTGTTGCTGCCTGGTCCGGGAGACATGTTTGCGCGCCAGTTGGATGCCATCAAGGCGCTCGTGGATGAAAATCCCTCAAGGGTTGCTCAGGTTGTTAAAGCCTGGGTTGCGGAGGTTTAGATGTCTGAGCAAACAGGAATTCCTGCCACGGGTATACAGAAACTGGAGATGGCAGCGATTCTGCTACTGAGTCTGGGCGAAGCACATGCCGCAAAGATTCTCCAGCATATGGGCCCGAAAGAGGTACAGCGGGTTGGTGGTGCAATGGCTGAACTGACCAATGTTCGCAACGACCAGGTCGAACTTGTGATGGGCGCCATGTTATCGGAAGTGGAGTCTCAGACCGGCCTGGGTATCGGCTCGGATGACTATATCAAAGCGACACTGGTGAAAGCCCTGGGAGCAGACAAGGCTGGTGGACTGATCGACCGGATACTGATGGGTGGTAACACCACCGGTCTGGATACCCTGAAGTGGATGGATTCCAGATCTGTATCAGAAATAATTCGATATGAGCATCCCCAGATTCAGGCAATCGTGCTGGCTTATCTTGATCCGGACCATTCGGCTCAGGTTGTGGGTCACATGGCAGACCCCAGAGTAAGGCAGGATCTGCTGATGCGGGTTGCTGCGCTCGATACGGTCCAACCTGCTGCGTTGCAGGAACTAAACGATATCCTTGAAAAACAGTTCTCAGGGTCCACCACACAGGCGTCAGCGATGGGTGGGACTAAAGTTGCTGCAGAGATCATGAACAATGTGGATTCTGTAATCGAATCCGAGATCATGGAAGCCATATCGGAAGTGGATGAAGAACTGGCTGTGGAAATTCAGGATCTTATGTTTGTCTTCGACAACCTGGCGGATGTGGATGACAGAGGTATTCAGATCCTGCTTCGTGAAATCTCGTCTGATGTGCTTATCACCGCTCTCAAGGGAGCTGACGACATGATGCAGGAGAAGATCTTCAAGAATATGTCAAAGAGAGCTGCTGAACTGCTGCGGGATGATCTTGATGCCAAGGGACCTGTCAGAGTGAGTGATGTCGAAGTCGCCCAACGAGAAATACTTACCGTCGCGAGGAAGATGGCCGATAGTGGCGACATAGTACTCGGTGGCGGTGGCGATCAGATGATATAGGAAATCGAGATGACAAGGAGTACAGGTCGGATACCTGCAAGTCAGATCACTTCCACCTCAGACTGGAAATTACCGGCGGTTGAGCCGGACGACAAAGAAAACAACAGGGTCTTCAAAGTCCGTGGAAAGACAGCACCGGGTCGGCTGAACAGGATCAGCGGCCTTTCTTCCGGCAATCGTGACACGATACCTTCGGTTGCTGAAAAGCACTCCCCTTCGAACGAATCAGCAATTCCAGATGAACCCAAAGTAGAGTCACCAGTGACGGATAGCATCCGTGATATCGATCCTGCCGCAGATTCTGCTAGAGCGGAACCTCTTCCGGATACAGTCAATGAGCCCGTTAATCTTGATACCGCGGATGAAGGATATGCAGCGGGATTTAAGAAAGGCGAGACGGAAGGATATATAAAAGGTGAATCCAGGGGGTTTGAAGTCGGCGAGGCGGCCGGTCGAGAGCAGGCAAGGCTAGCGATAGAGAAAGCATTTGAGGAAGAGGTGGCACCCAAGCGCAAAATTCTGGCCGATCTTGAAGCTGCTTTTGCAAATCCACCGGATCAATCAGAGGGATTGAGGAATGCACTGGTACCGCTGATTACGAAAATAACCGAGATGGTTGTTCTTAATGAGATCAAGACCGACCCGGAGGTAGTAGTTCGAGTGGTTGAATCTGCTTTATCCGCAGTTCCCGAAAGCGTAGAAGAGATCATTATAAAGGTGCACCCCAACGATCTGGAATGGGTGCAAAGCTTCTCATCTGATGCGCTGGTCAGTGTAGTTGCTGATGACAAGCTGTCACCTGGTGGCT
>CAZJRI010000243.1:0-5640 GCA_964548025.1 uncultured Pseudomonadales bacterium
TCCTTTCAGCGGGGTCCTGGGGTTCAGAGAGATCAGCCCGGGTACTCTCCTCAGCCCGAATACCCTGGTTACCACCCTGGACGACATCAGTATCATAAAACTGGACTTTTCAGTACCTGAAAACTACCTCTCAGCTCTCGAGAAAGGCCAGGAAGTTCTCGCCAGCAGTTCCGCCTATCCCGGTCGAACTTTCAATGGCAAGGTCCATACCATCAGCTCCAGAATTGATCCGGTTACTCGCTCAATAACGATTAGGGCTCATCTGGGTAACGATGAAAATCTGCTGAGACCCGGCATGCTGCTGACTGTCAAGCTGGTCCAGAAACGAAGCAGGGTCCTTGCAGTACCGGAAGAAAGTGTCATCCCCATACAAAACACGCAATATGTCTATGTCGTGGAGGATGGCACTGCGCAACGAGTCGAAATTGATGTTGGCAGAAGGAGACCCGGATTTGTAGAAGTACTCTCAGGTCTCGTTGAAGGGCAGGAGGTTATTACCCAGGGCATTATCAAGGTGCGACCCGGCAGCAGAGTTACTTTGATGTCTGATCAGGCAACACAGGCGAGATCAGGACCCGGAATTGAATCAACAGGCAAAAAAACCGGGCGAAAGGGAAAGAAATCAGGGCGACCTGGTAAATCAGGTTAGTCTGGGAGGGGGCCATCATGATCATTTCAGATGTTTCGGTTAAAAGGCCAGTCTTTGCAACTGTAATCAGCCTGCTTATTCTGGCATTTGGCATTCTTTCATTCAAAGATTTACCCCTAAGAGAATATCCCCGAACCAGCCCTCCGATGGTTTCTGTCTCAACATCCTATGCAGGCGCATCAGCCCAGGTTGTCGAAACAAAAATCACGCAACTGCTTGAAGATCAAATCAGTGGCATCGAAGGTGTAGAAGCGATCAGATCATCAAGCCGTGACGGTTCATCACGAATCAGTGTGGAATTCAGGGTTGATCGGGATATTGACCAGGCAGCCAACGACGTTCGGGACAGGGTTGCAAGGGTCGTGAGGCGTCTGCCGGAGGATGTTGATCCGCCTTATATTGCCAAAGCTGACAGCGATGCCAGACCCATCCAGTATATGAACCTGACAAGTTCCACCCTTGACAGCATGGCACTCACTGATTACGCCCAACGCTATCTGGTGGATCAGTTTACCGTCATAGATGGTGTTGCGAGCGTTTCAGTCAGCGGTTCAGGGCGATATTCAATGCGCGTCTGGCTCGACAGAATCGCACTTGCCGCAAGAGAGTTAACCGTCATAGATGTTGAATCCGCACTCAGAAAACAGAATATCGAATTACCCGCCGGTCGAATTGATTCCCTGCAGAGGGAATTTACCGTACGGGTAAAAAGACCATTCGAAACAGCAGCGGATTTTGAACAACTCACAGTTGCCCGCGGGCAGGGTGGCCATTTGATAAAGCTGGGTGAGGTTGCCAGAGTCGAGATCGGACCGACAACCTATCGTAATGAATTCCGCGGTAATTCTGTACCCACGGTCGGCCTCGGTATTATTAAACAATCTACTGCAAATACACTGGAAGTACTCAAGGCGACTGCTGTTCGCACGGCAGCAATCAATGCAAACCTCCCGGAGGGTATGAGCCTTATAGCCAGTTCAGATGATTCGGTATTCATCGAGGCGGCGATCAACTCAGTTTATAAAACTCTAGCGATCACAATGGCATTAGTTAGCCTGGTGATATACATGTTTCTCGGGACTGTCCGGGCAATGATAATTCCGGCGGTCACAATTCCCATCTGCCTGATAGCCTCGTTCATGGGACTCGCAATCTTCGGTTTCTCTGTCAATCTAATCACACTACTGGCACTCGTACTCGCAATCGGTCTCGTCGTCGATGATTCGATCGTCGTACTTGAGAATATCCAGCGTCGTATTGAAGAGGGAGAGCCACCGCTTTTGGCAGCGTTCAATGGTTCCCGGCAGGTTGCATTTGCGGTTGTGGCAACCACAGCAGTTCTAATTTCCGTTTTCGTTCCGATCGCGTTCCTTGAAGGTAATCTTGGCGTTATTTTCGCCGAACTTGCAGTCACTATTGGTACCGCCGTAATTTTCTCGAGCATCCTTGCGCTTTCCCTGACAGCGATGATGTGTTCAAAACTGCTAACAACCCATGCTCACGAGAGTTGGCTGACGCAGAAAGTAGACCACTTCTTCTCCTGGTTGAAGGATGCGTATCATCAGGCACTCACAATCATCCTGCCCAGACCCTATATCATAGTAATTATGGTGATCGCAGCATCGGCAGGCACCTGGGGACTATTTAAAATCACTCCCTCCGAATTCGCTCCGCAGGAAGATCAGGGCGTTTTCTATACCCGATTTTCAGGACCAGAGGGGGCCAGTTTTGAATTTATGCAGGGTCAATTACGCCAACTGGAAAAAACAATTGACCCCTATGTAAAATCCGGAGACGTAATCTCTTATCTGGTCTTTCTACCCGGCTGGGGCAGTGCAAACGTCAATAGCGGCGTCTCAATTGTCACAATGACACCCTGGGAACAGAGACAGATATCAACCCGGGAGGTAATGACCAAATTGGTGGGTGAATGGCAGAATATACCCGGTATTCGCGCATTCCCCTTCATGCGAAGCGGTATCCAGCGGCATGGCGGTGGTCAACCTGTTCAATTCGTTATTGGTGGCAGTACCTATAAGGAACTCGCCGAATGGAGAGATACTATTTTATCCCGGGTCGCGGAAAATCCACGGATGAGCCGGGTCCAGTCTGACTACAAGGAGACGCGACCTCAATTGCTGGTTGAAGTGGACAAGATAAGGGCTGCCGATCTGGGAGTTTCCGTCCAGGATATTGGTCGGACTCTTCAGACGATGATGAGCGAACGTCAAATCACGACCTTTGTCGACAATGGGGAGGAATACGATGTTATCGTTCAGGCAAAAGCCGAGCAACGCGCAACCACAAGCGATCTGACCAATATCTATGTCCGTTCTGAAACCACCAGAGAACTCATCCCGTTATCAGGACTCACAAAGATTACGAGCATTGCCGATGCAGGCACGCTCAACCGATATAACAGACTCAGGGCTATTACGATTACAGCCAACCTTGCACCCGACTACTCACTGGATGAAGCACTGGAGTTTCTGGAATCCATCGTTCGGGACGAATTGCCTGCGACCGCCCAGATCGACTACAAGGGTGAATCCCTGGAGCTAAGGGAATCAGAAGGCGGGTTATTATTTACATTCCTGCTGGCACTACTGATTGTTTTCCTTGTTCTTGCAGCACAGTTCGAGAGTTTCATCCACCCCCTAGTAATAATGGTTACAGTACCATTAGCCACCTTTGGGGCATTGTTGGGGCTCTTTCTCACCAACGACACCCTCAACATCTATAGCCAAATCGGCATCGTAATTCTGGTTGGCATTTCAACCAAGAACGGAATCCTAATCGTTGAATTCGCCAATCAGCTACGGGATCAGGGCCTCGAGTTTACCGAAGCGCTTCTGACTGCATCAGAGGTCAGGTTGAGACCGGTTCTGATGACCGCGCTTTCAACAATGATGGGCTCAATTCCTCTTATCATGGCGCGCGGCGCAGGTTCTGAAAGCAGAGCCACGCTCGGTATCGTCATATTCTCTGGGGTATCAATAGCGACATTAATGACCCTGTTTGCGATCCCTGTATTTTATAGCCTGTTTGCCCGGGGAACAGGGTCACCGGGCGTGACCGCGGCGAAGCTTAATAAACTAGGGCAGGATGCCACCAGATCCACTGCCGCTTAGCGCCATGGCTAGTCATTCAAGGCAGTCATGCATCAGGAATCAACATTCGAACTGGCAGCTTTAATAGTATCTTCTTCTCGTTCTTTTAACGCCTCTCGGGACTACATAGGGTGTCGTTCTGCCTACCAGTGTTTCTATCAGTAGTAATTCCTGGTCATCATGATTCTTAAACGGCGCTGGCTGAATCCGGTTGCCAATTGATGTATCTGCAAGAATATACTTGGGTGAATCGTGATGTTCCGATACCACAGTCTCTTTGATATCAGGGTCGTCTGCCGTGGCAAGGTCGGTAGTGCCATAACACGTGCAGACATAAGAGAGCTCAGGCTCAACCTCCACGTACACGCCCGTGCCACGAATCCCGATAATCGCTGTTGGCGTTGCAATGCGGGTACGCCTTGATGCAAGTACCGACAGCGCCTTACCGCGATTCAGCCGAAATTCAGTCGCCGTTGCGACAGCGGCAGGCACTGGCAATGACATTTTGCTATTACTTCTCAATATAAAAGAATCTTTGTTTAAGACGAAAATCACATAACTTTTGTTGAATGTTTCGACAACATCTCCGGCCTTGATTAGCGTTTGCAGCGTCGCGACCTGCCCGTTGACACGCACATCGCCTGCAAGCTGGTATATCGACCTCCCCTCAGGCATCTCTGTCGGCATATCAGAACTACCAGAAACTGAAGAGGAACCGCACCCCTGAACACTGGCCAGGGCACCCGATGCCAACAGGTAAATTAAGAATTGCCTGCGTGATTCATCAATTTCGGATATATTGATCATTGCGTGTCACTTTTTGAATGCTCACAAGGTCGAGTTTCCATGAAGAAACGCCCCTTTGCCATCTTTTTATTAATCGGTTTCGCACTGATTGTCAGCCGCGGGGCTTATGCTGAAGCTATGGTTCTGGCTGGTATGGAGAGACGCAACTCTCATTCGAGCACGAAGACAACATAAGTCGTTCATATAAAGATGAAGATCAGGTTTCCGATCTCATCAGTTCGCTCAGTGTCGGCGGAGGGTACTCACAAAAATTCGGCACCAACAGTCAACTGATTCTATCGAGCTATCTCACCTACAACGATTATGAACAATACGATGCGCTTGATCACGGCATCCTCTCAATCGGTGGTAGCTGGGTATACCAACCACATGCTGGATACGATAGCTACTGGCTTGGTGCCAGCACCAATATGAGCCTGCTTGAATATCGAGATAGTGAAGCAAGGGATGGTGCCACGGCTGATCTGGATCTCAACATCAACAAACGACTCACAACAACTGCTGTTGGACATCTGGGTTTTCGATATATTGACCGATTACGGCTTGGGAAGAGCAGTAAAGAGCGCTCGAGAGACGCTGCATTCGACACAGCAACGCAAGAAGTTTATCTGGGTATCGACTTTAGAGTCGCGCCTAATGTATTTCTGTTCGCAGAATATGGCTATGCAAACGGAGGAATAACGTCAACGGTATCAGGTGGGGTCGACCCCGACATCAACTACAAGGCTGATACCAAAGATCCTGTATTCGACGACTGTGCCGGTGAACCAGGGTGCAATCTCAGATATGCCTACCGTATCGTCGCTGACATCCACAAGCTGGACACAGGTATCTCGTTTCCTGTTGGCGCAGTTAATCTGGATCTCACGGCTGCATATTTTGAAGCAGACAGTGGCGGTACCCGCTATGAAGACTGGATGGTGAAGCTGGGCATGTTATGGAACTTCTAGTATTCGGATTAAGCATAACAGCGCTCTTGCTGGGTAATAAATTCGTCTCAAATCACCGACGATTCATCATTATCATCTTCTGTGTTTTATTTCCTACCAGTGCAACTTCCAGTCACCATGGTTG
>CAZJRI010000244.1:0-5575 GCA_964548025.1 uncultured Pseudomonadales bacterium
AACGGGGTATTATTCACTCTACCGGCCATCTCGGGTGGTGCAGATCGATAATAAAGAAATGTTTATGCCTGATGGGGGAATGAGTGTGTGGATGGCTGTGTTGTTCATCCTCTTCAAGCGGCTCATGAACATGCTGATGATGTTCGTCGTGAACATGCGGATGCTCGTGGCTGATCTCATCGTGGTGATGATCCAGTTCAGTCTCGTCCTGTCCCGGCCATTGGAGAGCAGCAAGGGCTGTTGCACAAAGTGCAAGCGCACCCAGTACAAGAAAGGCTGCATCGAGACTGATCCACGCCGCTAGCAGACCCGCAAGTGGATAGGTAACAAGCCAGCAGGCATGAGACAGCGCAAACTGCGCGGCGAATATCCTTGCCATACTATTCTTGTTGGCGGATCGCTTGAGAAGTCTCCCTGCAGGGGTCTGAATCAGCGATGAACCAACACCGAGGATAGTCCAGATCGTCAACAATGCGATGAGATCAAGCTCAAAAAGACCGAGAAAGAGTCCTATCGAAAGTAGTATTCCACCTAACAACATAAAGGGTCGATCAGGCAGTCGATCAAGCAATTGAGGCAAGGCAAGAGCCACGACCATGGAGCCAGCACCAAATGCAGAGAATGCCAGGGCGGTTTCGCTTTCAGTTCCCTTTAGATGATCCCTGACATAAACAACCGTGTTGACGATAACCATTGCCCCTGCTGCAGAGACAGCTAATGACAGGGTGAACAAACCTCGCAACCTGGGTGTTGCAAGATAAGCCCTTGTGCCGGAAGTAATGTTGGACCAGATGCCTTGCTCATCATCGACGCTTTTAAGTAAAGGCAGTTGCACCGAGAAGACCAGCAACGCAGAAATGACGAATGTAAATGCATTAATGGTAAATAACACGTTGTAGCTCATGATCAGAAGCAGAGAGGCAGCAAGCAAGGGACTCAGCAGATTCTCAAGGTCATAGGCGAGTCGGGATAACGACAGTGCGCGGGTGTAGAGAGCATCATCGGGCAATATATCAGGGATCGTTGCCTGAAAAGTGGGGGTAAAAGCCGCAGAGCAGGTATTGAGAACGAAAATGAGCAGGTAGATCTGCCAGACTTCAGTGATGAAAGGCATACATATCACGATACAGGCACGAACAATATCAAGACTGATCAGAAGCGTTCTTCTCGGTATGCGTCTCGTGAAGGCGCCCGCAACAGGAGCGGTGCCAACGTAGGCGATCATCTTCAGAGCGAGCGCAGTACCCAGAACGATGGATGCATCGCCACCAGCCAGATCATAGGCGAGAAGGGCAAGGGCTACTGTTGTCAGACCTGTGCCCGCGAGCGCGACTATCTGAGCGAGATACAGTCTCAGGTAGGTCGGGTTCGCGAGAGGTGATTCATTCACTGAACGGCTTGCCTCCCGTAGTATCAGTGCGCCTTTCTAGAATTATCCTTTAATTACTGTTTCAGATTAATCCGCCAGTGGATCAGGTCGAATCTGGAAGCGCACGATTTCACTTGTCATTCCGCGGCCACCCTCGTTGTGCCAGGGCACAACGGAGTTGTTACTGGCCCAGACACCACGCCCTTTCCAACCTGCCTTTTTGTCGTTGATGCGGCCATCGAGTCCCCTGGTATAAAAGCCCAGTGGATAAGGGACACGCAGACTGATCATCTGGGACTCATCCGGAAGCCAGGCAATCAGCGAGTCTGAGGTTGTCCCGTTGGCAATGGGGATGTCTTCTCCCAGCCCCAGCGTATTGAACTGATCAACCCAGATATAATAATGGAAGTCGGCGCTGCCATAGGCATCGACGCCTTTCATCTGCGGACCAGGTGTTCGATGCAAAGACCAGCCTTCCGGACAGTGCTGACCGGTTGCAGTGGGACCATTTAAAACTTTACATTTACTGCGATCGAAACTGGCAATGTGACCGCTGCCACCCAGTGCTGTCCAGAGTATGCCATTCTTGTCTATATCAATGCCGCGGGGACCATGCCCCCAGAGTGCCCGGGGAACAGTATCTGTGCCAAATGGTGGTTGATATTGCTCAGTCAGACAGGTTTCTGGATCAAGGCGCAGGATCTGACCTGGCACGAGGTTTGGATAGGGTCGTGTGAACCAGACTGAGCCATCGGCAGGATTCGGAATAATGCCGTAGGCAAAGCCGTAGAGTCGCATGTCTTTGGTGGGATCTACTTCCTGATCGGGTTCTACATATTCACCCGCCTTACCATCACCGTTAGTATCGAGGATGGTCGGACACCAGCCTTGTGATGCAGCTTCATCTTTGGTTTCATCAAATTTTTTCGTATCCAGCCATCCGACCACATTCATATCACCACTTGACCAGAGGGTATTGTTCCGGTCATGTGCAAACTGAAGATGGTGGGTGCCATAGCAGGTATCAACCAGTACAAATTCCTCACTGGTCGCATCAAAATAGGACAATTGTCGACCGCTTCTTTCGATGGGGAAGCGTTTGACCGACGGGTGGTTTGAATTCATGCACCAGTCCGGGTTTTTTGCCGGACGAATCGTCGATGTCATCCATACCCTGTTTTTATCATCCAGCATCGGATTGTGAGGATTTGACGGCTTGCCCCCGATGTAGCTTGTGCCGCTTGTTCGCTTGATCTCCTCTCGCATGGGGATAACCAGTTCCCGTGACTCGTGAGTGTTGGGATTGGTGACCGTCAGGAGTCCCTGAGTCTGTGCAACACCGAATACCTGGCCGTCCGGATACAAGGTTGGATCGCGTTTGTCCGTTGAAACATTGTCGTGAACAAATCCCAGATCGTTCGACCAGCCCCATTGAGTCAAAACAAGGTTCTGTTCGACACCGTCGGGTCTGGGGGGCTGGCGGGGCACTTCGCCTGCCATGATACGATCAGTCCAGTCACTGAACATATCCAGAGCATGAACATCGCCGAGGGATTTCATGGGTCTGTCCATGGCGCCACCACCTAGTTTGACTCTCTGTTCCCATGCATCCCGGGTTGAGTCAAATGCATCCTGCATCGGTAAAGACAACTCCCTCGTTGCCTTGTTACCCATCTGGTGACAGAGTTGACAGCCATCTTTCAGCCTGTCGACAAAGAGCGCCTGATTGCGCATCTGCTCATTAATGCCATTACCATCTGATCCTGAACCGGGGAAGTGTTTATCGGTGGGTACCTCCAGGAGCGAGTACCAGAAATTAGCCGGGTAAACCTCGGCAGCTTCCTGTGGCGTGGCTGCATCGCGTATCCTTATTGTTGCTTTTTTCTTACCGGGACGACTTTTTTGTTTATTTGAATCCGCAAGCCCGTATCCTCTTGCCCATAGCTCGTAATTTGCCTCGGGCAGGTCCGGGATCAGGAATTTTCCATCGTCATTGGTGACGACTATCTTGCGATAGGTTGTCTTGAGATCGTTCGTCTCGGCGATGACCCAGACACCAGCTTCAGGACCATTCTCTCCTTTGACGATACCGCTTATATTCCCTTCAGCCTGTGACAGGCTCGTATAAAAAACAGCAACAGATAAAGACGCCACCTGCATGATTTGCAGCAGGCTCTTAATAGACCTGATTCTCATGATTCTTCTCCGATAAGAAAACATCCTGATGCTAACACAAGCCCGTAGTGCCTGAAAAAGCGCACCCGAAAAACTTCTTTCCAGGAAATGCAAGCCAGGAAATGCAAGCCAGGAAATGCAATACCCGCCGTTACGCCGTACACTCAATTTCAGGATCAGGAGACTGGATATTCTGAAGGGCACCTGATCAGTGAATCGAGAAAAGAAGCAAAGGAGATGAAATGGATCTTTTAGACAAGATAGCTGTCATTACAGGCGCAGGTTCCGGTATCGGCAGAAGTCTGGCACAACAGTTCGCCGCCAATGGCGCGAAGAAGGTCATTTGTACCGATCTTAACGGTGCCAATGCGACAGAAACCGCGGAGATGATAGGGGATGCAGCGAGTGCAGCCCAACTCGATGTGGCAGATGAACAGGCGGTTAATAAAATCATCGCGGATACGGAGAAGACTTATGGCGGTATCGACGTCTTTGTATCCAATGCCGGTTATGGTCAGCCGGGCGGACTTGAACTTGAAACGGGTGATTGGGAGAAGATGATGAGCGTTCATACCTGGTCCCATCTGTTCGCCGCCAGGGCAGCGATTCCGGGCATGGTGAAGCGGGGAGGTGGCTACCTTCTGAACACGGCTTCCGCTGCGGGACTGCTGACCCAGATGGATTCCGGACCCTATGCGGTATCAAAACACGCGGCTGTTGCCCTGGCCGAGTGGATCGCTATCAACTACTACGATCAGGGTATTCGGGTATCGGTACTGTGTCCCCAGGCAGTAAGAACCAATATTGGCGGGAACAGGACGGCTGACCCCGCCGAGGCTGCAGAGGCTCAGAAAGGCCAGGCTAGTTTCGATGGCGTTCTTGAACCGGAATTTGTTGCCGATGCGTGTATTGAAGCGATGGGTGAAGAGCGCTTCCTGGTATTACCTCATCTTGAAGTTGAAACCTACTTCCAGCGCAAGGCGAATGACTACGATCGCTGGTTGCGGGGCATGCGGCGCTTTAAGGAGCGCATCTCTTCTCAGGGCTGATCCTCACTACGCTCTGTGGTCTGATCTTCTATTTCATAGAGTTCATTGAGACCTGCCAGAGCGGGTAGCTGACGATAGGTATTGAATATCTCTCTGCTATCCAGACCGGTCTTCCCGGATTGCTGGAATTGACTGTAGGCGGCTTGAACAGCGTCTACTGCGATCACCTGGGCGGTAAATGGATCGATGATGAGTCGCCAGCCCAGTTCCTGCCACATGTCTGGTGTTTTTGCATCGAGTGACGTTATTGCGGCAAGGGGGGCATCGATCAGTTCGGGTGCTCTTTCCCATTCATCGTCTTCCTGTGGCATCAGCATGATAATGTCAGCACCCGCACTGCGATAGGCATTGGCCCGGTCAATTGCATCATCAAAAGATTCGTTTTTAACCGCACCAGTGCGAGCGATGATCAGAAAATCAGGATCAGACCGGGCGGCAACTGCCTGCTCAATTTTGAGGACCATCGCAGCTTTGCTAACGAGATGTTCGATGCCGCGATGGTGACTGACTCTCTTGGGGGCAACCTGGTCCTCGATTTCTATCGCAACGGCACCAGTTGCTTCTATTTCCCACATGGTTCTGGCCATATGAACCGGGTCGCCGAATCCTACGCCGCCATCTACGATAATCGGTAAAGTTGAGCGAAGAGAAATATGTCTGGTTGTATCAGCCAGTTCGCTGAGCGTTAAGAGGGCTTCACTCACTGCATTGGCATACCCCAGTGCGCCGCCGCTGACATAACCTGCACCAAAACCACATCCCTCGACGATCCTGGCTGAGAGTGCGTCGAGGCAGAGTGGTGCGAAAATGGTGGCATTGCTTTCAATCAGTTTTTTGAAGTGTCTCCGTCGATCTGGCAATTTCGTCTCCTCTCGGTGAATTATCCGGGTTAGAAACTTGGTTTTGTCGGATAGGGTGTAAGCTGCAATTCGTGGGTCCAGCAGGACTTGTCCTGCGTGTGCAGGTAGTAAAAAGCGTCCGC
>CAZJRI010000245.1:0-5575 GCA_964548025.1 uncultured Pseudomonadales bacterium
TGACGGTGTTGCTGCTATTACCCTTTTATGTGGCCTGGCGAATGAAAAAGGTATCGACTGATGAGCAATAATTTTTATCACCGGCATGCTGTCGGGAAAAGCATCCAAACGGTTTTTCTATTGTGGGTGTTATCGCTTGCTTCTATAGCCAGTAGCAAAGAAACAGCCACCGATATTGCCGGTACCTGGAAGCATGCCGAGATGCCTGTCTGGATTGAGATTCGGCTGGACCAGGGTGAAGGTATTGTCGTTCGCAATAACAAATTCCCGGGGTATAAGACGAATTAACCCCATTTCTGCTTCATCAGCCAGGTATATGACCCCGCCAAAAACAGAGCTTAGCTCAGTATTCAATGAAATCTGGTGGTTTTTGAACGGGCTAACGGTGCGGGCTACGCTGCCCAACCCGAATTCTTAGCAGGTTCGGGCGGTCAAACCGAGTTAGATCCCACCAGCGGTTGCAGATGTCAGAATAGTCGGGTCGAATGCGGGAAGAGACCCTCTGGCGGTGAACGATTCTTTACCTGTGATGCCTCATCAAGTCCAAGATGTTTCAGAATTTTCTCAATGACCTCCGGGTCCTCAATGCTGGCAATGACTCTTACCTTGCCACCGCACTTCTCACACTTCTCAATCTCTATGGCGAAGACACGCTTCAACCGCTGCGCCCACGTCATCGAATAGGCCTTGTCCTTGCTGGATTGTGAGACCTGCTCCGATTCATCTTCTGGCTTTCCTGGTACGATATGCTCTCTCAACTTGCTCCGCGGGGAGAAGACGCCATGAAACCTTGTCAGATTCACCCTCGGCTTTGGGACCAAAGCCGCCAAGCGCCCCATAAACTCCATGGGACTTAGAACTACATGGGAAGTACCGTCATCATAGGGGGTCTTCAGGGCGACGATTACATTACCGTTGCTAGCCAATGACAAACGTTGTTCAGCAATGGCCGGTCTTGCTATATATCGGCAAAGACGCTCTAGCTTCTTCCGCTGGTTGGACTTGCACGCCACGCCCGCATGCATCGAAAAGCCTGCTTGCTTGCTGACCAGTTCACTCGACTTCGCTTTGTTGTCGCTGGTTGGCACAGACTGTAGTGTCAGCGCCTTCTTCCCCGCATTGGTGCCGAACGCCAACCTGTAGGTAATCGACGCGCCGATGATACTGTGCATTGCATCATCTTCCTCAGGTACTAGATCCAGATACTCAGTCTCCGCGTCCCGATACAGGTACCCTGCCCTCTCCAGATATCGGGATACGCGCTTTGCAATCTTATGCGTGATCTCGTCAAGATCTCCCGGAGTCGGTGGCTTCACTGGCCAGAAGTAGCCGTTTGCGTCATAGACACCATTTAGATACAGCATGTGAAAGTGTAAGTTGAGGTTCAGGGCTGAACCGAAACGTTGGATGAGTGTGACCGCACCGCTGTGAGCACCCGACTTCACCGTCCTCCCCAACCGTTTAATCAGAAAAGTGCTGATCACACGGTGCACGATGGCAAGAACCTTGGTGATCACCGTTGGTTGTGTCGCAAAGAGGTAGCGAAGTTGATAGGGTACGCTCAATACGCGGACCGGGCGTGCCGGGAAAACCTCATCGACCAGATGGGCGGCACTGTCAGCCATGCGTCGTGCGCCGCATGAGGGGCAAAAGCCTCTGCGTTTACATGAAAATGCCACAAGTTTCTCATCGAGGCAAGAAGAACAGCGAACTCGGAGGAAACCGTGCTCCAATCTCCCACATTTGAGGTATTCATCAAATTCCTTTGCAACAAAGTGAGGTAGGCTCTTACCTTGAGAATCTAGTTCAGCCTGGAAAGATGGCCAGTACTCCTCAACAATCTGGTAAAGCAGGGTCGCTTCTGGTCTATGACGCTCATGCTGTGGTGGTGACCACTCAGGTAACCCTTCTGGTGAAAGTGACATTCTGGTTTGCACATTGATTGATGTGCAGCCAGTATCTGATGATGCTCTTCGTGCTCTCTATGGGTGAAGTCTGTTTTTACCACTCGAGAACACAAACAATTGGTGTGAGTATTCGCCATACCAACACTGGGTCAATATAGGTCCATATGGTATCGACTTTCGACATTTCTTTTATTTCTGGCACTACATAATCTGGGGTTTCGGTATTTAGCACACCGGTGATGGTGTTACCGGCAATGTAAAAATGACCCCCCTCGGCAACTGAAAACTGACCCCCCTTTCCACTAACCTGCGTCTCTCAGGAGGCGCGCATGTTAAATCAGGAAAGGTGTATGGAATTACGTATTCTTCACCAGCAAGGCAACAGCATTAAGTCCATTAGCCGCATGACCGGGCACTCTCGGAATACGGTCCGTCGGTATATTCACTCCGATCAAAGTGAGCCGGGTTATTCCAGAAGATTGCGTCCCAGCAAGCTCGATCCGTTCAAGCAATACATTCAATCCAGGGTGGCGGCTATGGCCCCCGACCGGATCCCATCAACCGTGGTATATCGAGAGATCCAAGCGCAGGGGTATAGCGGCGGAGAGCGGATCGTTCGAACCTATGTGAGCAGCCTATATCCTGCAGCTGCCCCTGAACCCGTGGTGCGCTTTGAGACAAAACCTGGCGAGCAGATGCAGGTCGATTGGTGCGTCTTCAAGCGAGGACAGCACCCTTTATCTGCATTCGTGGCGACTCTCGGCTACTCGCGCATGAGCTATGTTGAATTCGTTGACAATGAACGCTTTGAACAACTCAAGCAATGTCACATCAATGCCTTTGAATACTTCGGCGGCGTGCCTCACCAGGCGCTCTACGACAACATGAAGACGGTGGTGATCGAGCGAAACCGATACGGCGAAGGTCGTCATCAGTTCCACAGCGGACTCTGGGATCTGGCGAAACACTGTGGTTTCACACCGCATTTGTGCCGACCTTACCGGGCACAGACGAAAGGAAAAGTCGAACGCTTCAATCGCTATCTTCGCAACAGCTTTTACTACCCCCTGGTCGGCTTATTGAAACAAGCCGATCTCAACTTGGATGTGGCGACTGCCAACGTGGAAGTCTGGAAATGGCTGAGAGATGTCGCCAATGTGCGGGTTCACGACACCACCAAGGTCCAACCGGTTGCGCGACTGGGTGAGGAACAAGCAGCCCTGTTGCCGCTGCCACACCGAGCGCTGACGCAACCCAAAGCAGCACCGCCACTCAAGGTTGCCTGGCCGACTGAATCCCTGCAACGGTCCCCAGCAGAATATGATCGCCTGGTGGGAGCCCTGTCATGAATCAACTGCAGCACGAACAGATCCAGGTACTGTGTGATGACCTCAAGTTACAGGCCGTGGCTGATCAGTACGTGGATCTCGCTCAACAGGCCGCCAATCAGGAATCGAGTTACATCACTTTCCTGGTCGATGTACTCAAGACAGAGCAACAAGCCAGACAGGCACGCAGTCGGCTGACCATGGTGAAAATGGCCGGCTTTCCGGTGATCAAAACACTGGATGAGTATGACTTCCAGTTTGCAACCGGGGCACCCAAGAAAACCATCATGACGTTGGCTGACCTGGCTTTTGTCGAGCGTAAGGAGAATGTCGTGCTGCTCGGACCCAGTGGCACCGGTAAAACTCACATTGCGATCGCACTGGGTTACCTGGCAACACAACGGAATCTGAAGGTTCGCTTCATGACGGCGGCCGATCTGATGTTACAGTTGGAAGCAGCTCAGCGTCAGGGCCGCTACCAGGAAGTCTTGAGGAGAGCAGTCCTTGGACCGAGCGTGTTGATCATCGATGAGATCGGGTACATGCCGCTGATCGGTGATCAATCGAATCTGTTCTTTCAAGTTATCGCTCAGCGGTATGAACGCGGATCAGTCATCCTGACATCGAATCTTTCTTTCGGTGAGTGGGAGCAGGTCTTTGGTGGAAACACCGCATTGACCTCGGCCATGCTGGATCGATTGCTGCATCACTCTCACGTCATCCAGATCCGGGGAGATAGCTTCCGGCTGAAAGAGAAACTGAAAGCTGGAATCATCAGGAAACTGCCGAACAAAGAAAAACCAAGTTAACCAGGGGGGTCATTTTTAGATTGCCGAATCTACCCTAAGGGGGGTCAGTTTTAAACTGCCGTTGGCAATGGTGTGTTGTTGGCTATCAATAATTCTTAATAGCACATCGCCTGAGGCGCCTTTAAGGCCATTAATCGTGATATGCAAACCTTGTAAACCCGCTTCGCGGTTGATTGAAAAGTTTTCAATATAGGCGTTGTTAATAACCCGTCGGCTTTTGGGGGCCGCCATGGAGACGGATGAATCAAAAGCGGCTTCCAACTGTTGGCGTGAGCCGTTGCGGATGGGGATTTTAAATAGCACATCAAAACTACTGGCATCACTGGCGGTAATGGTCAGGGAGGCTGGGCGCATATCATCAGCCCAGGTGATTGCGCTGAGACTAAATAGCAGTATTAGGGCAATGCGGATCATTGGGCGATCACTGCTGTAGGCTGGGCGTACTCTACGGTGTATTTTTCCTGTAGCTTTTGTTCAAACACTTTTACCAAGGCATTTTTTTCTTGGTAGGCTAAATCTTGCATCACTTCTTGTCTGACAGCGGCTAGGGGGTTTAAGGCCGCCGGTGTTTTTGCTGTGATCAGAATATAGTGTAAACCTAAACCGGAGGGGATGGGGCCTTGCCATTGCTCTAGCTGTAAGTCTTCAAGTCCAGCTGTAAACTGTTTGCCAAAACGTCTTTCAATTTGGAAAACGGATTGTTGTTGTAGGGTTTTAGGTAATAGGGTTTGATCGCCCTTGGGTGGTTTTCCTGCGGCTAACAGGGCTTTGTTTTCTGCCTGTATTTGTTTTATCGCTTCTTGAGAGCGGTCGGTGGAAAGGTAGACCTGTGCAAAGCTATAAACGGCGGAGGCCATATAGCGGTCGCTATTGGCTGTATAGAAAGCATTGATCTCTGCATCGGTGGCTTGTTTTACCGCGGATAAATCATCGAGCATATAATCCATTTTCTGTTTTAGGCGACGGTCGATCACTGCATCGTTTTGGTCCATACCCAAGGCTTTGGCTTCACGCAGGTACATTTCATTGATGGCGTATAGCTGGGCAGAGTTTTGCAGCTCTTTGGCTAGGGGTTCCCGTTTCCAACGTTCGGTAAATTGGTTTTTAAGTAAGGCCATGCGGCCTTCGCTGACGGAGATGGTGAAGCCATCTTCTTCTGCGGGGTTGATCTGTTGGTAGGCCACAAAAAATGCTTCTCTAGCAGTGAACCAATAACTCAAGCAGCCAGATTCTCAGATGATGAACTGATTAGTCTTGTTGTTTTGGCCCTATTGAAAGATGACAAGCCATTCCGTAAATACAGCAAAACTGTCGGGTCAGGGCACAATCCTGCAAATACTGAGTGCCCCCAGACATCCCGCCACTGTATTTGCCAACAGCTACACGTCTCCCACTTGGCGTAGGCGCCTGTAATATGCTTTGAGCTGACCATCTAGAACTTCAAGGTCGTGGGGGTGTTCGCCGGGATTGAGGAAGGAGTATTCGTACCACAGCACATCGCGCAAGACAAAAGCAGGTGTGAATCCTGACG
>CAZJRI010000246.1:0-5461 GCA_964548025.1 uncultured Pseudomonadales bacterium
ATAGCCGGGCATTGATGGTGAGTTACGAGGGAGAATTCTACTTCCCGATCTACACCGACTACCATCCAGGTAGAGATTTCGGACTCGATTACGATTATGAGACCAACTATCGGGACCTGAAAACGAAACTGGAAGCAGAAGATAGTGATAATTGGGTTCTCATGCCGCTTGTGCCCTTCAATCCTTTTGAGAATCACTCATTAACGAATATCTACAAGCCTGAAGCACCAAACTTCAAAGCCCAGCATTACCTGGGAACAGATACAACAAGCAGGGACATTCTCGCCCGCCTGGTCTATGGCACCAGAATAGCCCTGTTGTTCTCCATCTCATTTATGTTGGCTGTCTATCTGATCGGTATTGCCATCGGCTGCGCTATGGGTTATTTCGGGGGTACATTTGACCTGATTTTCCAGAGACTGATAGAAGTCTGGTCAAATGTGCCATTTCTTTATATGGTCATTATCGTTTTTTCGATCATACCTTCTACGCTTAGTATCCCAATGCGGATTACTATTTTGCTGACGGTTATGGTGCTGTTTTCATGGACCAGTATGACCTATTACATGAGGACCGAAACCTACAAAGAGAAGTCGAGGGACTATATTGCCTCCGCCCGGATTATAGGCGCATCTGATACACGCATCGTTTTCAGACATATACTGCCTAATGTAATCTCAACGTTGGTCACATTTATGCCATTTACCATTGTTTCTGCCATAACAGCGATTACTGCACTGGATTTTCTCGGTTTCGGACTGCCCGCTCCCACCCCGAGTCTTGGGGAGTTACTCAAACAAGGTACTGCCAATCTAAGGACGGCAGAGTGGATAGTCACGTCTGCTTTTACGACGCTGGTTTTGCTGCTGACCCTTGTCACCTTTATTGGCGAAGCTTTACGGGAATCCTTCGATCCAAAAAAATTCACCGTCTACAAATGACTGTGGGTATATATTATTCCGCTATTAACAATAAGACACAGAGAGACTGAGGTCTAAATGAAAATACAAGTTCGCAATGCAATCGTAATGATAATCCTGACGCTGCTGCTGGCTGCGTGCGGGGGATCAGACAACGGCGAAATCACTGAAGATGTTGAAATACGCGACAATACTCAGGAAGTTAATGACTACTATGCATCTCACCCTGACTTTTTTTCGTTTAAGACGCTAGCGGACCTACCGGCTGATCTTACCTGGCAAGACGGAAATCACCTGCCTGATCTAGGTTCAGACGAGGCAGTTAAGGGTGGCACCGAGTATGCTCGTCTGCAGGATTTCCCCCGCACACTACGTCTTATCGGGCCGGATTCGAACGGCTCATTTCGAACCTACATCCTCGACTATACATCGCTGCAAATTGCCCATCGCCATCCTGATGAATTCGATTTTTATCCGGGGCTGGGAGAGAGCTGGGCTGTCGATAAAGATAATAAAACAATTTATGTGAAGCTGGATTCATCAGCCCGCTGGTCGGATGGTGAAAAGGTGACGTCTGATGATTTCATGTTCATGTTCTTTTTCTTTCAGTCGGCCTATATCGTCGCACCCTGGTACAACAACTGGTATGGGACTCAATATACCAATATCACCAGGTTCGACGATCATACGTTCTCGATATCCATCCCTGAAGCCAAGCCGGATATGGAAGCACGGGTACTCAATCTCAGGCCGATGCCTCAACACTTTTACAAGGAACTTGGAGACGATTTCGTAGAGCGGTATCAATGGCGATTTCAACCAACAACGGCAGCCTACGTTGTTAAAGATGAGGATATCAAGAAAGGTGTGTCGATCACTTTGTCGCGGCAGAGTGACTGGTGGGCAATCGATAAGAAGTTCTGGCGCAATCGGTTCAACATGGACAAGGTCCACCTGTCTGTCATCCGAGATACCCCAAAAGTGTTTGAATCATTCAAGCGGGGTGATATAGATCAATTTCGCCTCAATCTGGCTGAGTACTGGTACGACAAGTTACCGGATGATGATGACGATGTTGCCAATGGGTATATTCACAAAACCGTATTTTACAATCAGCGTCCCAGACCCACTTATGGGCTGTGGATGAATTCTTCGAAGCCTTTGCTTGATAACAACGATATCCGAATCGGTATCCAGTACGCCACCAACTGGCAACTGGTTATTGAAAGGTTCTTTCGCGGTGATTATGCGCGCATGCAGACCTCGTCCGACGGCTACGGCGAATTCTCGCATCCAACACTCACAAGTCGCAAATACAGTATCGAATCAGCAGAAGCGGCTTTTGCCAAGGCAGGATTCACGAGCCGTGGTCCGGATGGCATTCTTGTTGACGCAGCGGGAAATCGACTCGGTTTCACGCTCTCCACAGGATATGAAAGCCTTAAGGATGTTCTTACAATATTGAAAGAAGAAGCACGAAAAGCAGGCCTGGAATTCAGAATCGAAATTCTGGATGGCACTGCAGGCTGGAAGAAGGTTCAGGAGAAACAGCACGATATTCATTTTGCCGCGCTAAATGTATCGCTTGAGATGTATCCCCGGTTCTGGGAAACCTATCATTCTGACAATGCATATGATGATGCATTCCTCGTCGATGGTTCAGTCAATCCTGATCGGGTGCTCAAAACCCAGACGAATAATATGGAAGCACTCACTTCCTTTGAGATGGACAATATGATTGATGCTTACCGTGCTTCCGATGACAAGCAGGAAATGATGGATCTCGCATTTAAAATGACGGAACTGCATCATGACTATGCTTCATTCGTGCCCGGATTTTATCAACCCTTCTACAGGATTGGTCACTGGCGCTGGGTCCGTTATCCTCAGAACTTTAACCACAAGCATTCCAGCAGAGCCAGCCAGTACTTTGTTCACTGGATAGATTCAAAACTCAAGGAAGAAACGCTCGCAGCACGCAAGAACGACACAGCCTTTGCGCCGGAAATCAGAATTTTCGATCAGTTCAAGTAGCATCAGGTAGATTCTGATGGCTGATGAACTGCTTGAGGTTAGAAATCTCATCACCGAATTCGACACTGACGAAGGTCGAGTTCGCGCTGTTGACGATGTCAGTTTCTCCGTCAGACAGGGTGAGACCCTCGGCATCGTGGGCGAATCAGGTTGCGGTAAAAGCGTCACTGCACTGTCTATTATGCGCCTGCTGCCTCAACCCATGGGGAAGATTGTCGGCGGTGAGATATTGTTCGAGCAGCAGGATCTAATACACATCCCCCTTTCGCAAATGGAGCAGATTCGCGGTGCCAGAATCAGCATGGTATTCCAGGAACCCATGACGGCACTCAATCCTGTGCATACGATTGGAAAACAACTCACCGAAGTATTACTCCTGCATAAAGAAATCAGTAAAACTCAGGCAATTCGCGATTCAATCGAAATTCTTGACCGGGTCGGCATTCCTTCACCGGATGTGCGCATGATGGAATATCCCCATCAGCTATCCGGCGGCATGCGACAGAGAGTTGTAATCGCCATGGCACTGGCATGCAAACCTGATCTGTTGATTGCGGATGAACCAACCACAGCACTTGATGTCACCATTCAGGCACAGATTCTCGAACTGATAAAAGAGCTTCAGCAGGACATGGGAATGTCAGTCATTCTCATCACTCACGATCTCGGTGTAATCGCTGAAACCTGCAGCGAAGTTGTTGTTATGTATGCGGGTAAAATAGCCGAAAAAGGATCGGTATTTAATCTCTTTGACAATCCGCGGCACCCTTATACAAGGGGTTTACTCGCTTCAATTCCAACACTTGAAACAGAACCAAAATCACGATTAAGTACTATTGAAGGCATGGTACCGGGACTGATGGACCTACCCCCCGGATGTCGATTTGAAAACCGTTGCCCCTACTCAGAGCCTCAATGTTCAGAAAAGTCTCCGACAATGGAATCCAACCAGGACGCTCAGGATGTAAGCTGTTTTCGCTGGAGAGATATATGAGCGATCCAGTGTCCACCCAGCCTATCCTCGAAATAAAGAATCTCAAAATGCACTTTCCTGTGAAAGAAGGCATTTTGCTTAGAGCAAATAAATTCAACAAAGCTGTCGACGACGTATCAATTTCTATCATGCCTGGCGAGACAGTTGGACTGGTGGGAGAGTCTGGCTGTGGTAAATCAACGCTGGGCAGATGCATTGCCCGTCTGTATAAGCCAACGGCAGGAGAGATAAAGTTCGAAGGAGAAGATATCGCCAACCTGAGCGGCAAATCCCTCATGCCATTTCGTCAGAATATACAGATGATATTTCAGGATCCGATGGAATCTCTTAATTCACGACATACCGTCGGTGATATTATCGAAGAACCCTTCATCGTTCAGAAAATAGGTGATCGTCAATATCGTCAGAAGCGAGTCAGGGAACTGCTCGAAGTCGTAGGACTGCCCGCTCGTTCGACAACCCGCTTTCCCTTTGAATTCTCAGGTGGGCAACGGCAACGAATCTGTATTGCCCGATCGATAGCGCTGAATCCCAGACTCGTCATCTGCGATGAACCCGTTTCGGCACTTGATGTCTCCATTCAGAGCCAGATTCTCAATCTGCTGAACGACCTTCAGAAAGAATTCAATCTCTCCTATCTGTTTATTGCCCATGATCTTGCGGTGGTTAAACATATCTCTGATCGGATCGCCATCATGTACCTGGGAAAGATTGTTGAAAGTGGTGAAGGTCAGGAGATTTACCACAATGCAAGCCATCCCTATACACAGTCACTGATGTCAGCAATCCCTGTGCCGGATCCTCATCGCAGAATAAAAAGGCAGGTATTAACGGGTGATGTACCCTCCCCGATTAATCCACCTGCTGGTTGTACCTTTCATCCCCGATGTCCAAAGATGACTGATCAATGCAGATTCGAAGCACCGCAGTTAAAAGAGGTTGCTGATGGACACAAGGCTTCCTGTTTGCTGCTGCAAAGCACTCCCTGATCTGGAATTCTCCCCCGGATGTATTGCCTGTTCGATGAGAATCTTTCACTACCAGGATAATGCACAATGTCGAGAATCAACCCGATTCATGACAAAAATACGGGTATATGGCTATCTCAGACACTCTGGACCCAAAATACCTCCACTCGTCTGGATTGACCAAGCCCGAACGGTCACTTTATTGACGATTTCCAATTTGCCTGTGATCATACCGAGTAATCAATTTTGATCGCATATAATGAACTATGCGATCCGCTTTTTGCGGATCAACCGTCATTTCACTATTTACCTGGACTCATTCATGTCTTCAACTCATCCCCTTATCCACAACGATGCAGCAAAGGCATTGATTAAGAGGCTCAGGGAAAATATTGAAACTGTCGTTCGATCCAACAACAATAGTATCAACTGGCTGTTGACTGCTTTTTTCTCGGGTGGGCATATTCTTCTCGAGGATGTACCCGGAACAGGGAAAACGACTCTCGCGAAGTCACTCGCCGGTTCCATCAATGCAGATTTTAAGA
>CAZJRI010000247.1:0-5419 GCA_964548025.1 uncultured Pseudomonadales bacterium
GTGTCTCTTAGCTCGAAGGACTAACTGTCCAAAAGGTTTTGACGACGTACACTTGCCTTCCTTCAATACCTTATTCTGAAGACCGGCGCTTCCTTCGATGACGGTACCCTCCAGCGTATCGCGAAAAGGACCGTCCTCTTCAGCACTCTTCAGATACCAGACTTCGGCGTCCTCAAGTTGGTCAGTGTCGGAATCGATTCGATAGGCATGGCCAATAGGCCAGTTTGCGTAGTGGCACAACAGGTCAATGCTGTCCTGCAAGGTACCCTGGATATTAGCCGATTCATTCGCACAGGTTGCCAATTGACGGCGCAAGCGTGAATAAGACACTTCCTGTCGTAACGTCTCCTGGGCTTCTGTACGATTGACAATTTCCGCCTCCAGCATCGCGGTTCGCTCCTGCACCAGGGATTCAAGGCCGTGCACAAGTGGTCCGAAAACTCGCTGAATCATCCACGCACCAGCCAGAATGAGTAGTACTGTCATGATAGCTGCCGCAATGCCAACACCGATAAAGGGTTTCTGAATCTCTGAAACTGCGACCTGGGCAACTATGCCCCAGCCCAGTTCCTTCAATGGTTCATAGGCGGCGAGAATCTCAACACCTTTATGATCGGTCGCGACAATCGATCCAGATTGTCCTCTCAAAGCCAGTCGCATCGGCTCAGCCACGATGGCATCAAACGGAATTTGCTGTTGTTGTGTGGGATCCGGATGCCGGGTCTGAAACAGATATACAATTCTGTCTCCCTGCTGCATCGCAAGACTGATCTCCCCGACACCGCTCAGTTGTTCGTGGCTGAGATAGGTATCGGTGATCTGAGAGAGCGTAGCGAATTTCCATCCTTCCGGGTGAGTGCCATCACTATGCTCCCGATCAAAACGGGAAATTGCATCGATGAGATTAGCCTGGGTTTGAATGACTTCAACCAGGTTATTTCGCTGACTTTCATAGGAGACGTTATAAATCTGAATTAGAGCGAGAGTGACAGAAATTGCGATCATTACGGACATGATCAGTATCAATACGGCCAGGCGCCATTTCTCATCAGAGATGGATGACTGATCGCCTGAAATGTCCCAGACACCCTTCCGTAATTCGCCGGATTGAATTTCTTTATTCATTCCCCAAGTGTAGTCACTTCTGCTCAAAAACCACCTTAAAGAGCGGCTACAATCCGGGTTTCACCCAATAATCCCTTTCATTTTGGCTCAGGTAGACAAGCTAGAATTACCGGAACACCTTGTTATGCAAACAGGTTATTTCGCACCGGCGTTACCGACTCAAGGGAACGAAAGCAGATTGGAATCTGACCGGGAAGGAAACCCGGTATTACCGGGCTTCCGAAAGCCGGTCAAAGGCTTATTTGCAATCTCCGAACTATGCTTTGAGAACTGTAATACAAAGAGCAGCAGCGTCATTGCCAAGTGATCCACCACCGTTGTGAGCTAGTGCGATTTTCGCATTTTCTACCTGGCGCTTTCCCGATCTGCCTTGTAACTGCTCCGTAAGCTCTACGATCTGAGCTATGCCAGTGGCACCTACCGGATGGCCCTTGCGAAGCAGACCGCCACTCGTGTTAACGGGAAGTCGACCACCCAGCCTGGTCACCCCATCACTCACCAGTTTGCCACCTTCTCCCTTGCCACAGAGCTGTAGGGATTCATATGCCATTACTTCTGCCGGTGCAGAAGCGTCATGCAATTCAACTACATCCAGATCATCCGGCCCAAGCTCCGCTTCTTCATACGCCTTGATGGTTGCATATTCAGCAACACCTGCTTCTCCGGCTTTTCTATCCCACCCTGAATTCAGCACACTGCTAACGACCCTGACGGCATTAGTCAGTCCTAACTCTTTCTTCTTTTTCTCACTCACAATCACAACGGCTGCTGCACCATCTCCTATGGGAGAACACATGGGTCTGGTCAGGGGTTCTGCGATCATAGGTGAAGCCAGAACTTCATCCACCGTTAATGCCTCATGAAACTGCGCCCGATCATTCATGCTGCCATGGAATGAATTCTTTGCTGAAACTCCCGCAAACTGTTCCACCGTGGTGCCGTAAGCGTCCATATGAGCCCGGGCAGCAGATGCATAAATATCCATAAACATCGATCGATTCTCACCTGCTCCGCCCGAGGCTTTTTTTGCCCCGGACTTCTCGGCATTTTTTTTCAGATTTGCCATGATTTCGGCTAACGCCTCAACATCAACAGCACCTGAAAAAGCAGCAAACGACTTTCTCTTGTCCTCGTCGTATAACTTCTCAATGCCTACGGCAAGAACCACGTCATACAATCCTCCCGTTACCATTGCACATGCCTGGTTAAACGCGGTTGAGGCGCTTGCACAGGCATTTTCGACATTGATGACGGGAATCTGACCAATCCCAACATTGCGCAGAACAACCTGACCACGAATACATTCCTGGCCCGTGACAAGCCCCGCAGCAGCATTTCCAACCCACGCAGCCTCAAGATCCTTATTTTCCAGTCCAGCATCTGCTATCGCCGAAGTGATCGCATCGGCACCAAGTGCTTTCAACCCCTTATCGAGATGCTTGCCAAAGGGAATCATGCCAACACCTGCGACATATGCGTTCATTTTCATTTCGTTCTCTCCTCAAAAAATTATCTGTAAGTACCCGCGACCCTCCGGCGTACCGCACTTAACAACACATGGCTAGTCAAGACATAGCTAGTCAACAAATGGCTAGTCAACAAATGGCTAGTCAACAAATGGCTAGTCGATAAGTTTGTTTGCGCCCATCATCCCAAGCACCTCATTACAGCCATCCTCGATCATCGAGATTCTTGCGTCACGGAATATCTTCTCGACAGGATACTCCTTACTGATACCAGCACCACCAAATATCTGCAACGCCGCGCTGGATACCTCGAATGCCGTTTGCGTCGAAGTGACTTTTGTGGCTATTGCAGCAGCCAGATTGGATGTTGGCGATGTCGCATTCAACATGGCGACATTAAAGTTGAGGGCCCTTGCCGCTTCAACCTTTCGATACATCTCAAAGATTCGGGCTTGCACGGATTGATGCTGAATGATGGGGACACCGCCCTGTTTGCGCTCTTTTGAGTAGTCAAGCGCAAGTTCAAAAGCACTTCGGGCCACCCCGGCAAAGATCGTCCCCATGCCTGTATTGGCACCGGTCAGCGTCGAATTGGTAAATTCTGCATAGTTCTCCGGTGCGACGACCATATATGCCGGGGGTACTCTTACATTATCGAAAAAAATCTCCCCCTGATTCAGGGCACGTTGTCCTATTTTGTCTGTGGGTGCGCCGCGGCCGACACCTTCCAGATCAAGCGGAACGACAAAAACCGCGCCGCCGATTTTGCCATCCGCCAGTTCGATAGGAGTGAAGAGCGCAGCAGCGTTCGCGATAGTGCCATTTGACACCCAGGCTGACTTCTGCCCGCTAATAACATATTCATTACCATCAGCCCTGGCCATACAGTTCGGTGTGCCCCGCTTCGTACCTGAAGACAGAAGACGATCGTCCACATCAATCCGGTCACTGCCGTGGTCGGGTTCGGTAATCGCCCAGCACCCCAGTTTCTCCGAGGGAAAGCGCTCTATCAACTCCTTGTTTCCGCTACCGGCTGCCAGATTCGATGGAAAACTACCAGCACCGAAGGCGATAGCAAAACCCGAATCACCCCATCCCAATTCTTCTGTAATGAGTGTCTGAAGCCGGGCATTCTCAACCGGTGACAGATCTCCCCTACCCTCATTTAGCCCGAGGGACAGGTATTGTTGATGAACATCCCAGAATATTGAATCCCGTTGTATCACTTCTTCAGGTTTCAGTTTATCAAGCGCGATGCCAGAGGGTCTGAGGACCTCAGATGCAAAGCGATGTACAGTGTCTTTAACTGACCTTTCAGTCTCGGTCAGATCCCAAAGCATGTTCGGAATGGGCATAAAAAATCCCTCTGATATAATCATGAAATCCAGTGATCTTAGGGAGACCTGGCTTTCTTACATTGATTTAAATCAACTAACGCCTTAGCCTGTTTGATTCAAATCAATTGATCGGGAAATACAAGATGACATACTTTATCTCCCATTTATCGATAATGATGATCGGACAATAATCATGGCAACCGAGAGTGGAACACTGATTCCGGTTTACCCGGAACCAACAGATTTTGGAGATCAGGTTTTTCACAACGCACTGGTAATCGTCACCAACGCATGCAACCTTCGATGTACACACTGTTTCGTCTTCCGTGAAGAGACGCCGAATGAACCCCGCGACAAGATGTCTGACGGCTGCATGCTGTACCAGTTGGAAGCCCTCAGAGACAAACACGACATTCGCTCAATGCTGTTTATGGGCGGAGAACCTATGATCAGATCCGGTCTTGTTTTCAAGGCCATGAATCTTTTTGAATCCAGCTCAATTGTCACAAATGGCACCTATGGTATTCCTTCGGTGCCGGGTCACCTGGTGACGGTCTCACTGGATGGACCACGTGAGCCTAATGACGCTATTCGTGGTGATGGAGTCTTTGACAAGGTTAAGGAGGCCGTCTTTGCCCGGGATTCGGAAGACGGCACCACGGTTATGCTGCAAATGGCCATTACCCGGCAAAACGCACCCTATCTCGAAGAATTTGTTGAAACCGTACACGACTGGCCTGTCGATGGTATTGCCTTCACCTTCTATGTACCGCAGCGGGAAGATCACACCACCCTCGCCTGGGAGGATCTGACAGAGCGGGATGCCGTAATCGACAGGGTTATTGAGCTGAAAAAACAATACCCTCAAATCAAAGCCAATGTTGGTGCGCTGAACCTGATTAGATCTGATCGTTGCATTGAATCAACAGGACTCGAAGGCGAAAACTGTCGCATCAAGAAAACACTGCCTCTTTATGTCGGTGATGGCGGGCAATTCGAAAGGACATTCTGTTGCTACGGCAACAATGTGGACTGCACTCGATGCGGCGCGTACGGCGTCTTCAACAGTGCCTGGCGCGAGCAACAATCTCAGCTCTAGAATCAATCAATCTCAAAGAAGAAATAAACAACAGAGGGAACCATATGACGGCTCGTCAGATGAATTTTTGGAATTGGGGCTGGGCAGACGAAGCAGCAGCCGAGGATCAGGCAGCAACTGATGAAGCTGCTAAAGCGCTCGCTACAAGATATGGTGCAGATCAGATCAAAACCCTGAGCCGTCCGCGATTGGAGGAATTTGATATTCCATCTTCTCTGCTCTCTGTTCCGGACAGCCTGTCCCACCTGACCACCAAAGATCCGCACGAGAGACTGATACATTCACTCGGGAAGTCCTACGCGGACCTCGCCAGGGCTGCTCTTCGGGACGTGCCAAAATACACCGATGTAGTTGCCTATCCTGAATCCGAAGAAGATGTCAAAAATCTGATT
>CAZJRI010000248.1:0-5354 GCA_964548025.1 uncultured Pseudomonadales bacterium
CTTACTCAGGAGCCTGTAGTCTCCTTCGGTGCACTCGGCGCAGGCTTCATGCTCTCGCAACTGACACCCCAGTCCTGCTCGCCGCTAGCAATTATTAGTGACTTAAATAAGCACCATTCGGTTCTGTGGCTAACAGTTGTATCACCACTATGCCTGTGCCGGTCGCGCAAACAACGCTTCACAACCAGTACCCGCCAATATCGAATCAACCCTGCTGCGATCCTCTTCATCCAGCCGTGCATATTCGATCCGCAGCCACTGCAAACATTTACCCTGGTACGGAAAGGGTTCCTGAATCCAGTCTTTACCTTCTACGACTGTTTTAACCGTGTCTGCACTTTCTTCAATAGCCTTTGCGTTAGCGAGCATAACAGGCACGTATGTTCGACCAATTTCCTTTAACAGTTCTTTGAATGTATCCGGTATATTTTCGGCAATGATAAATCCATCATCAGAAACTTCCGCACCGGACAGGTCTTCCATTTTACTTACCCAGGCATGAATCCTGGGGAAACCCGCAGCAGTAATTTTAGCGGGCGTCGGATCAAACTGGGCGAGCTGCGTTAACTGTCCCAGACAGCCAAAATCAGCCGAACCCGGCCGCTGACCCATAATATAGGGGAATTGTTTTAGGTGATTGTTCAGACAAGTCAGGAATCGTTTATAACTGTCTTCAATAACAACTGCTGTTGTATCGTTAGAACCAACCACATAAAGGCGCGATATCTGCCGATCTGAGAACACCTCTTTCATAGTTGCCATAGTTTCATCAGGTTGCGTCACATCACCGTAATGAGGCAACACGGAACCTGCCATATCAATATCGTCCTCGTAATACCAGCGGTAATGAAACATGGCCTTTGTCAGCCATTCATCACCATAGTCCTCAACCAGGGAATTCAACATGGCAATTACCGGATCTTCCGGTATCACGGACCGACCGGGATATTCCTCTTCAAGCCGCCTGATAATGGGTGAACTGTCTACTTCTGCAACCAACTCACCGGTCTCATCTTCGAAATAGAATACCGGGACCAGTTGTACCTTGGGTTTTGGCAGGTCCTCGTGCGAATCATGACCACCCTGCAGGTAGCGATAGGGAATTCGCCTGAATCTCAGGAGTGCCAGCATTTTTCGGGTATAGGGTGATCCAGGGGAACCGCGTACGGGTAAGAGTGATTGAGACATTTTGAGATACTCCTTTTCTTAGATTAACCAGAACCCAACGGAATTGGCTGGGTAAAGTCCAACCGGAACATACTCTTGCTAATCTGCTCAGGTTCCGCGTCAGTCAGGCTAGCACAATCATCTGCCAAAAAGGAGCAGGAGAGAGGCCTAAATTTTGCTATCCTTCAGAAGACTTTTACCGTTTACTACGTACTATGGGTATCAAGAAAATTCAGGTTTACCAGGGCTTTGAACAGGGTCCGATTCGACCACCGAGTGAAGCAGATTCTCTGCTGATAAGAGTGACGCGAAACTGTCCGTGGAACCGCTGTACATTCTGCTCGGTCTATAAGGAAGAACAGTTTTCTCTGCGGCTGGTCGATCATGTTATCGCAGATATCGAGATGATCTACGAGGCTGTACAACGAATACTTGGTGAGTTGAATGAACAGGGCCAGTTAACACAGGAACGTGTGAACTACCTCGCGGAGAATTATTTTGCTCATAACATCCAGGTATTCAGCATCGCGATTAATTGGCTCGCCCGGGGAGAAGGTTCTGTTTTTCTTCAGGATGCCAACAGCCTCATTATCAAACCTGATGATCTGGTTACTATCCTTAAACACCTAAAGATGCGGTTTCCGTGGATCAGCCGTGTCACCTCCTATGCCCGCTCTCATACCATCAACAGGATCTCTGATGAAAAATTGTCAGAACTAGCTGAAGCGGGTCTTAACCGGATTCATATCGGCATGGAAAGCGGCAGCGACAAGGTATTGAAACTGGTGGACAAGGGCGTGACCAAAGCGCATCACATCTCGGCTGGGCAGGCGGTTAAAAGAGCAGGCATTGAATTGTCTGAATACGTCATGCCAGGTCTCGGGGGAGCCGATCTTTCCTCAGAGCACGCAACCGAGACAGCAGATGCACTTAATCAGATAGACGCAGACTTTATCAGGCTTCGTACATTGGCCATTCCACCGAATATTCCGCTCTATGAGAAATACCAGTCAGGCGAATTTCAGAAGTGTACTGACCTTGAGGTTATCCTCGAGATTCACGAGTTTATCTCTCACCTGTCGGGTATCACCTCAACGCTTGCGAGCGATCATTTTTATAACCTCTTGCAGGAGGTGGATGGTCGACTGCCTGAGGATAAGCCCCGCATGATCGAGATTCTTGAGTACTACATGCAATTGCCACCGAAGGAACAATCGCTTTATCAACTGGGACGCAGGCTCGGGTATTTCAGCTCTCTTGATGATCTTCAGCCCGGTGTGCAACGACGGGGCGCTGAATCGATTTACGAGAAACTTGAGGTGACGCCCGAAAATATCGACAAGATTGTCGAGAAACATATGTTGAAAGCGATTTAGCCCACAATCTGCCTTATTGCTGATAATTTCGATCTGAATTCTGTCGATCCAACCTGCGATGCATTGGGCTGGCTTGAGAACTGCGCCACGACTGTTCCCTTTGACCGGTTGATATAGATGACCTGCCCGTGTACGCCAACGGCAGCATATTCCCCCTTGTCCGGGTCCAGTATCCACCACATGTTTTTGTAGTATTTCCAGGCTTCTTCGGCATATAGCTCATTATTCGTATATCGTTCGCGATCCCGCTCAGTGACATTTAGTGTTTCGTCTACCCACTTTGCCGGTATGACCTGTTCCCCATCAAGTTCTCCCCGATTGAGTATCAAACGACCAAACAATGCCGCATCACGAAGCGTCGATAACATACCACCGGTTGCAACCGGCATATAGGCTCTATCAACTACGAGTGCTGCATCGTGGAATGTGCCCAGTTTTGACCAGATTCGATCCGTAATAAAATCCTGGAGCGGCATACCGGACAGACGGGCAATCATCCAGCCGATGAGGTCGGCATTGGCAGAATTGTATTCAAAGGCAAAGCCTGGCGTATTGCCTGAATCTTCGCGGATAAACTTAGCCAGAAAATCGTGCACACCGTAAATCTCCGCTTCAGAGGGCTGTACATCCTGGGCACCCGGCAGATAGGCGAGTCCAAGCGCAGGTGCATAGTAGCGAAAAAATTCTGAATCCTGATCGACATAGTTTTCTTTGAAGGCAATAGCGCTCGCATGATCCAGCACCTGCTGTATTGTGGTTCTCTCAAAACCTGAGCCTTTGAGCTCTTCAATATAATCTGCCGGTGACGCATTCAGATCAACATCGTGGTCTTCAAGGAGAACGCCAAATGCTGTACTGACCAGGGATTTGGTCATCGAAAACCAGATATGACGCTTGTGTGCTGAAAGCCCGTTCCAATATTGCTCATACAAGATATCATCACCCTGCAACACAATAAATCCGTCAGCGCAATACTTCTGAAGCAAGTCATCCAGTCTCATCTCATTGTTGTGAATATCCATAACCGGCTGACTGCCTAAATCGCCGGATTGCTGGCTCTTGAGTTCAGGCAGATCACCACCCCGGGGTAACATGGAAGTATGGGCTGTTGAATCTACATTACGAAATCCCCAGGTATTGAAAGGCGTTTGCATATAGTTCGCAAAAGTGACCTGACTTTCCCGAATAGGCGGGAAGCCCTGCATGACGTCGGGGTGATTATCTTTCATGATCCTGCCTTAGCTCTTGAACGATGAGACTAACTGTCTCTCTTCGATAGTTGGTTAGGTTATGTTATCCGGCGCCCAGAGACTCATATACCGCCGCGGACAGGGCGGTACCCCGTGGATCACCGACAATATTATTGTCCATCTGGTTCATGACGTACGACATACAGACATGGGCATCAGTATCCACCACCACCGTTGAACCACCAGCGCCACCCCACCAGAGAGTTCCAGGGTTTGGACTTACTGGAATATCTTCTGTGGGCAATGCATAGCCCATGGCAAATTTAACTGGCAGTCCCAATACAACATCGAGGCCATTGGTCTGCGGCTCCAATGCCCTGCGACAGATTTCTTCAGAAAGCAGATTCACACCAAACGCGCTGCCACTGTTAGCCAGTGGTGTCTGCGCACGAACGATTGATCTTGCGTTACCGTGACCATTGGCTGCTGGAATCTCAGCCTGCCGCCAGCCTGCTGAACCAGTAACCGCAGGCGTAATGTCGAGTCCAGCAAATACTCTGCCGGTAATGGAATCAGGATCTGCTTCGAGAATCGGCGCCGGTTCCACAGCCTCTACCAATGTGGCTATTCTTGGAAAATCCTGGGGATCAACACCAATATGAAAATCAGCGCCCAATACGTCTGCGATATCAGATTTAAAAAACTGACCGATTGATTTGCCGGTAATTCTCCTCACCACTTCTCCGATCAGGTATCCTTGAGTAATCGCATGGTAGCCACTCTGTGTACCTGTCTCCCACCAGCTTTCCTGATTTGCCAGGTCCTCGCAGCAGAGATCCCAGTCATACATTTCTTCTGATTCAAGTACTCTGCTGAAGCCGGGTAGTCCAGCAGAATGGCTCAGAAAATGTTTAACCAACACACCGTCTTTACCCCTGGCGGCAAACTCCGGCCAGTATTTGGCCACCGGCGCATCAAGGTCCAATTCACCTCTGTCTGCCAACAGGAGCGCACACAAGAAAGTCATTGTTTTTGTCGATGAATAAACATTGATGATTGTGTCTTGTTGCCAGGGTTTCGTCTTTTCCCCATCTGTATGGCCTCCCCAGATATCGACAACGTATTCACCATTTATTGTTGCAGCAAAGCAGGCACCAACATCACCTCGATCGGAAAAGTTTGATGCGAAGGCATCTCGTACCCTTGCAAACTTTTCATCACAATGCCCGTTAATTTCCATACGCTTTCACTCCAATGATTGCTGGTTGCCAGTGATTGAACCTCTCGTTTCATGCCACTGTCAAGTTCGCGAATCCACTAACCAGGCGATGCTGCAATGCGCTATTCCATTTATGAAGTGTATTTGAAGGCGCATTGGCATGGTAAATAACCTCGTATTCTGTTTAAGCCGATGTGAGGTGCCCATATACCTGCTACGATGCCAGGACAGACAAGGAGAACCCCATGGCTTACGAATTCCTGCAGTATGAAAAAATCGGTCGGGTTGGACGTATTACACTCGACCGCCCGGAGAAGATGAACGCGCTGAGTGTTGGATTGCAAAACGAAATCATTGAGGCGGCCAAGGACGCCGAGGCAGACGCGGATATTCATGCGATTC
>CAZJRI010000249.1:0-5246 GCA_964548025.1 uncultured Pseudomonadales bacterium
GTGCGCTCGGCGCAGGCTTAATGCTCCTGGAAAAAGACCATCAGTCCTACTTACCGCTAGCATAGGTGAACTCTTTAAGTAAGTGCCATTCATCCCTGAGGGGAGAATTTCACTATCGTTCGATGAGAGGCTTTGGCAAGACCGTTAAGGTGTCCAGGGATTATCCTTGTAGTTGCCTGGTTGTTTCTGACATAACATCGACATGAGATTGGATCCCGTGTTTTTTACCCGTTCGCATTTTATACCTTGTGCTGCCATACCGTATCGCTGGATATAGTAATCTGTTTGAGCCTGAACGACAGATTTGTACTTTTTCGGGATAGCCTTCATCAAATTCTTGTGTTCTCTCTTTAGTTTGCGATCCCCGGATTCTGCTGCAAGCCCGAATAGAGCCGTACCAACCAGTAGATTTTTTTTGATCCCCTGACCCATGAGATGCATGAGTGCAATACTGTGCTGCGCGTTCTTCAGACCGTGGCGTGCAGGTTCTGCGAGGGTTTCGTATGCAGGTTCGTATTTCTCGGCACGATAGAGTTCGATGCCGCGAAGTTCCCTTTCTTCCAGTTGTCTTATGCCGTCATAGATCGAGTCATTCAAAGGACGGCCCCGGGCATCCAAAAAATGGTCTTCTACTGTTTCTGCTGCGCGGATAGCGGTTACCGGTACAATTTGCATCGCGATGATTAGCAGCACAATGACTTTTAGCACATTGATTTTCAGCGTGTTGTTTTTCAGCGCTTTGATTTTTGTTGCAATGACGCCCGATTTCAATATACAGGCAAAGTGATTATGTGACATAAGCTGGCTCACAATCGCTTGTGATCCTGTGGAGTCGCCTGGCTCGTGGTTGTTATTTCCCGGATGCATAATCATCATTGTTTGATTGCTGCGGAGATTGGCGTAGATTGCTCATTAAATTGGATTGCACAGATGCCGTCAATGCAAAATATCTGACCATCATCGGGTGGTCGCCGCACCGGATAATAGGATAGTCTTGGTATTTGAACTGTGACCAATAAGGATTGCGAATGAAAGGTTTCGATTTAATTGCACAATGCCTGAAAGCGGAGGGGGTTTCCTGGATTGGATGCTTCCCGGCTAACCCACTCATCGAAGCAGTAGCCAAGGCAGACATTCGTCCTATTGTATTCAGACAGGAGAGAGGTGCAATTAACGCGGTTGACGGTTATTCGAGGCAGATGCGGGGTGAGGTGCCTGGGGTCTTCGCTTCTCAATCCGGTCCCGGTGTGGAAAACTCGTTTGGCGGTATTGCCCAGGCCTACGGTGAAGCTGTCCCACTTGTTTACTTCCCATTGGGGGCTGGTTTACGAAGTTATGATGTTGATCCAAATTTCTCTGCGACGAAGAATTATGCACACATTACAAAAAAAGCACTCTCAATTGATCGACCGGACAGGATCGTCACCCAGGTGCAACGCGCTTTCCATCTTGCCAAGCACGGTCGACCGGGCCCTGTACTGGTGGAAATGCACGGTGATGTCATGTTTCGAGATGTCCCGGAAGAGGCGCTCAATTACAAACCGTCGAAACCGTTCAAGTACGAGCCGAGTCGGGGTGATGTAAAAGACGCCGTAGACGCACTGTTAAAAGCAAAAAGGCCCTTAATCTATGCTGGTCAGGGGGTTTTATATGCCAATGCGACCGAGCAGCTTAGAGAGTTGGCGGAATTGACCCAGATACCTGTCGTTACCAGTATGCAGGCGAAAAGTGCGATTAGTGATGCACATCCATTGTCACTTGGTTCGGCGAATCGAACTGCGCCGAAAAATGTATTCAAGTGGATGGGTGAATCTGATGTTGTGTTTGCAGTTGGTTCAGGTCTTACCAGAACCACTTTTGGCATCGATATCCCGGCGGGTAAGTTTCTGATTCATTCGACCGTATCACCTGAAGATATCAACAAAGACTATACCGTGGATGTAGGACTCATCGGAGATGCTGGTCTGACGCTCGACATGATGATTGAAGAAGTAAAAGCATCAATAGGCGAAAAAGGCCGGGATACTAACCAGAGCCTGATCGATGAGATTTCAAACGGTCATGCAGCGTGGATGGCGGAGTGGGAACCTCTGCTGAACTCCGATGAATCGCCAATCAATCCGTATCGAGTGATCAATGAAATAAACAAGGCCGTTGATCATGAGAATACGGTTCTGACGCACGATGCGGGGAATCCTCGAGACCAGATCATGCCATTTTATAAGCAACTGCGCCGAGAGGGTATATAGGATGGGGTAAAACTACCCATCTTGGCTATGGCATTCCGTTGATGATCGGCGCCAAGATCGCTGACCCATCAAAATTCTGTATCAACTTCATGGGTGATCTCGCATTTGGTCATACGGGTCTGGATATTGAGACAGCCGTTCGGGCAGAGGTGCCGATTACCACCGTCGTCGTAAACAATTCCACTATGGGAGGGTATGACAAAAGCATGCCCACTGCGATGGATAAGTTTGGCGCTGGAAATCAAACCGGAGAATATGCAGATATAGCGAAAGCCTGTGGCGCTAAAACCTTCAAAGTTGAGAAGCCTGAAGGAATCGCACCAGCACTGCAGGAAGCGCAGAATGCTAACAAGGATGGTGATGTTGCGGTCGTTGAAGTAATCACGCGACAGGATACACGCTTTTCGTGGTACAACGATTTGCTAAAAACTGAATAAACCAGTAATCCTGGTTGAAGGAATGGATATGAAAGCAGCAGTTTTTCACGGCCCCCGTGATGTTCGATTCGAGAATATTGATGCACCCAGCCCAGGTGAGGGTGAAGCTCTAATGCGCATAAAAGCATGCGGTATTTGTGGTTCCGATCTGCATACGTACCGCCACGGAATGTTTCTCCAACTAGGTACAGAAATTGGTGATGGTAGAGTACTCGGCCATGAGTTCAGCGGTGAGATAGTCGAGGTTAATGGTGATGCATCAGGTCTTGAAGTGGGTCAGCGAGTATGTACGGTAGGAATGGGGGGAAATGCTGAATACCTTCGACTCACAAGAGGAATGGCAGCTCTAGCAAGGCCCTTTTCGCCGGATATCAGTTTTGAAGAAGCCGCTACAACCGAGCCGCTTGCGACTTCACTGCACGCTGTCAATATTGCTGAACCGAAGGATGGTGAAACCCATGTCATTTTTGGCGCAGGAATTATTGGCCTCGGGGTATTGCAGTGTATTAAGGCCGTGTCAAATGCCAATACAGTCGTGGTGGATTTGTCGGAGCGAAGGCTCGAAATGGCGAAGAGTATGGGAGCCGATGAAACAATTAATGCGGGACAATCAGACGCAGTCGATACGATTCTGACCCAGGGCGGAGCCCGGGAACTTTCGCTTGTGGAAGCTTCCGAAGGGGTTGTTGACACCGTATACGATTGTGCCGGGGCGGGGAAGAACAGTAGCGGAAAGAGTGTCCTGTCTCAGGCCATGGATATTGTGTCGGTCGGTGGCAAAGTGGTTGTTGTAGCGGTATTTGAGAGGCCAGTTGAGATTGATTGTAATATTATGGTTCGGAAGGGGATTTTATTACATGGTTCGTGGGGCTGGCTGCCTCACGAATTCAAGCAGGCGGCTGAATTGATTGATGCTGGCAAAGTAGACAGAAAGCCCCTGATATCCCATACCTTCTCGCTTGAGGATGCAAGTGAAGCATATGAGACCCAATTACAGGCAGAAGAGGCTATCAAAGTAATACTGACTCCATAGTTGATATGAGCATTACGGAAGGGATTTTTCCATCCAGACAGTATCCCAGTACTTATTGAATTTATATCCGACTTCGGTGAGCGTACCGATATGTCTAAAACCAAGGGCCTCATGCAGAGCGATGCTCGCATCGTTTGGGATGGCGATTACGCCATAGCAGCGATGCAGAGGTTGTTCCTGCAGATGATCGATCAGGCTTTGATATAAAATACGTCCGTATCCAAAACCGGTGGCTTCGTGGTGCAGGTAGATAGTTGTTTCAACAGAAGTATCATAGGCGGGTTTAGGTCTTAGTCTTGAACTGCAGGCGTAGCCGAGAATTTTGCCGTCAATTTCACCGACCAGACATTGATGAGGGGAATTGTCGTTAAACTGCGCTATCCAGGATCGTCGATCCTCGGTTGACCAGGGTGTGGTATCGAATGTGATTGAAGAGTTAATGACATAGTGATTGTAGATCTCGGTAATTTGTTTTAAGTCACCTGGGTGCGCGTGTCGTATGGGTATTTGTTGTGTCATGGTAGGATTGGATCTCAATTATGAGGCTGAGCAATTAGCAGTATAAAGATTCTTCGGGGCTAATGAACGAATTTGATGATATGAGACCTTATCGTGATGATGAGGTGAGGGATGTACTGGATGATCTGTTGAAAGACAGAGATTTGCTGAATTTTCTCGGCAATTATCATTCTCCCCGGTTGAATCGATTTTTCCCCTTCATCGTTAAGCCCTTCGTGCGTTATATGCTTAACCAACAACTCGGTTCAGTGGATACCATTGAAGGATTCCAGCAGACAATAGCAAGATATGTGAAGCAATTAGTTGCTCATACGATGACCTGTTTTGAAGTCGAGGGAATTGATCGATTGCTTGCCGGGCAATCATACCTTTTTGTAGGAAATCATCGAGACATAGCTGGCGACTCCATGTTGGTGGACTATGCCCTGTGGCAATCCGACCTGGCTACAGTTCGAATCGCGGTTGGTGACAATCTGGTTCAACGAGATTTCGCAACTGCGCTAATGAAACTCAATAAAAGTTTCTTTATCAGAAGGTCCGAGAAGGGTACAAAAAAAATCTATGCAGCAATGCTCCAGTCTTCAAGATATATTCATCAATCCATCAGCGATAATGAGTCAATCTGGATAGCTCAAAGTGAAGGCCGTGCAAAAGATGGGATAGATAAAACCGATGCAGCCATCATCAAAATGTTTTCGCTGGCGGAGCGCAAACGTCCATTATCGGAAATAGTAGAAAAGCTCAGGATTATTCCTGTCTCAATCGCCTATGAATACGATCCCTGTGATTATCTAAAGGCCAGGGAACTGTATACGATCGACCAGACAGGCAGTTACGAGAAACCGGCCGATGAAGATCTGAAAAGTCTGGCGATGGGGCTTGGGGATTTCAAAGGGAAGGTATATCTGAGATTTGGACGTCTTCTTAAGGGAGATTTTCAAACCCCTGAGGACGTGGCCGACGCGATAGATAAACAGGTTCTAGATGGGTATCAACTGTTTTATATCA
>CAZJRI010000250.1:0-5210 GCA_964548025.1 uncultured Pseudomonadales bacterium
GGGGAGAAGGAGTTGGCGAGAAATTACAGGTGCTGAATCTGCCCCATAAATACTTTCTGGTGATCCAGCCGGGATGCGAGATTTCAACCAGAGAAATCTTTTCTCATCCCGATTTGACACGAGACTCAGCACCTATCACAATAGCGCGCTTTTTGGAGCTGGGGTCCGGCAACGATTGCGAGCAAATTGCCCGCAAGCTTTATCCCGAGGTCGACGAGGCCATTTTGTGGTTAAACAAATGGGGCCCTGCTAAAATGACCGGTACGGGATCTTGTGTGTTTTTAGACTTTGGATCCAAAGAGGAGGCAGAAGCTGTAAAGCGGGAGGTTCCCGCAAATTGGCAGTCTTTTGTCGCTGAAGGATTGAATGATTCGCCCTTATTGGAAGCAGTGAATCGGTTGAAGCAGTCCGCTACGAAAGGTTAATCGTGTAAAGATTGGGGTGTCGCCAAGTCGGTAAGGCACAAGGTTTTGATCCTTGCATGCGCAGGTTCGAGTCCTGCCACCCCAGCCATACTTAACTTCAAATCTACTTCGGAAATTCAATGTGGCTGAGTTAAAGATATTCACTGGCAATGCTCACCGGGTGCTGGCGAACCGTGTAGTAGATCGCCTGCGAATGGATCTCGGCAGCGCCGAAGTCAGTCGGTTCAGCGACGGCGAGGTAAGTGTAGAAATTGAGGACAATGTGCGCGGTAAAGACGTATTCGTCATTCAGCCAACCTGCGCGCCAACCAATGACAATCTGATGGAGTTGATCGTCATGGCCGATTGCCTGCATCGCGCGTCGGCGACCCGGATAACAGCGGTAATACCCTATTTCGGTTATGCGAGACAAGACAGAAGGGTAAGGTCGGCAAGGGTGCCGATTACAGCAAGGGTTGTTGCCGATATGCTGGGCAGTGTGGGAATAGACAGGGTATTAACAATTGATCTGCACGCTGATCAGATCCAGGGTTTTTTTGATATCCCGGTAGATAATATATATGCAACACCAGTTTTATTGTTAGATATTGAAAGAAAATCTTACGACAACCTGGTTATTGTTTCTCCTGACGTGGGAGGTGTTGTTAGAGCGCGCGCCATAGCCAAACAGTTGGATGACGCCGATCTTGCAATAATAGACAAAAGACGACCCAAGGCGAACGAGTCTGAGGTTATGCATATTATTGGTGAAGTCGAAGGTCGAACCTGCCTCATGATAGACGATATGGTTGATACGGCTGGCACCTTGTGTGCTGCGGCGAATGCACTTAAAGAAAACGGCGCAACAAAGGTTGTTGCCTATTGCACGCACCCGGTGTTGTCGGGCTCTGCAATAGCAAATATTGAAAAATCAACCATTGATGAATTGGTAGTTACAGATACGATACCGCTTTCAGAAGAAGCGGAAAGCAACCAGAAGATCAGGCAACTCAGCATTGCTGATGAACTGGCTGAATCAATACGACGAGTGAGTAATGAAGAATCATTAAGCGCACTCTTCAGTAAGAGAATTCAACCCGCATTATTCTGAAGTTGGTTTAATGGCGGTTGAAGCTGACCTTCACGTCAGCATAAGAATACTTAAATGTGTTCACATACGCCGGGAATTACGGTCGCAGTAACCCCGGCATTTTTTGTTTCCGGATATTAATCCGGAATAGTTTGGAGAACTAAGATGGCAAACGAATTCGAGCTTAGCGCCGAAGTACGTACCGATCTGGGGAAAGGTGCGAGCCGCCGCCTGCGTCGGAATGCCGGAATGGTCCCTGCAATTCTATATGGTGCAGGTAAAGATCCGGTTTCATTATCAATTCCACAGAATGTGTTGGAAAAGTCGTGCGAGAACGAGGCTTTTTTCGCTCATATCATCAACCTCAAGATTGCTGGCAAGAGCGAAAACGCGATTGTTAAATCATTGCAGAGACATCCAGCAAATGAACTCATCATGCACGCTGACTTTCTGAGGGTTCAGATGGACCAGGAGATTCAGGTAGACGTGCCATTGCACTTTATCAACGAAGACGCCTGCGTTGGCGTTAAGCAGGAAGGTGGCATGATTTCTCACGTGATGACCTCTCTGCCGATTAGCTGTCTGCCTGGTGATCTGCCTGAGTTTATTGAGGTAGACGTTGAATCACTGGACCTCGGTCAATCACTTCATATGAGTGATCTCGTTATACCAGAAGGTGTAACGGTGCCGGAACTGGAACTGGGTGAAGACCATGACCAGGTGGTTGTTTCTGTCGTCGTAACAAGAGCGATTGTTGAAGAAGACGAAATAACTGATGAAGAGGAAGGTGCTGAAGATGTTGAAGGCGAAACTGATTCTGAAGATGAAGAGCCTTCTGAAGACTAGCTAGTAACTGGATAAGATCCATGAGCTCGCCTCTGAAGCTCATTGTTGGTATCGGAAATCCGGGAGAGAAGTACGCCAGAACCCATCACAACGTGGGTAACTGGTTTGTCTCCCGGTTTGCCGATCAACAGGGCGCAACATTCAAAGATGAGAAGAAATTCTTCGGACGGGCTGCAACCACGCAGTATGAGTCCGGAGAAATCCGCCTGTTACTTCCTAATACCTTCATGAATGAAAGCGGCAAGGCCGTTGGCGCAATTGCCAATTTCTTTAAGATACCCGCGCCACGGATTCTGATCGTACATGACGAACTGGATCTGCCAACCGGCGTTATTCGGTTCAAGAAAGGTGGCGGATTGGCAGGGCATAATGGCTTGCGTGACATAGCGAGGTGTCTTGGTGGTAATCAGGATTTTAACCGGTTGAGAATTGGCGTCGGCCACCCTGGTGATAAGTCTGAAGTGATCGGCCATGTGCTTGGCAAGGTCAGCCGGGCCGATGAAGCCATCGTCTATGAATGTATAGATGAGGCCCTTAAATTTCTGCCCCTGGCCGTGAAAGGCGATATGGATCAGGCGATGAATGAATTGAATGGCTTCCGGGCCGGAGAGGCGTAGATGGGTTTTAATTGCGGTATCGTCGGCTTGCCCAATGTAGGCAAGTCCACCCTGTTTAACGCGCTGACCAAGGCAGGTGTGGGAGCCGAGAACTTTCCCTTTTGCACGATTGAGCCGAATTCAGGCATCGTGCCCATGCCGGACAGTCGCCTCGATCAACTTGCCGCAATTGTTGACCCGAAAAACATCATCCCCACCTCGATGGAATTCGTGGACATTGCCGGTCTCGTTGCCGGTGCCTCGAAAGGAGAAGGACTGGGTAATCAGTTCCTCGCCAACATCCGTGAGACAGATGCAATCGCCCATGTGGTGCGCTGCTTCAATGATGAAAATGTCACCCATGTATCTAACAGTATTGATGCGGCGCGAGACATAGAGATCATTGATACCGAACTCCAACTGGCGGACCTTGAGACGATTGAAAAAGCCATCACCCGTGTTAACCGGGTCGCCAAGAGTGGTGACAAGGATGCCATCGCCAGTAAAAGTTTCTTTGAAGCGATCCAGGCACATATCAATGAGGGCAAACCGGCAAGAACCTTTGATGTGAATGATGAGCAGATGCTCGAATTGCGAGACTTACATCTGCTGACGATGAAACCTGTTTTATACATCGCCAACGTGGATGAAGACGGCTTTGAAGATAACGAATATCTGGATGCCGTCAGGGATATCGCCTCGACAGAAGATGCCGAGGTTGTCGTTATCTGCAACAAGCTTGAAGCCGAGATCGCGGAACTCGAAGACGATGAAAAGATGGAATTTCTCTCGGACCTTGGCATGACCGAACCTGGGCTCGACAGGGTAATCCGCGCCGGATATAAACTACTCGGCCTGCAGACATACTTCACCGCCGGGCCAAAAGAAGTGCGTGCCTGGACGGTCCGCAAAGATGCCACTGCACCCCAGGCGGCAGGTGTCATTCATACCGACTTTGAGAAAGGATTTATCCGCGCTGAGGTAGTCGCCTTTGACGACTATATCGGCAACGATGGTGAACTTGGTGCCAAAGAAGCAGGCAAGTGGCGGCTTGAGGGCAAGGAATACCACGTTCAGGATGGCGACGTGATCCACTTCCGGTTTAATGTCTGAGTCTTGGCGCTAGCCTTCGACCCCATCAGGCAGCAATAAACTTCTCAGCCTCCACAAGACGTTGAGTCAGTCTCTCCTGCTTCTGGCTGCCTAAATGCAGCACGACCCGATCAACGCCAAGATCTTCGAATTCCTTAATCATATCGGGTGTTGCATTAAAGGGCGGTGTAATCACAATCTCGAAATCATCCCGTGATCTGCCTTTCTTTGCCAGTGCCTCGTCGAGATCAGTGAGCGATCTTGCGGTTAATGCCGGATCAAGATTGAACCCATACCATCCGCTGCCGAATTCCGCCGCTCGCCGCAGGCCAGCCTTGCTGTGCCCACCTATAATCATGGGCACGTGCGGTTTCTGAATTGGTTTAGGGTCCATCCGACATTCCGTCAGGGTAAAGTGCTCCCCTTCAAACGATGCAAGCTCATCCGTCCACAAACGCCTGATCACCTCCAGGAATTCATCACACCGCTTGCCCCGATCCTCCCAGCTATAACCGCAATTAAGCACCTCCTCCTTGCACCAGCCAACACCCACACCCAGGTCAACACGGCCGTTCGTCAGCCAGTCGAGGGTAGAAAACTCCTTGGCCGTATAAACCGGATTGCGCTGCGGAATCAGCGTAATACCCGTCGCGAACCTGAGTTTGCTCGTGCAACTGGCCATATAACCAATGGCCGCAACCGGATCAAGCAGGCCGCCACCCTCAGGCACAGGTATCTTGCCATCCCGACTACCCGGATACGGAAACTCCATCTCATCAAAAAGCACCACATGCTCCCCGATCCAGAGCGATTCAATCCCCGTCTCCTCCGCTTGCCTGGCGAAATTACCCAGCATCTCGGGAGTGCTGTGAGGAGACATAAAGGTAGCAAAAAATCCGATTTTCATGAGTAGTAGTCCTGTATCCGGTGCCTGATTGGGTCTGATGATATACGGCTATGGATGCCGATACGAATCAGACCCGGACGATGAGCCATGAACCCGCCCGGAATGCGGGAATTCTTGACATTAACAGCCTGAAATTGGAGAATTCGCGTCCTCTCAGAACCAAGTGGAAAGAACCCGACCGGGTGACCCATACGTTCGGAAAGCAGACAGGTTTAAGTGTGGCTATGTAGCTCAGCTGGTTAGAGCACAGCATTCATAATGCTGGGGTCGGTGGT
>CAZJRI010000251.1:0-5198 GCA_964548025.1 uncultured Pseudomonadales bacterium
AAAGGTGATCAGGGCGATAAAGGTGATCAGGGTGATAAAGGTGATCAGGGTGATAAAGGTGATCAGGGTGATAAAGGTGCCCAGGGCGATAAAGGTGACCAGGGCGATAAAGGAGACAAAGGGGATAAGGGTGACATAGGACCTCCTGGGCCTCCAGGACCTGATAACTCAGCAGAACTTCAGGAGCAGATTGACCTTCTGTTCGAACTGCTGGGTGAGGATCCACCATTGCCGATTGCTACTTGTGGAGAACTTTTGTTTAACGGTACGGTTTGGGGACAACCTGCGACCGGACTCGATCTTCGCAGCAGAACCAACAGTACACTCCACTTCCTGGGTTGTAATGGCAACGGTTGTGCTGCATCAAGCTTCTTCTGTACCGAGGATACCAATGCCGGGACACTTCAATTCGGTACTACGGGCGCTGGCGCACTCCGTGCCCTGGTAGATCCCGGAAATGCCGCAGCGGATGTAATGTCTCCGCCAACATCTGTTAGCTGTTGTAGCAGCAGCAATCCAAACGCCATCTGTAATGCACCGGACAAGGCTGCGGATGCGATGGCACTCTGCCAGGCGCTTGGATACGCATCAGGAACTGTCCTTACCACTACCTCCAATTCTTGCCCTGAGGCAGAGGATTTTTCCAGTGGAGTACCGGGATTGGATTGGAGTTCAGACTGGGTTAGTAGCCAGGGTTACGGTAGAACATATACCTGCTCAAGCTTCTGACTTGGTTTTCCCCCGGAACGAGTACTTTAGTACTCAATCCGGGGGTAATTTTTCAAACAATTGATAGTACTGCCTGAGTACCTCAGGAAAGACGCCATGCCTGTATGCCGCTGGCTATAAAACCGATGAGCGCATCAATTCGCTTCTTCTCCGTCTTTGGCGGCAAGATGGTCTGACCCAGGTCTGTGGCATTGTTTTGAACGATGGCTTTTATATTTGTATGCCACATGAATACAGCATCACTTTGTTGTTGCATTCACTTATTACGTGGGTAACCTTACGAAGTTAATTGAACTGAAACCGTCACATGCCTGAACAGGAAACGGCTTAATCATGTTACTTCGATTCACCAAGATGCACGGACTGGGAAATGATTTCGTGCTGCTGGATTTAATCAGCCAGAATATCACTATTGGGCCAGAGCAAATTCGGGCACTTGCTGACAGAAGGCTGGGCGTTGGTTTTGACCAGCTTCTGATTGCAGAGCCGCCGGATGATCCCGAAGTGGATTTCAAGTATCGCATATTCAATGCAGACGGGTCCGAAGCTGAACAATGCGGTAATGGCGCCAGGTGTTTTCTGCGATTTGTCAGAGACCGCGGACTGACAACCAAGACCCAGATAAAACTGGAAACTTCTACGGGAACGATTGAATGCACCCTGGAAAAAGATGGCAATATCACCATCAACATGGGCGCGCCCATTCTCCAGCCAGACTGCATTCCCTTTATCGCCGACGAACCTCAGATTCTTTATGATATCAAGGTTTGTCTGCCGCTCTGCGGATCAGAAAAACATCTGCAGATTTCAGGCGTTAATATTGGCAACCCTCATGCAGTGCTCGTTGTTGATGATGTAAGCAGTGCGCCAGTTGCCCAACTTGGTGAAGCCATCGAAAAACACCCGCGATTCCCCGAAAGAGTCAATGTCGGTTTTATGCAGATATTATCAAGGGATAGCATTCGCCTCAGAGTTTTCGAAAGGGGCGTTGGCGAAACCCGCGCCTGCGGTACAGGAGCCTGTGCAGCGGTCGTTGCAGGCCGCTTACAGGGTTTGCTCGATGAAACAGTCAACGTTGCGCTTCCCGGTGGAAACCTCAAAATCACATGGCAAGGTGATGATTCGCCGGTTATGATGACAGGACCAGCATGCCGGGTGTATGAGGGTCGTTTACATATATAACCTGCTCAACGAGACGGGAGCAATAAAGGGAGCCGAAGCGCACAGGTATGACCGTAAAAGCGAATAAGACAGGTACCGATATCGACGAGAGTGCTGTAGTTGATTTTCTCCACAACAACCCTGACTTTTTTCTAGACCGCGACCCATTGCTACTCGAAATGAATCTCCCTCATCAGCAAGGCGGCACAATTTCTCTCATAGAAAAACAGGTCTCATTGCTGAGGGAGCGCAATCTGCAGGCAAAAAAGAGCCTCGATGAATACGTTATAACAGCCAAAAATAACGAATTAATATTCAACAAATGCCAAAGATTGATTTTGTCATTGGTAGAAGCAACATCGAGCGAAGCATTTTTCTCAGCTCTCGAAGCGAGCTTTCGTAAAGATTTCAAATGTAGCGCCTATAGCCTTATTGCATTCAATGACGAGGCAAAACAGGTGAATCACTTCACCTCCGCTGTTTCCGAAACAGCCGCCAGGGAATACGTGGCAGGATTAATGAAGAGTAAAAAGCCAACACTGGGTGTACTCAGACCAGCAGAGCAGGATTTTCTATTTAGACATCAGAGTTCAAAAGTGAAATCCGCTGCGGTGATTTCCATCCGACGGGATAAGAAACAGATTGCTTTACTGGCGATTGGAAGCAGTGATGCCGACTATTTTCAAGCTGGTATGGGAACACTATTTGTCGGACTGATTGCAGATATCCTGTCTCGCCTGCTACCCCGATATGTTGACCTGAAATAGCATGCCATGAGTCGCAAAATGCTGGCCGATGCGATAGCAGACTTTCTTTCTCACCTCACCAATGAACGCGGTCAGTCCGGGAACACGATTGCCGGATACCGAAGGGACCTGGTTCACCTATCAGCTTATCTCGAAGACCAGGGCATTACTGATTGGGCAAATTTTGCAGGACATCAACTTCGATCATATATTGCCCATAATCACCGCCACGGCATATCAGCAAAGAGTCAACAGAGACGCCTCTCGGCAATCAGGACTTTTTATCATTATCAGATTCGTGAAGGACTGGCTAAAAATAATCCTGCACTGGAAGTTAATGCACCAAAAGGTCAAAAGAGACTGCCCAGGACACTGGATACTGACCAGGTTTCGCAATTGCTAAATAAAAAATCAACATCAAATGGAAAGGCTCACTGGCACAATCTGAGGGATTGCGCGATGCTCGAGTTATTTTATTCTTCAGGTTTGCGACTGGGAGAGCTCGTTGGGGCAAATTTGAATAGTATCGACTTTCGGGATGGCTCCATTCGTGTTCTCGGCAAGGGGAGAAAAGAACGAATTGTGCCAGTGGGTGCCGTTGCACTTGATGCTATCAACGACTGGCTACTCCTCAGAGAAACTTTACCCGCCAAAAGCCAGGCTATTCACGATCCGGACGCCTTGTTCATCAGCGAGCGCGGTAATCGGATTAGCCCTCGGTCAGTACAGGAAAGGGTTCGTCAATGGGCTAGATCCAAAGGCATCGCTGGGAAGCTACACCCTCATATGCTACGTCATTCGTTCGCCAGCCATATGCTGGAATCAAGCCAGGACCTCCGCGCCGTCCAGGAATTGTTAGGTCATGCAGACATCTCGACAACCCAGATATATACTCACCTGGATTTTCAACATCTGGCAGAGGTCTACGACAAGGCCCATCCACGAGCCCAAAGAAAACCAAAAGATGTTAGCCACGAATGATTAAAGTTATCGCATTTGACCTGGATGATACGCTCTGGGATGTTGTTCCTGTTATTCTTCAAGCCGAAGCGGCACTGGATCAATGGCTGGCAGCAAATGTAGCAGGCCTTCAATATACCGTTACCAGCATGCGAGAACTGCGCAAAGAGGTAGTGGACGAAAATCCTCACCTTATGAATAGCGTCACCGAATTCAGGCGCAGCATTATTGAACGGGCGATTCACAAAAGTGGGATTGATGCTTCTATCGCAACAGATCAGTCCCATCGGGCCATGGACGTATTTCTTCATGCCCGCAATCAGATTGAACTATTCGAAGGTGCAGAAGAGGTGCTTGCCGAACTGGCAACCCAATACACGCTGGGTGCACTGACCAACGGCAACGCAGATATTATGCGAATGGGATTGGGCCGAATATTCAGTTTTGCATTCTCGGCAGAGGATGTTGGCGCGCCAAAACCGGAACATAATCTCTTCTTCGCAGCCCTGGAACACACGCGAATCAAACCGGAAGAGATGATATACGTGGGCGATGATCCGAAGCTGGATGTCGACGCGGCGACAAAGGCAGGTTTGCGCACTATCTGGATGGACAGAGGTAAGAAAGCACCTGGTGAATTTGAAGCGGATGCGATCATCACCGATGTTTCTGAATTGCCGCATGCGGTGACAAAAATCGACGTTAAAGGTTAAATCCACCGGGAAAGAGACAAGAGTCAGCCCCCGACGCTCGAGTCGGTTCAAATCAAACAACGCATCCACTGGAAATAGTCACCTGTTTGTAACAATATAAGGCACCTAACTCAAAAATCCCTGATCAAAATTCCTGGATTTACGATATTCGTAGGCTTCTTCTCATTGTTGTTTCTTATTATTCCATATGAATCAATGACTTAAGAAGGGTCATACCTTTCATATCAAATTCTGATCAGGCTGAAGTGAAGCGGCAATATTTTCACCCCTGTGGATATGGAGGAATAGGATGAAAGTTTCCAATTTAACAAACCGATCAATTACGCTGGTTTCCATTAGTTTATTGATCTTGCTGAGTGGATGCGGCCAGCAATCAGGCAAGTCATCTGAGGCTGCCGTCCCGGCAGCAGCGAAAACCGCCAAACTGGAAAAGACCAGCTACCCCGGCATAGAGGATATTGTCGGCATGCGTGTGGGTGATTTTCAACTACTGGATCATACTGGCGCAGCCCATCAGCTTTCTTACTATCAGGATGCATCTGCTGTCGTACTGATGACCCAGGGTAATGGTTGCCCGATCGTAAGAAACGCAATTCCAGCACTCAAGGATGTTCGCGACGATTATGTCGACAAGGGCGTCAAATTCTTCCTGTTAAATTCAAATATTCAGGATAATTCAGCAACGATTACTGCTGAAGTAGAGGAATTCGACTACGACATCCCGGTTCTGGTTGATGAACATCAGCTCATCGGTGAGTCCCTAAGTGTCACAAGAACCGCGGAAGTCTATGTTATTGATCCATCAAGCAGAAAGGTTGTCTATCATGGCCCTGTTGATGATCGTCTGACCTACCAGACCCAAAAAGCGGAAGCAAAATACAACTACCTC
>CAZJRI010000252.1:0-5179 GCA_964548025.1 uncultured Pseudomonadales bacterium
ACCTTCGACCAATGGATTATGAGTCCACTGCTCTAACCAACTGAGCTACAGGCCCTCTGCCAGGTGACTGACTTGGGAGGCGCAATTCTAGCAGAATGTGACCTGCATACAACATGCCAGAGTGCCGGATTTCGGGTTAATATCGGCTAGACAATTCTGGCTATTTCCCCTATTCTCAACCCTCGCTTCGATCCCCTGGGCGGAGACGAAAACTCACATATAAACGACTATTAATGTGGGACTTGATCCAGTAAAGGACAGGTACCGACAACCTACTACCTAATCTCGTGGAAGAGGTAGCGACAGAAACGAGATAAGAGGCCAGTTGAAGCCTGCGACGTCTTTTGCCGTATCCGGTGCCACCGGAGACAGACGATGAATATTCATTCCTTTGGCAAGCTCAAGAGCGATAAACAAAAAATCTCCATGGTGACCTGTTACGACCACTGGTCCGCCAAAATCCTGAACAAAACTGATATTGACTGCATCCTGGTCGGTGACTCACTGGCCGTTGTGATGCACGGTTATGATTCAACCGTCCATGCAACTACCGAGATGATGGAATTGCACGTTAGTGCAGTTGCACGTGGTGCGCCGGACAAATTCGTGATCGCTGATATGCCTTTTTTGAGCTGCAGTAAAGGGCTGGAAGTTGCCATGGATACAGTGCATCGGTTTATGCAGGCTGGTGCGAGTGCTGTAAAGATTGAAGGAGATACTCATCAGGTGGAACTGATTCAGCACATTGTTGAAGCGGGGGTTCCCGTTATGGGGCATCTGGGCCTGACCCCCCAGTCTATTCACAATCTGGGTGGCCATCGTGTGCAGGCAAAGAGCGAAGACGATGCTGCCAGATTGATTGAAGGCGCCAAATCACTTGAGAGAGCTGGTTGTTTCGCTGTTGTACTGGAATGCATCCCAACCAAACTCGGTAGCTGCGTGTCGCAGCGGATTGGTATTCCAACCATTGGTATTGGTGCCGGTCCGTATACAGATGGTCAGGTACTCGTACTTCAGGATCTGCTGGGCGCTGATCCTGGGTTTTCTCCGAAGTTTCTGAGGCGATATGCAGACAGCCACAGCATGATCAGAAATGCGGTCAACGATTTCTGCTCCGACGTTGTGACAGAAGCCTATCCAAGCCTGCAGGAGTCCTATCGATGAAGATCATAAAGTCCATTTCGGACTTTCGGGAGCAACGTCGTGAGTTGCAGGGCAGCATCGGTTTTGTGCCAACAATGGGTGCCCTGCATACCGGACATGCTGCATTGATTGAGCGAAGCGTACGGGAATGTGATCTGACGGTAATCAGCATCTACGTCAACGCAACCCAGTTTGATAACGCCAGCGATCTTGAGAAGTATCCTGATACCCTGGATGGGGATCTAAAACTTGCTGAAGAGCTGGGTGTTGATTTTGTTTTTATGCCGGATTACCAGCAGATGTACCCTGATGAATTTCGCTATCAGCTTCACGAAACGGAATTCAGCAAACAACTCTGTGGCGCTCATCGGGACGGCCACTTTACCGGTGTTTTAACAGTCGTGATGAAACTCCTGAATATCGTTAGACCGAACTACTCATACTTCGGAGAAAAAGACTTCCAACAGTATCGGTTGATCAGGGGTATGGTTGAAGCGTTCTTTATGGACGTTGAAATCGTTGGGTGCGAGACCGTGAGGGAATCAGATGGTCTGGCGCTCTCCTCCAGGAATCTGAATCTCGACAAAGAGTCACGTGAACTGGCACCGAAATTACATGAGGCCCTGGTCAAAGACGTACCTGATGTGGAAGTCGCGGGTCAATTGGATACGCTGGGTTTTGATGTGGACTATATTCAGACACTCGAAGGTAGACGGTATGCAGCAGCAAGTCTGGGTAGTGTCAGATTGATAGATAACGTTCCGGTAGACGAGGTTCGATAATGATTTTGTGTCTGGATGTTGGCAATAGCCAGATTTATGGCGGTGTGTTTAAGGGTGATTACCTGCAGGCTCAGTTCAGGCATGCATCCCAAACCAGGGGTTCTTCTGATGAACTGGGCGTGTTTTTTAGAACTGTACTCAGAGAAAACAACATTGACCCTGATGATATCAGTTCAGTCGTTATCTGTTGCGTGGCACCGGACCTGCTTTATTCTCTTCGAGCCTGCTGTCAGAAATATTTCAATGTTGATCCGCTGGTGCTGAGGCCAGGCATCAAAACGGGTTTGAAAATTCTCTACCGGGACCCAAAAGAGGTCGGGGCAGACCGCATTGCGGATGCAGTTGGTGCTGTTAAATTACATCCCGACAGGAATTTAATCGTTGCGGATTTTGGTACGGCAACAACCTTATGCGCAACGACAAAAAATAAGGAATTTCTGGGAGGTAATATATTACCGGGCGTACGCCTCGCAATGGACGCACTTGAATCCAAAACCGCTCAGTTGCCCTCTGTTGAAATCGTACCACCTTCTTCCGGTGTCGGGAGGTCAACCGTCGAGAGTATCCAGGCTGGTTTGTATTGGTCAAATGTAGGCATGGTTAAGGAATTGGTAAGTCGCATTACTGAAGAGGTTTTTGCGGATGAACCACCGCTCATTATCGGAACCGGGGGTTTTGCTCAATTATTTAACAGGGAGAAGTTGTTTGATCATGTCGTGCCTGATCTCATCCTGACGGGATTGATGGAGATCGTGCGACTCAACAAGTAATCCGCGCAAGGGCGTGATTTGAGTCAGACTGCCGGGTCAATCAATTGAGCAGGCTTGCCAATACGACGACGAAGAATGCGACGACGCAACAAGAATTCATGATATCTGCAGTGCTTGTTTCCGGGCTAACTCTCATCATCTGATACCTTCTTATGTGCTTTCCTTTGCAACTAAATGTAGCTGATTTCCCGGGTATTATTGTGATTTGAGTCACATTGATGCCTTCGATTTCCTAAATTGTGAAATGCTTCACATCTGGTTTGGGATCTGTTGGTCACTTCGCTCATCGAAGGCAAGGAAGCACAAGATAAACTAACCTGTGCAATTATGTTGATATCTCGACAAAGGCCTTTGTTTTGACGATGAGCGGTAGCTACTAACCGTTTTGGCTGACTGAATATCTATGTTAGATTCCATCCTCATTCGTCTAAACTGAATATGTCGGGATTCAGGACAGGTTGATTAATGCTCCAGCGAGTTCATCTAGCAGTTATTCTGATCACAGCTCTCGTTTTTTATCTTCTGACGATGCCACGATCAATAACTTTGGAGGATGCCGGACTTTTTCAAATGGTTTGCCATCTTGATGGCATCTCCCATCCACCGGGATACCCGCTTTTTACAATGCTATGCAATGCCATGACGATATCGCCGTCGGTGGTTATTGGCAATCTGGTCTCAGTCGTTTTTGCCGTATGTACGATCCTGGTCTTCTACCAGATTGTATTGCTGATGACCACGAGCCAGAATACAGCGTTAATCGCTACCATGAGCTATTCACTGTCTGCGACTTTCTGGTCGCAGGCAATAATTATCGAAGTCTATAGCCTGGCTGCACTCATGTTCATGCTGTGTTGGTGGCTGCTGCTGAAGTTCTCTCAGTCAAAGGATATTCGCTACTGGTTCGTTCTTTGTCTTACAACCGGGCTTGCGATCTCGAATCACTGGCCATTGTTTGTGCTTTCCTGTCTTGGTCTGTTGAGTGTCGTCTTTGTTGTCCGATCAAACATATGGGAACAGATGCAAAGTGCCGTATTCTGGATTGGCACCATCGGTCTGTTTCTTTTAGGTCTTGCTCCCTATCTTTTATTGCTGACCAATCAGAATCCTGAGATCGCAGTCTTTGGTCCGGTCTCGGCGGAAGAGTTCATAAACTATGTGTCGCGAAGTTATTACAACGACAGTAGGGCAGGTGCGGTCTTCTCAGACAAGATCCAGTATTACTTCTGGTTGGTCCCGGAATCCCTTTTTCAGTTTGGGCTGGTTGCAGCCCCTGTTATCCTTGTGGGGCTTTACCGATCATTCAAGCAGCTATATTTAGAGTATTCACTTTCACTTGTTGTGATTTTTCTTTCCACGACTTATCTGCTGATGACGATGCTGGATCTGAAATTTGAGATAGTCCAACAGGCGATTTTCAGACCTTATGCGCTCATCGCCTATTCTTCGCTGGCAATCTGGCTCTCGATTGGAACGATTTGGTTGCTTGAACTTGTTCCGGGCCGTTACGACAGATACAAATTGTTGGCTATGTTTCTCCTGATTGTTTCAGTTGCTGTCTACAATTACCCGAAGATAGACAGAGGAAGTTCAAAACTGGTAGATGAATATGCCAGGATCATTCTTGAATCTCTCCCTGCGGACGCTATTTTGTTTCTAAGGGGTGATAACGAGATAGGGCCTGTCGGATTTCTAAACAGGGTTGAAGGCGTACGTTCTGATGTCACCCTGTATGACAGAGATGGACTCGTCTTTTCAAACCGGTTAGCAGGCATGTGGGTCAGCCAACAGGAAGTTGAGCAGGCCACCAGTAAGTTTATCAAAGCGCAGTCGCGCCCGGTTTTTTCAATCAGGGGTGACTACGATATCAGTACAAACCATGGTCTTTACTATAGCTACAACAATCTGAGATCGCAGAAGTATGAATTTCTGCCGGAATTTGAATCCTATCTGGACTATCTGCTTGAACTGCACGACAACAAGGTTCTAACAGACCTGCACGAACAACAGTTTGTCTATAATCTTCTGGTTGCATTCGCGCGCCAGTATGCCCGTTATAGCCTTGAATTTGGCGTAGAAGGTCTTGAACAAAAACAAGTTGACCGCATGCAGCGTCTTCAGTCTACCTTCCCTGGCAAACTGGCAACCCTTGAAGCTGTGTTTTTTACCGGCGCAAGGGTTGAGCATGAAAAACTGCTCGAACTTGCAGAAGCAACTGAACAGCAAATAACAGATGAACTGCCTAAAGATGATATTGGCATCTTTTATGGGTACTTTGGATCAATTATGTTGAGGCTGGATGACAAAGACCGGGCAGCTCGTATGTTTGAAGAATCCCTGCGAATAATGCCATCTGAGAATAACAATAGCATTTGCCCGCTGAAATCACTTTATAAGGAGCAGGGTGATAATGTGCGCTATGATTCATTGGAACAGGCGTTTTCTTCTAAGGAGTGTTAGCAGTGGTCAGTATTGTCGTCCCTA
>CAZJRI010000253.1:0-5081 GCA_964548025.1 uncultured Pseudomonadales bacterium
CAATGGAGTCCTGGTCAAATGAAGCGGTACCATCGAACGTAACAGGGTCCCCAATACAGACCTCAGTCGACTGAGGTGCAATCACGGCAACTGGTGGTAAGGTGCTACTGGTAGATACATAAGGGATAAAAGCACCAAAATTAGAGCCGTCTATATCTCCCGAAATGACCGTAACGGGTTTGTTGGATTCTATTCTAACGAGTTCGCCAAGCCAGAGGCCGGACCCAAAATGCTGAATATCACCTGGGGTCGCTTTCGCAGTACAGGTTGCACTCGCATTATTAGGACAACTACCGAAAGCACCACCATTGACACTTACCTGTGGATTGGTTCCTGGTAATACATCAAAATCGATGGCGAAATCGTGTTTGGCTTTTGAACCCCGACTGGCAGAAAGTGACGTTATGGTAACCTGCGTATCTCTCTGAAAGGCAAATAACTGCAAATCGTTGGAACTCCCGTAGTTCTGTGCGAAAGCATAGACAACGCGACTGTCAGTACCTGTTGGTACGGAAAAAGCAACATCTGCCATTTCAGCAGGATCATCTCTTGGTGGACCGACGTAGATGATGATGGGTTTGTCCGAAGTCACCTTAATCACATCATCATCGATGTGATTTCCGCCATTGGACAGCAGATTAACCTGGGGCCCCGCAGCACGGGTTACCATGGCGGTGGTTCTCACCGAGTAGATATCAAGGATAGCGCCACCTGGCTGACCATTGGCGAGTGTTACAAAGACTGAGTCATCACCATCACTGAGGTCGGTAATGCTCACGTTCGTATCATCCTGCGTGGGGAATATCGTGATGGAGTCGGTTGAAACGAAATAAAACTCTGTACCCAATTCCGATCCCTCGTCGCCGCTGGCAAACGAAGGCGGGGTATATGACCAGTTTGACCTGCTGAATATATTTCGACCAACCAGAACGGATGCATCAACCGTGCTGGTAACGACGACCCGGCTGTCAGTGAAACCGTTAGCGTAGATCACCTGAACCTCGCTGTTGTTCACCATATAACAACGGGCGGGTGCAGGTGCAGGGAAAGGAGGACAATTTGGAACGCTGGCATTGAGTATCAATGTTTCCGACGATCCAAGTGTGAGATTGTTAATCGCAATCTCAGTTGGAGAACTTCCACTGCCAACCGGGGCAACGATGACCATCTCCTTGTCGACGAATCCCGTAAAGGAACGTCCGACTTCGCTACCGAAACTGGCGGTTGAAGATACGCTGCTTGGTATCATTGAACCCCACGCGTTTGAGCCTGAAAGATTCGATCCGGTCCATACGGTAACCGGTGCATCAGAGAGGATGCGAACGCGGATCTCTTGGGTTGGTGCACCTATTCCTCCCCTGCCTCTCCACTGATCTCCTGCTGTTGATAGCGTAAACGGATTGCTGTTGCTGGAAGTCCCGTTGATATTTGCCCACGAAATTCTGGGATCAGCGAGCATATTCAATGTGAGACCTGTGTCGATATCGATCAATGTGACTTCGGTATTGGGTTGTTGAGAATATATCCTCATATCACCCGACCAGAAGGTCACATAGTCAGTGCCGGACGGCGTGTCGGCGATACTTTCGAGCGCCAGAATAGCGAGAGTTATTACCAGGAGAAGTTTGTGCAGCTTCATGGGATATAGCCTCGGTATTGTTCTATTTATCCTTGAGAGCATACTCCCCGCATCGAAATTAATCGATTCAAATGGGAGATTAGCTGACGTAAGGTCGATCGCGGCCAGCCCGACCAATGCTCCAGTTAGCCCGTTGAGACTGACTCAGATTCATTTCCATCGTATCCATGATCTCGGTCAAACAAGGGGATGTTATAAATATTTGTTTAGAAGCCTAGACAACGATAGCATTGGGCTGAAATTTGAACGGGACCGTCAAGGCCAGCAGAAGAGAATGAGAGGCGCATGCAGATAATTAAATCGAAGTTGGATACTCGCTCAGAGGAGTATCAAAGAAATCGCGAGGAGATGCTCGAAGAACTTGAATACATTGAAGGGCTACATGCTGAGGCTGCCCAGGGTGGTGGTCAGGAGGCTATGGAGAGACTGGCCTCCCGCAACAAGTTGCCATTGCGCAAGCGTATCTCGCTGGTGCTTGACCGGGACTCGCCGTTTTTCGAAGTAAGTCCGCTTGCTGCATACAACTCAGGTGTGAAGATTGGATCAGGATTCATCGTTGGTATAGGCATTATTGCAGATACCGAGTGTGTCATTCTCGGCCATGATCCTTCTGTTCGAGCAGGCGCTTTCAACGCATGGAACAGCAAGAAACTGATGCGGGGACTGGAGATTGCCAGGGAAAATCGCTTGCCCTATGTACAATTTGTAGAATCCGCCGGTGCAGACCTTCGCGGGAATGCCAGCGGCCCCAGAGGTCCGAAGGGGGATGGGCCACCTCCACGAATCAAAACTCCGGCCGGTACATCTCACTTTGGTGAATCTGGCCGTCTTTTCTATGAGATCACAGAATTGTCGCAGAGAAGAATTCCCACTATATCGGTTGTATTTGGTGCATCTGCCGCGGGCGGTGCTTACCAGCCGGGAATGAGCGATTACAATATTTTTATCAAGAAACAATCGAAGGTTTTTCTCGGTAGCCCGCCACTGGTGAAAATGGCAACTGGTGAGGATGCCAACCCTGAAGATCTTGGTGGTGCTGAGATGCATACACAGATCTCGGGCCTCGGAGACTACCTTGCAGAAGACGAGCATGACGGCATTCGTATGTGCCGGGAGGTCGTTTCACACCTCAACTGGCGCAAGCTTGGACCGGGTCCGAGCATGCCACCCGATGAGCCAATCTATGATCGGGAGGAATTGCTCGGTATCGTCAATAAGGATCTGACGAAACCATTCGACATGCGCGAGGTAATTGCACGCATCGTTGATGGTTCGCGATTTGAGGAATTCAAACCTCTATATGGCCCGACGCTTGTGTGTGGCTGGTCATCTATTGACGGGTACCCAATAGGCATTTTGGGTAACAATGGTGCCCTGATGTCCGAGTCAGCGGAGAAGGCAACTCAATTTATCCAACTCTGCAATCAGATTGATGTGCCACTTTTGTTCATGCACAACATCACCGGATATATCGTCGGTACAGATTTTGAACAGGGCGGTATTACCAAGAATGGTTCGAAGATGATCAACGCGGTTGCGAACTCAACTGTCCCTCATATCTCTGTCATTCCCGCAGCGTCATATGGCGCGGGTAACTACGGCATGAGTGGTAGAGCTTACGGCACGCGGTTCACCTTTATCTGGCCAACCGCCAAGATTGCGGTTATGGGGCCGAAGCAGATGGCAGGTGTTATGACAATCGTCGGAAGAGAAGCCGCGGAACGCAGAGGTCAGACCTTCGATGAAGAAGCTGATGCCAAGCGCGTAGAGGCAGTAGAAGCCGCAGCGGAAGAGGGTTCTCTGGCACTGTTGGCCACTGCCGCTATTTCTGATGATGGTCTTATCGACCCTCGTGATACCAGGGAGCATATCGCCGTTGCGTTGTCTGCCTGTCACAACAACACTATTGAAGGCGCCAAGGGCTTCGGCGTATGGCGGATGTAATCATGTCAAAAAATATCAAACGAATACTAATCGTCAATCGGGGCGAGATTGCACGACGTATCATGAGAACCGCCCACAATATGGGTATCAGTACCGTGGCAATTTATGCCGACGGCGATGCCAGTGAGCCCTTCGTTCAGGAAGCCGATCAGGCTGTTTCACTGGATGGCACAAGCTCACTTGAAACCTATCTTGATCACGATAAGGTTCTGGCTGCAGCAAAAAGGACCGGCGCGGATGCAGTGCATCCTGGCTATGGATTCTTATCTGAAAATACAACCTTCGCTGCAGCGGTACAAGCGGCAGGTCTGATCTGGATTGGACCGGATTCTGATGCGATTTCAAAGATGGGAGATAAACTTTCATCGAAGAACCTGATGACTGAAGCGGGTGTGCCTACCCTGCCGTCGGCTGAAGTTGAAGCTGGTGCAGATGCAAAGTCGCTTGCCAAAGATATAGGTTATCCCCTGCTGGTTAAAGCATCCGCCGGTGGTGGTGGTAAAGGGATGCGGGTTGTTGAATCAGAAGCGGAACTTGAAGAAGCGGTAGAAGGTGCGAGAAGAGAAGCCGGTGCATCCTTTGGCGATGACACCATCTTCCTGGAACGCTGGTTATCATCTTCGCGACATGTTGAGATACAGGTTCTCGGCGATGAACAGGGCAACGCGGTGCACTGTTTCGAGCGTGAGTGTTCTATTCAGAGACGCCACCAGAAGATCATTGAAGAAGCGCCTTCACCGGCTGTAAGCCCGGAATTGAGAGAAAAAATGGGCGCCGCTGCGGTAGCTGCGGCGAAAGCCATTGGCTATACATCTGCCGGGACGGTTGAGTTTCTGCTGGACGGAGATGATTTCTGGTTTCTGGAAATGAATACCAGGTTACAGGTTGAGCATCCGATAACCGAAGAAATTACCGGTCTTGACCTGGTTCGCGAACAGATTCTTGTTGCCCAGGGTCAGAGCCTGAGTGTTGAGCAGGAAGATCTGTCCATAAATGGCCATGCGATCGAAGCAAGAATTTACGGTGAAGACCCTGCCAGTGATTTTCTGCCAACGGCAGGTCCAGTCCTCTTGTTTGAACGCTCAAAAGTTGCCGATGCACGATTTGATTCCGGCATTGAAACAGGCAGTGTCGTCGGGATTGAATTTGACCCCATGCTGGCGAAGGTAATCGTCCATGCGCCTACACGGGTTGAAGCAGCATTGAGACTCGCAAGGGTTCTGGAAACGACGCGCTTGCAGGGAATAGTCACAAACCGGGACTTTCTTGTCTCGGTATTGCGTGAACAGGCCTTCCTCGATGGAGATACGACGACTGACTTTATCGAGCGAATTGATCCGCCAAGAGGCAGGGAGCCCAATAGAGGTGAGATGATTGAAGCAGCGATTGCTGCAGCGATGATTGCCCAGGGAGATCGTCGTGCCGATTCAAAAACACTGAATCGTATTCCCAGTGGCTGGCGAAACTCAGTTATGCCACCGGAATTGGTCGAATATAC
>CAZJRI010000254.1:0-4991 GCA_964548025.1 uncultured Pseudomonadales bacterium
CCAAGCGAGGGAAAGTATTTACCAAGATAATCCGTGAGCTGACGATTGCTGCAAGAGATGGTGGCGGAGTGATTGAAGATAATCCCTCTTTGCGAACCATCGTCGATAAAGCCAAGGCTGCACAAATGCCCAAAGACACCATGGAAAGAGCTATTCAGAGAGGTGCCGGTGGTCTTGAAGGTGGAGAACTTTCTAGTTTGACCTATGAAGGCTATGGACCAGGCGGTGTAGCGATTCTCGTGGAAACCGTGACCGACAACAAGAACCGTACGGTTGCTGAAATCCGACACGCCTTTGACAGGGCTGGCGGCAACCTTGGCACTACCGGATCTGTGGCTTATATGTTTGAAAAAAGGGGCCAGTTGCATTTCGCGCCTGGTGCGGATGAAGATGCGATCATGGAAGCGGCAATTGAAGCGGGTGCTGATGATGTCATCGCAGAAGATGACGGCTCAATTGAGGTGCTGACGGCGCCAGAGGACTTTCTTGCTGTAAAAGACGCGATGCATGACGGTGGTAACCAATCCGACAACGCGGAAATCGCCATGATTCCCCAGAATTATAACCCGGTTGATTCAACCACTGCAGAGAAGATTTTAAGATTATTGGATACACTTGAAGATCTGGATGATGTTCAAAATGTCTTCACCAATGCGGATTTTCCAGAGATCGTTAGCTAGTTCCTGTCAGTCGTCATAATTTGTGAGCGATTGACGTCTGTCGTCCCTTTCCCTGGCGCATGATTGATAGACAAAGCCACCAATTCCAAATTGTTCTGATTGTTTCTACTTAACAGTTGATTCTTGGAAGGAACTGGCCAACACCTGTTGATTGCTATGATAAACTCCAGACCTGATACTGGAATTTTGAAAAATCATGGCGATTGTTCTTGGGATCGATCCGGGTTCCAGGGTGACGGGATATGGTCTTATCGAGACCGATTCTGAGTCCAGCAAGGAGAAGCGAGGAAATTCTCGACTGCACTACATTGAGAGTGGCTGTATTCGAACCAATGGCCGTGAATCGCTTCCGATTAGGCTTGCAGAAATATTCTCTGGTGTCACAGAAATTATTCAAAAGTTCGAGCCTTCCGAGGTTGCTATCGAAAAGATCTTCATGGCTCGAAGCGCAGACTCAGCGCTTAAACTGGGACATGCACGTGGCGTTGCTATCGTCGCAGCAGTGAATCAGGATAAGCCGATATTCGAGTACGAAGCCAGAAAGGTCAAACAAGCTGTTGTTGGCAAAGGTTCGGCTGGAAAGGATCAGGTTCAGCACATGGTTCGGACCCTGCTGCAACTCAAGGGAAATCCGCAGTCTGATGCAGCCGATGCACTTGCCATCGCGATATGTCATATCAACACCCAGTACGGTCTGAATAAAGTCTCAGACGTTAATCAGTTCAGGAGAGGTCGACTGGTGAGGGTCGATACATGATAGGGAGAATTAGCGGCAGACTTCTGGAGAAGATGCCAACGGAGGTCCTGGTTGATGTTAATGGCGTTGGATACGAGATTGCCGTCCCCTTGACCACATTCTATCAACTGGGTGATGTTGAGGATGAAGTATTGCTGCATACCCAGATGATTGTTAGAGAAGATGCACAATTACTCTACGGCTTCAGCAGCCTGTCTGAGAGGGAGTTATTCAGGTCGCTGATCAAGGTAAATGGTGTGGGACCAAAATTGGCTATTACGATCCTGTCAGGTGTGGATGCGAGAGCTTTTAGTCAATGCGTGAGGGACAATGACGTCAAGTCACTGGTTGCATTGCCCGGTGTTGGAAAAAAAACAGCCGAACGTCTGATTGTTGAAATGCGGGATCGCCTACCAGACGTAGACCAGGAAACTGAAGCGCTGGTAGAGACCAATCCTGATAACCTGGCAGATGCTGAAGCCGCATTGACCGGGCTAGGATTCAGACCTCAGGATGCATCGAGAGCCCTGGCAGGGTTAGAAGATACAGATGCCAGTGTTGAGGAACTGATCAAACAGGCGTTAAGAATACTGACCTGAGGAATAACATGCTGGTGGAAATAGACCGTTCACAAGGTTGGATCAGGCAGGCAAGAATAAATTGTGGCAAAATTTAATACACTGATTGAACAGCAGGGAATTCTGAAGAGGCCTGGTACCGTTGTATGATTGAATCTGATCGTCTGGTTACGCCAGAGACAACTCCTGATGAATTATCCCAGGACTGGGCGATTCGCCCGAAGACGTTCGATGCCTATGTCGGTCAACCGCTTGTCAGCGAACAGATGCAGATATTCATCAAAGCTGCGCAAGGCCGTCGGGAATCACTTGATCATACCCTGATATTCGGCCCGCCAGGGCTGGGTAAGACAACCCTGGCCAATATCATATCCAATGAAATGGGCGTGCAGATAAAATCAACGTCCGGCCCCGTGATTGAGAAGAAAGGGGATCTGGTTGCGGCACTAACGAACCTTGAAGAAGGCGATGTACTGTTTATAGATGAAATTCACAGACTGACCCCCGCAGTTGAAGAGATATTGTATCCCGCCATGGAAGACTACCAGGTGGATATTACTATTGGTGAGGGACCTGCAGCCCGTAGCATAAAACTTGATATACCCCCTTTTACTCTCGTTGGTGCAACGACTCGCTCGGGACTATTGACATCGCCGCTTAGAGACAGGTTTGGTATCGTGCAACGCCTGGAATTTTACGAGGTATCGGATCTGACTCGAATTATTCAGCGATCTGCTGGTCTATTAGATGTCGAGATAGATCCTGAAGGCGCGATGGAAATAGCGAAGCGGGCCAGGGGTACGCCCAGAATTGGCAATCGTCTGCTCCGAAGAGTCAGAGATTATGCGCAGGTAAAAGCTGATGGAAATATCATCAAAGAAACTGCAGACCTCGCGTTAAATATGCTGAGTGTAGATGTCAATGGTTTTGATCAGATGGATCGTCGGCTCCTGCTCGCAATGATTGAGAAATTTGATGGTGGACCGGTTGGGATCGATAGCCTGGCGGCCGCTGTTGGCGAAGAGAGAGATACGATTGAAGATGTTTATGAACCCTTTCTGATTCAGCAGGGTTTTATGATGCGCACGCCAAGAGGAAGAGTTGCGACCAATAATGCCTATACGCATTTTGGAATGAAACAACCACAAGATGGTGATCTGTTTAATGAAGAAGAGCAATAATCAGCGGGTATTGATGTGACCGAACCGTTATCAATTATCGAAATAATTCTGAATGCAAGTCCTCTGGTATTGGGCGTGATGGCCTTGCTCACAGTCGCGTCACTTGTTTCCTGGGTGATGATTTTCCAGCGCGGATTTTCACTGGCTACCGTGAAAAGGGAGTCAGCTCAATTTGAAGATGAATTCTGGTCGGGGAAGGATCTGCGCAATATTTTTGTCGAGGTGGATTCCCGCACTGATGACCCCATGGGTATGGAGCACATCTTTACCGCCGGTTTCAAGGAGTTTTCCCGCCTGAGCAAACAGGAAGGTGTTGATGCAGAGAGAATGATGCAAAATGTACAGCGCGCAATGCGGGTTGCATTGTCCAGGGAAGAAGAGAGGCTTGAAACCCATCTGGCGTTTTTAGCAACGGTCGGCTCAACCAGTCCTTATGTCGGTCTCTTCGGTACTGTCTGGGGAATTATGAACTCATTCAGAAGTCTTGCGACGGTTGAGCAGGCTAGTTTGTCGATCGTTGCACCGGGAATATCAGAGGCGTTGATAGCAACTGCAATGGGTTTGTTTGCCGCGATTCCCGCGGTTATTGCCTATAATCGATATTCGACTCAGGTAGAAGTCATCGTCAACCGGCTTGAGGCTTTTACTGATGAATTCAGCGGGATCCTGTATCGCGCGATCCATAGTGAGTAGCGGTTGAAGAATGGCTAAAGCAAGACGGCGAAAACCAATGGCAGAGATCAATGTTGTCCCCTACATTGATGTGATGCTTGTGCTGCTGGTTATTTTCATGGTTGCTGCGCCTTTGATGACTCAGGGAATAAAAGTCGATCTGCCGAATGCATCATCAGGCGCGATTGATGTAAGTCAGGATGAACTAACCCTGGTTGTTTCGATCAAAGCAGATAACAGCTATTACATGAATGTGGGAGAAGAGGATGAGCCGGTGCAGCTTGCTGCGATTCGTGAGAAAGCCAGTAAGATTATCAAGGCGAACCCGGAGATTAAGGTCCTCGTCGAGGGGGATCAGAACCTGAGTTATGGTGTTGTTGTGGATCTCATGAATGTGCTGCAAATTGCAGGTGCAAAGAGCGTTGGTTTGATTACTGAACCACCTGACCAATAGAGCCCGGTCAATCATTGAATGAATTCGGTTAACTCATATATATTGTCGTTCGTCCTCGCCGTCTCAATTCATGCCGGTGCAGTCGCACTGTTGCTTATTAACTGGGAAGGGAACGAAATCACAATTCCCGCCAAAATCGAACCGTATTATATTGAAGCTATGGTAGTCGCTCAGAATCCACACCGGGTTAAAAAAGAGAGAGAACGCAAAGCGGCAAGTGATCGAAGAAGGCGAGCAGAGAAAAAGAAGGAGGCAGATCGTCAGGCCCGGATCACCAGGGAGCGCCTTGAAGAAAAACTCAAAGCCCTTGCTGCTCAGAATGCGAAAGTAGAAGAAGAGAGCAGCCCGGTTGCAGAAGTAGAAACTGAGAAAGAGAATAGAAAGAGTGTCGAAAAACAACTCGAAGAAGCAAGGGAAACGGAACGGTTGATGATGGAAGAATCACTTTCTCTTGCTATCCTTGATGAGCAGAAGTTACGCAAGGCCGTGACGGATGACGAGAAGGCAATGGCTTATGTCGCACAGATTCAAAGAGAAATCATAGGCAACTGGTCGAGGCCGCCGAGTGCACGAAATGGTATGCAGGCACTGCTTCGGGTTTTTCTCGTACCAACAGGTGAAGTTGTGAATGTCACTGTAGAAGACAGTAGTGGCAATGATGCATTTGATCGCTCGGCGTTGCTTGCGGTG
>CAZJRI010000255.1:0-957 GCA_964548025.1 uncultured Pseudomonadales bacterium
TTGGTCATCCGAAGAAGCTTAAGTAAGTGCCATTCGGGTCAGTGTAAAATTTACAAAATCCCAACAATTCGGTGACTGCGAAGAATTGGTTTACCTCATACACGGCAGAATAGGTAATCCACTTCCACGTCGAGTGCATAATATGGGGCCGACGAATCAATCTCAGTTTTACACGAAACATGGATCTGATTGGCGCGAGTAGGGTGATTTATATGTAGATTCTACACCGACCCCAAGGTTTATTTTTTAGTTCAGATGGGAGGATTTGATATTGAAAATAATTGGCGCGGGTTTCTCTCGAACAGGGACTTATTCATTGAAGCATGCTCTGCAAACGTTGGGCTATGACCCCTGTTATCACGGCGAGGAAATCTTCCAGAGACCAGATGATGTCAAAATCTGGATGAAAGCCTTGCAACAAGAACCGGACTGGCGAGCGCTGTTTGATGGTTATTTAGCAGGTCTGGACAGTCCTATTTGCTTTTTCTGGCGGGAAATCAGAGCCACGTTTCCCGATGCTAAAGTGATTTTAACCAAGAGAGAGCCAGACGATTGGTACGAAAGTCTTGAGGCATCTCTTTACCAGGCCATGATGAATCCCGAGCGTGCACCAAAAGAAATTCGAGGTGCTCTAAACATGGCTAGAGCAATTGTCCTTGATTACATATTCAACGGTAAATTCAAAGATCGTCGTTACGCGATTGAAGTTTATACCAGGCACAACGAGTCAGTTGAGGCGAGTTTTGTAGACGACCAATCCAACCTGCTGGTATTTGAAGTCTCGAAGGGTTGGGATCCATTGTGTGCATTTTTGGATAAGGATATACCGCAAATTCCCTTCCCGAACACGAATTCAAGGGAACAGTTTCAGGCCCTGCTGGAATAATTGGGGTCGCAATGTTCCGTGGATGCTCACTGGCAACAACCCATAGGAAACTTAAGGAACACCTTTTGACC
>CAZJRI010000255.1:967-4857 GCA_964548025.1 uncultured Pseudomonadales bacterium
ACTGACAGGGTATTCCACGCCACACAAAATACCCCGTTGAGACTCAGCATGCTCAACAAAACGTTTTGTTAGCGATTCGTCATCATAGGCTTTAGCCAGGGCACGACCAGTCCTGCCACAACCTTTCTGTCGTACATGGTGAATCAGGGTTGCAAGGGGCGGGGCAGGCATTTCTGTCGCCTCAGGCGGAGCGATGACAAGATAGGTGTTTACAGGTAAATCGGAAATACTGAAGTCACGGCCATCTTCGCGACCAATGAGGAGATTTGCACCAAGCAACTGGGGTGACACTTCGACATCGAGGCGGTCGCTTAAAACAGCGCACTCGTAGGGTGACGTAGCAAACAACTGTCGTCGGTTGACAATCTCTGAACGCGTCTGACGATACAAGGGTGTTTCGCGCGGTGTTGATTGCCTGGTAAGACAACGATGTCGGTCTCCTTCAATCCCATGGCAATCAACAAAGAGTTGATCAACCGGTTGTGTGACAGAGTGCCCGCCTGGGTTGTTCCTGACGTCTTGATCGTCGCTGGGTCCAAAGACATCGAGAATGACGCCGACTTCGGGGATACTTTTTTGCAGAAGCTGATCTAGCTTCTTGCGCTCCTGCTGTACGTATTCATTCAAGTTGTCGTAAAACTGCATGTTTAATCCTCCAGGGAAGCAACGAGCACAAATAGAGCACATCCTCAATGGGTATTCAATAGTCGTTAGGGGGGGGACAGGAATAAGTGAATAATTGGGGGCGGGGTAAAATCTACTGCAATTAGGAATTATCGAATCGTGGTCCAGGCCTTACTTGGTCTCAGGAATAAACTCTGGGTAGGGTTTCACCCAGTAGCCAGCGGAGCCTTCGTCGCTCAAACCCGCGCGTTGGTAAACCTGCGCTTCGACGCGTTCTCTTGCCGTGAACATCACTTCGAAGACATCTACTGATGGATAGAACACAAATGCATATACGTCGTAGTTTCGAATCTCGGGTCCAACAACAACGCGATCAACGCTACCCAGCACAGAGATCTGACCTCCCAGCTTGCCAAGCAACCGGGTCGCTTTCTCGCTGTAGCGCTCGTAGAGTTCTTCGGCGCTCGCATCGCTATCCCCCGCGGGGTCTTGCGGATTTTCTTCGTGGACAAGGAGATTGAGCATAATGATCCCGCCGCGGTAGTCGCCATCAAACAAGTTGCGCCATTGTTCCAGGTAGAACGAATCAGGTACCACCTTTTCGATTGGAACGCTTTCGCCAGCATCGATCGAGTCATCGTTGCGATAGCTGCGCAGACGCCAATTTGTGAAAGAGAGTAATTCGGGTGCTTCAGGTGCTATCTCCATAAGATGGTACCGGGTGACGGAATCAGCAGCTTCAAGTCGTTGGACGAATACCTCGTAGTCGACGGTCCGATCAAAACTCACGATCACAACCTCATCCCAGTTGCCAAGGTTTTCACCCCCTAATTGAATGGGCTCAAAACCGGCGAATTCTAACTGGCCGCCCTGAAATAGAGGATTCTGAATAGCAGGCTGCCACGATGAACCCTCGGCATAGGCGATGAATACAGCGGCTGACTGGGCAGGCATCATATAGCTGCGAATGCTATATGCGGCTAGAAGCAAGACAATCAACGCAATCAGAAACCCAACAGCCCAACTTTTCTTTGTAGTCACAGTAGGTTCAACCAAATAGCTTTCTCCGCAAAGTCTTTATTTACATCCATAAGAATTTGAAAAATGAGTGACGCAGCTGCGTTGAGAACATAGAGATTTGTATTGTGCAATCATACCAGCCCCTCTACGCATCAGTGCCCAACTTTTTCCGTATCGACTCGTTCGAGCGAGTAGCATTAGTTTTCCTAAAACTCCTCAGGCCTCCAATTGCCAAATACATATCGTAGACCCCTTGAGAATATAGAAAACGGCACTGACGTGTGAGTTTCATCCGGCATATTGTGACCGTAGATTTTGAGATTTGGATATTCTCGTAATTTCAGCTTACTGGCAAATTCAGTAGACAATTCAGACATTCGTGGCCACCCCATCTTGTCGTACGCCGACAGCAATTTCTGAACACCATCCCTCATTTGTCCTTGGCTGTTTTTTAACACGTCAGTCAATTGAGCCCGTGATCCTTCAACTGTTTCCAATCCACCAGCACCAACGAAAACATTAGCCTTCAAGTCATCGTGGCAATCTGAATACTCCTCTTCCCATCGCCAGACTTCTTCATGGTTCCACCAAAGTGAAGGGCTACTGATTATATAATTCTTAAATACTTCGGGTGCTGTCAAGAGGACCCAACTTGTAATAATTGGGGTCAGTGTAAAAATTACATTTGACGCTTGGCCTTTGGAGCTCGATTCTGTTGAAACTGCAGTTGACTAGTTAGCTCTTCGAATTGCTCGCGAATCTTATCGCTTCCTAAAACAAACCCAGTTTCCTGACACTGATTGATATCGCAAATAGGCGTCTCATTTAACTCGTCTTCAGACAAACGAGTGTAGGAAATCTGTCGTGTACTGGTAATCCCGATTTCATAAACATAGTTTTTACACTGACCCCAATTATTCAAGTCATTAACGCATCAGTGCCCCGCTTTCTCACTGTTTTGCGCTACCGGCAAGAGAGCGAAATCGAAATTTGTCTCGATATGCACTTGGCGTAAGAGAGGTATTTCGTTTGAAGATTTTTCGGAAGAAGATAGGGTCCTCATAACCAACTTGCCGACATATGTTATCGATAGTATCAATGTCTGACTCAAGCAGCCTTTTGGCCGCTGCAGTACGCAGTTTTTGCAGATACACGCGGGGGGTATAGCCAAACTCCTCCTTGAACTTCCGATAGAAGTTGCGGGGCGACATTCCGAACTGATTAGCGAGATCCTCAAAAGTGAAGTTCTCTCCGAAGTGAGATTGCAACCAATTTTGAACCTGTTTCATTTGCTTGTCAGTGCAGTTCGGCATTTCAAAAAGTGGAGGTGGAAGATCCTGCCTGATGCGTGGCGTATCGGCGAGAAACCATCTTGCACATTCGAGCATGACGTCCTCCCCATAGAGTTCATTCACCAGGTACAATGCGAGATCTGTAGAAGCAGTACCACCACAACATGTAACAACGTTGTTTGACGCTGTGATCATGTCATCGGCTCGCCAGTTCACCTCTGGCCAACGCTTTTTAAAAGTATCCAACAGACTCCAATGGATCGCAGAACTTTCAAGGATACCTGCTTCAGCCAGCAGTGCTTGTGATGGGCAGACCGCCGCAATACAGACTCCGTTAGAGTGAGCATCCTTCAACCATGGACTGATACAGTTGTTTGCCGGTAATGACCGTTCAACATCCAGATCCATACCTGTCAGGAATATCAAACTCGGAGAGTCCAGCTCTTCGATCAGCACAGTTGGTTTCACAGAGAAGAATCCATGACGGTTTAACGGAGATCCATCAGGAGTTACTACCGCAATCTGAGATCCTGGGCCTGTTGAAATACGCTGAGCGTGCTGAAAAATTTCCACAGGGAGTGACAGTGTTGAACAGCTACCTCCCGAAAAGCCCACAAATACTAGGTTCGTTATCATGTCTTGTTCTGGCATAAATGGCATTATATATTGTCATATATGCCATATGGTGTAAAGCGATAATCGGAGACAAGCTACACCCATGCTGTTGCGATTGTGCACGGCGGTAAATCAACCGAGGAAAACATCATGTTGAAGAAATATGTGATAGAACGGGAAGTTCCTGACATCGGAATAATTGGGGTCAGTGTAAAAATTACATTTGACGCTTGGCCTTTGGACCTTGTTTCCGGTGAAACTGCGGTTGTCCAATCAGCTCTTCGCAGCTCTTCGAATTGCTTGTGTATCTTCTACGCACCTAAAACAAATCCGGTTTCC
>CAZJRI010000256.1:0-2162 GCA_964548025.1 uncultured Pseudomonadales bacterium
CTCAGAGAGCCTTCTGTTTGCTCTGAAAAAAGCTGATATAGGCGTAGCGATGGGTATTCGCGGAACAGATGTCGCGCGTAGCGCTGCCGACCTGATCCTGCTTGATGATAATTTTCGATCGATTGTTGCTGCTGTCGATGAGGGCAGGCGCCAGTTTGACAATATCCGGAAGTTCGTTCGCTATATTCTTTCAGCGCACCTGGGTGAGGTCGTCGCGATATTTTTGAATATCCTCATCGGTGGTCCGCTTATTCTGCTTCCGGTGCAGATACTGTGGATGAACCTGGTCACAGACGGGATGACAGCGATTGCCCTGGGGCTTGAGCCGGGTGAAAAAAATCGTATGACTCGGCCACCCAGAGATCCTCGCGAACCCCTGCCTAACAGGCAGGGTATTGGCATGATTGCCTGTGCAGGCATATATATAGCTCTCGCAACCACCGGTCTTTTTTACTATTCTCTGGGTGGCACTGAAGGGACAGATATCCTCTATGCACAGACCATGGCGTTTACCGGCATTATTGTCCTCGAAAAGGTAAATGTCTTTAATTTCCGATCGCTCGATCAGCCGATTTCAACAATTGGCTGGTTCTCAAATCCATGGTTGTTATTGGCGATAGCAATTACTGTCACCCTGCATATGTGCGCTGTCTATGTACCTTTTCTTCAGCAGGCGCTTCATACGGTACCGCTAGGCTGGTCGGACTGGGGCCTTATGATAATTGTTGCAGTTCCGTTATTCGTGATGATGGAAATTGGTAAGTGGTATGCGAACCGTGGGGTTATTTCCCAATCGTAAATACCTTGTCATTTAGGGTTTCGTTTATGATTTCCAACTAATGATATAAGGCGCAAGTTGACTTCATGACTGTCTAACGGGTCGAGTTAGCCCTTTGCAAACCAGGCACCTTCGGTGAGAGCCCTTAGTATATCTCGCCTTGAGATCAGACCGACGAGTTTATCATCCTCAACGACAGGGCAGCGCCGAAAAGGTGAGTTCGCGAATAATTCGCCTACATCCATGAGGCTATCGTCCGGGTGGGCAACTTCCATCTCTTTGATCATATAGTTTTTAATTGAATCACCAACCTCGTCGAAATAGCCCAGTTGTAATGCGCCCCGGATACAGTCCCTTTCCGTGACAAAACCCACAAGGCGACCGTTATCGTCGACAACTGGTAAACCGGAAATGTCTTTTTCGACAAACATGTTAATCACGTGCATCAGTTCGGTATCACTGGTTACAGTAATGGGGGAAGTTGACATATAGTCGCGGACCCTTTGTGGTTTTAAGGTCATTGTCTATCTCCTTTTTAGCTGACTGCCAAAGTCATCGAGGAATACCTGATCGCGAGCCACTCCCAGATCCTCCAGCATCGTCAGTACTGCGCTGCTCATCAGTGGGGGGCCGCAGAGATAGTAATCTGCAGCTTCAGGGTGAGGATGCCCTTGCAGATAATTATCATAAAGAACCGTGTGGATAAGCCCTGTATAGCCTTCCCATATATCATCTGGTTCCGGGGCGGACAGGGCAACCTGGTAGCTGAAGTTCTCGTGGCGATTCATTAACCGTTCAAATTCCTCCGAATAAACCAGTTCCCGACGGTTTCGAGAGCCGTACCAGAAACTGATCTTGCGTTTTGAGTTATGGTTTATCAGTTGATCCCGAATCATTGAGTGCAGGGGAGCGATTCCGGCACCTCCACCGATCAGGATCATCTCCCGCGTGCTGTCTCGAACATGGAAGTCGCCGAATGGACCGCTTAATTCAACGACATCACCTGGTTGCAGTGAGAAAATATAGGACGAAACTTTTCCCGGTGGCGTATCAGCCGGGGCATTAACGGGCGGTAATGCGATTCGTACAACAAGAGTAACCTGGTTATCATCTTCCGGTGAATTAGCCAGTGAATAGGCTCGTCGCGTGGGTTCCTCTATGTCAACGTTAAAACGTTTTAGATCAAGCCGATCCCATTCACCAGAGAATTCCGGATCTATAGGAAAGTCGCTAAAATTTATAGGGCCTGCCGGTGCTCTAACCAGGACGTAGTCACCGGCTTGAAAATGCAGGGCTGCATCTTCCGGTAGATCAAGTGTCAGTTCGGTTAGAAAGGTTGCGAGATTCCGATTGGTACGTACCTTACCGCGCCAGTGTTGAGCGG
>CAZJRI010000256.1:2190-4689 GCA_964548025.1 uncultured Pseudomonadales bacterium
CATCGCGTCGATTGATATGTGCTGTTTCAGTAGGTAGAAGAGCACCACCTCCCTCATTGACGACTACCCGACATTGCCCGCAGGTCGCCCGACCACCACAGGCAGCCGGGAGGAATATCCCGGCTTCGGAAAGTGTATTCAACAAAGTATCACCTGAGAGACATTTCAGCGTCTGCTGACCATTGATGTTAATCACGATTTGTTCGCGAACTGCCAGACGGTACCGTGCCGCGAGTACAACGCCTGATAGTGCCAGTATGATCAGCGTGAACAATAGCATTGGTATCAGTATTGAAAGCATAGTCAGGTCAGTACGCCGGATACCCCGGCGAATCCCAATGCAAGCAAACCTGAAACGATAAATGCCATACCGAGACCTTCAAGACCAGCGGGAATATCGCTGTATCGCATTCGTTCGCGAATTGCGGCGAAGAGTATGATGGCCAGGGCCCATCCGGTTCCTGAACCCAGACCATAGGCAATACTTTCAGTAAAACTATATTCACGCTGCACCATGAAAAGTGAAGCTCCCAGGATTGCGCAGTTCACCGTCAGGAGCGGCAGATAGATACCTAGAGAGGCGTGAAGGGCTGGCGTATAGCGTTGCAGGGTCATTTCCAGTATTTGTACGCAGGTCGCGATAACGCCAATGAATGTAATCAGTCTTAAATAGGACAGATCCATTGATTCGAGGCCCAGCCAACTGAGTGCTCCCGGTGCGAGCAGTAACTGATAGATAAGATTGTTCAGGGGAACAGTAATAGTCTGAACAACGATGACGGCGATACCAAGTCCGATTGCAGTCGACACGCTCCTGGAAACCGCTATGTACGTACACATGCCAAGCAGAAAGACCAGGGCGAGGTTTTCGACGAATATTGCACGGAACAAGATTTCGATTAAGGTCGACATCAGTTTTGTTCACCATATGTGGTGCTGACTGTCAGCACTTCCTTGTCTTCCTGAAGGTGAGTTCGCCAACTGCGAACACCCCAGATGAGAAATCCAATCAGGAAGAAAGCGCTGGGAGCAAAGTGCATCAATTGATTCGGTCGATACCAGCCCCCAGTTTCAATTAATGGCAGCAGTTCCAGATCAAAAAAAGTCCCTTCACCCAGGAGCTCTCTGATCGCGGCAATCGTTACTAGAACGATGGCATATCCGATGCCATTTCCCACTGCATCAGCCAGACTGTCCAACGGGCCATGGTGCAGTGCAAATGCTTCTGCCCGTCCGAGGATAATACAGTTGGTGACAATCAGCCCAACGAATACAGAGAGGTGACTGGAAATGTCCGGTGCATAAGTTCTGATGAACTCATCAACGATGATTACGGCTGACGCGATGATGGTTACTTCAAGGATCAGTCGAATGCTCTTGGGTATGATCTTGCGGAGCAGACTCAGGGTAACGTTGGAAAATATCAAAACCGACAGGATGCTAAGACTCATGATAAGTGCCGGCTCAACTGATCTCGATACCGCAAGGGCTGAACACAAACCCAGAACCTGGATCATTACAGGGTTCTCGTTTATGACGGGATCGCTTAAGTATTTGAAGACTTTCATTTTCACGGCGACTCCCCGACCTGATGTTTCAGCCTGGTAAGCAGGCCTTGATATCCATCGGGCCCGAGCCGCTTACGCACCAGTTTGCCAACGGCATTGCTTGTTACAGTTGCGCCAGTAATACCGTCCACACGATACACCTGTTCAACTTTAAGATCATTGCTGACATCTATCTGCAGCCTATCCTCCGTATCCAGGATTTTTTTGCCTGCCCATGCTGATAGCCATTCCCCGTCCTCGATCTTGTCTCCAATACCTGGTGTTTCGCCATGCTGGTAGATGACCAGCGAGGCAATAGTATTCAAATCACGCTGGAGGGTAATGTACCCCTGAATTCTCGACCACATTCCCTGTCCGTGGACGGGTAGGATCAGCCGATTCAGGTGGCCGTCAATAAACTCAGAATAAACGGGAACCAGTCGCGGATTGGTACTGGATGCTGAAAGCCAGTGATCGTACATATGTCCATCCAGGTGTTCCACGGGTTCCCCTGTGTCGAGATCTACAACCTCTGCTCTGAGTCGAAGGAATGCGGAAATCAGTGCCTGATCTGATGCAGTTTCTGGCGCACCTGATGCAATGGCGATTACCCGATTGCGTTCGATGGCTGCAAATGCCGCTTGCCGGGGTCTTAGATAGTTCACCGCTGTGGTAACCATCGCAGAACATACAATAGCAACACAGGCTGCGATTAACATCGTCCTTGGAATGGATTCCCGGTTGGTTTTCATGATTCAGAGGGTTCCTGCCAATATCTGCGAACGACAAAATAATCCATTAATGGCGTTGCCAGGCAAGCCAGTAAAACAGCCGTTAGTGTCGCTTCAGGTGCGCTTGGGTCAAGTGTCCGGATTAAGATAGTGAGGGCACCGATGAGTAATCCAAAAATCCAGCGGGCAGGCCGGGTCAATGGGCAGGCGCTTGGATCTGT
>CAZJRI010000257.1:0-4540 GCA_964548025.1 uncultured Pseudomonadales bacterium
TTCTACTCAACCCCTGCGAAAAGTCCGGCGTTGGTTTTTCACGACCTCTGCTGAACGGCAGCCCGTAAGTACAATACTGGGCCCGATCAATCTTGAAATTCAGCAAATTTAGCCAGTCCATCAGACGCCCGGGTCTGATAAAATTTCCGTGCCACGGGATTTCATCTCTCAATTTACCTATAGGTTTCCACAATCCCCACAAACTAATGGGATTGAATCCGATAATCACAAGCTGACCCAGAGGCAGAGAGACCCTTGCAACTTCACTTAATAACCTTTGCGGTGACATGTGGAAATCATGAAGATGATGCAGCAGAACCACATCGATACTGTCATCCTCAAACGGCAGATTCTGCCCGTCTCCAAAAAAGGAAAATGCCTCTGTATTGTTCTCTTCTGCTGGTTCTTCCGTAGACGACGGATTGAATGGTGACATGGCAAACTTATGACCAATTGGACTGCAGTCATATAGTTTTTCTTCGTTAACACTTAGCTGGAGGAGGTGATAGCCGAAATAACCGGGTAACAACTGCTCCATTACAGCAAGTTCTGTATTCCAGACCTTTTTGCCCAGGGGTGATTTAAACCAATCACGAATATCCTGCATATGATGCCCTGATGTCCCAGCGATTCCTGTTCTCTTGGTTGAGTCGTTAAATATAGTAGTATGCGGTGAATGCAATTATACTATCTATGTCGTCTTTGCACAGAATAAGCTGAAATCAAAATTCGAATGAACGCTACAAAGAAGTTTAGCATTATTGTCGCCGTGGTTCTCAGTTTAACTGCCTGCCAGAGCACTATCCTCAATCGCCTCGTGTCGCCCTCTGAAGAGACTCAAGACAGCAAAACGGAGTCTGAGCCTGATCTTTCCAAGCTGGTTAGCGAAGAGATCGTCATCGCCGCTGCAATGCCGATCACAAACGACGGTCAGGATGACATCCTGGAGAGGGATACTGACCCACTACCACTTGAACCAGTTGTACCGGCACAGATTGATGATATATGGGAAAGGATTCGAAACGGCTTCGTTCTGGATCGCCATCTGGACAATCCGAGAGTCAAAGCCGAACTTAACTGGTATTTGCGGCATCCCAAATATCTTGACAGGGTATCAACCAGGGCAACGAGATATCTTTATCAGATAGTCAATGAAATCGAGCAACGTAACCTGCCAATGGAGCTTGCTTTGCTACCTGTTGTTGAGAGTGCATTTGATCCATTTGCGTACTCCCACGGCAGGGCATCGGGATTATGGCAATTTATCCCGTCCACCGGAAAACTATATGGTCTAAAAATCGACTATTGGTATGACGGCAGAAGAGATGTAATTGAGGCGACTAATGCGGCGCTTAACTATCTGCACGCTTCTTACAAGTCACTTGATGAGGATTGGTTACTCGCGCTGGCTGCTTATAATTCCGGTGAAGGAAATGTCAGGTATTCTATTCGAAAAAACAGAAAAGCCGGGAAACCAACCGGATTTTTTTCGTTGGGGCTTTTACGCGAAACCCGTGCCTACGTACCCCGACTTCTGGCAATTAGCGAGGTCATTGCCAATCCTGAAAAGTACGATATCGAATTAAAGCCAATCGCCAATGACCCCTACTTTGAAGTTGTCGATACCGGCTCCCAGATCGATCTGTCCCGGGCGGCTGAGCTGGCTGACATATCTATCGAAGAACTTTATCTATTAAACCCTGCATTTAATAAGTGGTCCACCCACCCTGACGGTCCACATCAGCTGCTCATTCCGGTTAACAACGCTGATAAGTTCTCCAAGGCACTTGAAGAAACGCCAATTGAGAAAAGGATTAGCTGGCAGAGATATAAAATACGCAATGGCGATAATCTCGGTTCAATTGCTCTGAAATACGGGACTACGGTAAATACCATCCGTAGCGCAAACAGGATAAAGGGTAACCGTATTATTGCAGGCAAATCACTGCTTATCCCGGTCGCAACGAATACAAGCGATCACTATCAGCTCAGCGACACCGAAAGGCTAAAGTCCAGACAAGCTTACGTCGAGAAAAAACTTGGAACTGAGCCAGACAGGTACAAGGTTCGATCAGGTGACAACCTCTGGGATCTATCACGCAAATTCGGTGTTTCGATGCGTGCTCTGGCAAAATGGAACGGCATGGCGACAACCGATCTGCTACTTCCCGGCCGAGAACTCCTGATTTTCAAGAGTAAAGTTAAATCTGTGGATCTGGCATCGATACCGGGCCACAAAGAAGTCATTCGGAAGGTGAACTACAGGGTAAGGCGAGGAGAGTCACTGACAAGAATTGCCGATAAATTCAACCTTAGCGTGAGCAATATCAAAAAATGGAACAGAAAGGTGAGTTCGCAGAAATACATTCAACCAGGCGACAGAATCACCTTGTATGTTGATGTTACCCAGACTGAATAGGTCTGTTGCGTACCCCGGATAATCTACCAGGGCGACGTTACGTATCTGTTAGTTATCAGCTATTCAATTGCGCGTTGAGATTCTATAAAGATTATTCAAATTCCTTCGCCTGCCAGGGAGAATTTCTCCCAGGTTGATCCCTTGATAGAACGTCTAACGGGTTTCTACCAATCCGTCAGCTTCCAGATTGTCTCTAAATTCTATGAAGTCAGCCAATCCCTGTTGAGATCCCAGAAACTGTGCAAGATTCGACAGCTCTTCACCGGATGTCTCATCGTCACTTTTGTTTTTGACGTTGGTTACACTGATTACGGCCGTATCCCCATTCGCGAGTACCGTATAACCTACCGACTTATTGCCTTCGAGCGGTCTTGGCAGACCAAAGGCTTTCTGGTTGATCTGTCTGTCCATCCTGATCTCATTTCGTTTTGCCGCTGCGACGACTTCCCACTCCAGTCCGTACTGATCAGCAACATAGCGGGTAATAGATCCCTCCTCCAGCATCGTCACCATTTCTTCAGCCTGCTGCCTTGCCAGTTCCATGCCTTTCTCAAGTCTGATTTTTTGAACGACATCTTCACGAATCAAATCAAGTGATTTCAATTCTTCGGGCTGATGTGCATTTATCCTCACAACGACGTGATGATTAGGATTAATCTCAAGCAGATTGCTGTTATTTCCGTCAAGCAGTACATCAGCACTGAAGGCTGCATCCATGACATTCTTATTTGCAGCGATACCTGTCTTTGCATTCCTGCTGACGTCTCCGGTGGTTTTCAATTCGAGGCGTAGTTCTTCAGACGGTTCCACCAGATCAGGTGACTCGTAGGCAATCTCGCTAAGACGGGCAGAACGATTAACAAATATCTCCTCGGCTCCAATTTGCCGGAACTCAGCTTCTACTTTGTCCCTAACCTCTTCGAAGGTTGGCTCTTTACCTGCTTCTATACCCAGAAGTTTCAACAGGTGATAGCCGAATTCAGTTTTAACAGGTCCGGACATCTGATTGAGTTCCAGGCTATAGGCAGCTTTCTCAAACTCCTCAACAAATGTGCCAGGGTCATTGAATCCGAGATCTCCGCCGAGTTCCGCCGAGCCTGGATCATCTGAATGTTCTTTCGCAAGGTTAGTGAAATTTTCACCAGCAATTATTTTTGCATAGATGTCATCTATCTTCTTCTTGGCTTCTTCCTCTGAAACCTGATCATTTACCTCGACAAGAAGATGGGCAATTTGACGTCGCTCAGGCACCTTGTAAATATCTTTTGTGTCACTGTACAAAATCTCAAGTTCTTCATCTGACACGTCAACTTCGTCGAGAAAGTCATCTCTTTTAATTTCCAGATAGGCAATATCCACAGTTTCATCTGTCATGAATTCGTTTGAGTGACTGTCATAGTAAAATGAAACTTCTTCCTCCATTACGGCAATATCTTTGGTGAGATTCTGGACATCCACCCTGAGAAATGCGATGTCTCTGGTTTGCTGAGCCAGTTGACTTGAACGTTGCGCTTCACTATTTGTCAGGAATGCAGTATCACGAATACCGCTGCTAATCTGCCCGAACATTTTGTCTCGACGCATTTCATTGCGATAAGAGATCGGGTTATAGCCTGCCGAACCGAGGACCAGTTGAAATTGATCCGGACTATAGACGCCATCGATTTGAAACACTGGCGTGGCAACTATTTCTGCATCGAGTCGCGCACTACCAAATGCCAAACCAAATTCTTCAGTCGCATGTGACATCAAGCTTCGATCGATCAGCGTTTTCAAAACTTCCTGGCGAAGCTGATCTTCGTTTATTGACGACGGGTCCTGGTTCTGCGAAAGCATAATTCGACGTCTGCGTTCGAGTTCAATTTCCATTTCCTGTTGGGTGATATCCGTTCCATTTACTGTAGCAACCTTTGGCACCGGCGCCAGGAAAGTGGTAATTGAACCCATACCAAAAAGTGCAAACACGATTATTATCAAGCCCACAATAAACTTGGCAACAAGGCCTTCGGATTGATTTCTCATGCTCTGGATTGACATTATGACCTCGAATCAATATTTCTAAATTTAGAGCCTTCAGCGGCTCCTCTAAAGAGCCTTCAGCGGCTCCTCTAAAGAGCCTTC
>CAZJRI010000258.1:0-1759 GCA_964548025.1 uncultured Pseudomonadales bacterium
CCTCTTCAGGGGTTCTTATCTTCCCCGCGACGCCCAACTGACATTCGCCGCGGTTTAATTCGGTGAAGTAGGACATGAGGCTGCGCCCTTTGAATGCTTCTTCTTCAGGCTCCTTGAAAACATCCCACAGAGACATATCCAGATAGTCTACCTTGCCGCTGTCCATCACACGTTGTGCAGTGATGAGTGCTTCTGTCAGCTTCATGCCGAATCGTTCCGGCGACAGGCGAATCCCCAGGTTGAAGTCGTCACCGCACTGATCTCGAATCCCGTCGATAATTTCAAATAGCAGTCGTGATCGATTCTCAAGGCTGCCGCCATACTGATCATCACGATGATTGATTTCATCACTCAGAAACTGACAGACAATGTATCCATGCGCGCCGTGAATCTCGACACCATGAAATCCTGCTTTTTCACATCTGACAGCACCAGCCACGAAATCATCTACCAACTGTTCAACCTCACTGGTGGTCATTGCCCTTGCACCGGTCTCTTCGTTGGCAGAGGGACAGACGGGCGTATCAGCAATCAGATCTCTTGGAGATCTCATACCTGCATGATGCAACTGACAAATAGCCAGGCTGTTATGGGCTTTGATTCCGTCCGCAAGATGAGCCAGACCGTCGAGGTGATCGTCGGAAAAGGCGCCAAGCTGCCGTGGAAAACCCTGCCCCATTGCCTGAACGTGGGCAGCGCAGGTCATGGTCAGGCCAAACCCGCCTTCTGCGCGCATCGTCAGCCAATTAAACTCGTCATCCGAAAGAACGCCGTCTTCACCACTTTGTGAATTGGTTAGCGGCGCCAACATAAATCTGTTTTTCATGCCTGGACCATGCATAAAATCAAGAGGTTCAAATAATCTACTCATACTTCCACACTATATTATTGTTAATTCGGTACCTGCTTACTGGTTTTTCCGCTTTGTCTCAATCTCCAGCTTGATAACAGGATTTTCTTTTGTCATGTCAATTGGAGATGACACAATCTCGAAATCTTCAGGGCTTATGTCCGCACCACCAGAGGCAGATATGCGAGCAACAACCTGAACCTCGTCAAAATCAGCAAGCCCCATACCCTGTATCATGGCCATCTTTTCATCCAGCATGACGAGTCCGGGTAAATCAGATCGGGCAAGTTTCTGGATGGCAAGCGGCATGGGTGGCCCACCTATGGCGCGAGCGAATACAAAAACTTCTGCATCTGCATCAACGTCAACCGACTCTGCGACTTCAACCAGCACCTGCAGTTGTCGGCCGTCAGATGCCGACTCCACGTCAGCCGGGGTATTACTTTCAGCTTTCGAGCCAGGCCCCCCTGATGCGATATCAGTCTCAATTTTTGAAATCGCACCTTTGATCAGTTCTGCACGCTCCGCATCCAAACCGGTTGCCAGGGCCTTGCGAAATTCCGTGACCGAAGCCCTTAACTCGCCTTTCTGATATAGCGACATTGCCTTGATTTCGAGCATTGTCGCATCCGCCGGATTGAGTGACAGGGTGCGCTCCATAGCTTCTTCGACCCTTGGTGTCATATTGCGATCATCAGCAAGGTAGAGGGTCTCGGTATAATAAGAAGACAGGCCCGGATCTCTTGGAAATTTGGTTATCAAGTGCCTGTAAGCTGCTGCTGCCTCCTCATTGATACCCAGGTTCTGGTAGGACTGTGCCAGGAGGAACCAACCTTCCCAGTTATCCGGCTGTCCCTTCATTCTGTCAGCCAACTTTTCTATGCTGGCGCGCATGGCAATTTTGTCACG
>CAZJRI010000258.1:1769-4528 GCA_964548025.1 uncultured Pseudomonadales bacterium
TACCTGCACATCATCGATGGACCCCCAGGAAAACCCAAACTCAGAATAGGCAAAGACGGCGAACAACGGCACAAGAACCGCCAGAACAAGCGGTAATCTGCCCAGTGCCGGATTGGCAGCCGATGGGTCGTTGTCTTCTCCTGCCTCCTGAATCAGATTGCGCTTCAGTTCGTTTATTAGCTGGGTATATTCATCCTGGCTGATGAGATTCTGATCGAGAGTTTCCTTGTATTCAGCTTCTCTCTCCTGGTAAATCGAGACATTGACGCCTGTACGAATCGAACCCGATGGATCATCCAGACTCGTCCCTGTCGATTCGCCTTCGACAGGTTGTCTGTAGAAATACGCTGGCAGACAGACGAATGCAAACGCAGCAATGCCAAGGCCAATGGCCAGTACCCAGAAAGTCATCATTTATCAGAATTGGTTTTAGAAGTTAGCGTATCAATACGTTCCAGTTCGGTATCCGACAACTCCCGGATTGTCCCACGCTGGCGCGCAACTTTATGCACCACAATCAGTGCAATAATGAACAGAATCATCGGCCCGAACCACAATAGCCAGGTCCCCGGTTTCAATTGTGGATCGTACAAAATGAAATCTCCGTATCGCGAATGCATGAAATCAAGAACCTCGTCGTCGGATTTACCTTCCAGAACGAGCCTATGTACCTCCCGGCGAAGATCATTGGCAATCATCGAATCAGAACCAGCGAGATTGGTATTCAGGCATTGGGGACAACGCAGCTCATCAATCAGTGAATTGTATCTCTCGCGCATTTCATCGTCAGGAAATGGATAAGCATCAATCGCGCCGAAGGCCAGTACCGGCAACAGGCCAACAATGATAAGACAGAGAACCCGCATCAATTCACCTTTTGCTGTTTGTTTTCACGCAGGTGATCAATAAGAGGTGAAAGGGTCTGCTCCCAGAGATTTCTGGTAACAGCACCCACGTGCTTGTACTGGATGACACCGGCAGCATCGACCACAAAGGTTTCAGGTGCACCATAGACGCCAAGATCAATGCCGAGTTTACCTTCGTTGTCTTCCATGATCAGCGTGTAGGGATCGCCATTTCGTTCCAGCCAGCGGATCGCCTTGTCACGCTCGTCGTTATAGTTGATACCGTATATCGGCACGCCCTCGTCCCTTGCAATCCGCATAAATTCAGGATGTTCGATGATGCAGTTCGGACACCAGGTAGCCCATACATTTACCAGGGATACATCGCCCATCAGATCTTCCCGGGTGACGATACGATTCTCATCGTGCAGCTCTTTCAGATTAAACGCCGGGAATGGTCGATCAATGAGTACCGACGGCAAGAGATGAGGATCTTCGAGCTTGAACCCGATCGCAAGGATAACCACCAGTACGAGAAATACCCCGAGCGGAATCAGGAAGGTCTTGTTTACCCTGCCTTCTGCCTGCTTATCTTCGCCAGGCTCTGTAATCAATTCACTCATGCAAGCGCTCCCGCCTCAAGGTGTTCTTTCACCCGGCGTTGCCGCAACCGATAACGCTTGTCAGCCACGCTTACTATGCCGCCAATGGCAATAAACAGCCCGCCAAACCAGATCCAGCGCACAAAGGGTTTATAGTGAACCCTGACTGCCCAGGCATCACCTTCAATGGGTTCGCCAAGCGCTACATACAAATCGCGAAATAGCCCGGGATCCAAATCCGCTTCAGTCATAACATTGCCAGCAGCCCGATAGCGTCGCTTCTCCGGGCGAAGCGTAACGATGACCTTCCCATCTCGCTGAACTTCAATTTCCCCCTGATCGGCCGTGTAGTTTGCACCCTCAACCTTTTCCATTTTATTCAGCCTGAAATCATAGCCTGACAATGTCACTACATTGCCCGGCTCCATACGAACATCTTTCTCTTCGCTGAAATAGACCGTGACGACGACGCCAACCATGGATATCGCGATCCCGATATGCCCAAGTAACATCCCAAAGTAAGACAGGGGCTGTTTTGTGAGGTTTAATAATCTGTTTTCCTTGTTCCTGACCTTGCCCCACCAGTCCTGAGCCAGGTTGACAGAAATCCACAAGCCCACTGAACAGACAATTACCACAGTGATCTCGAACTGACTGGCAAAGACTGCAACCAGCAGAGCAACGACAATGACTGAACCCAGAAGAGGCAGCCATTGATCTTTGACCAGACGATCGAGCGGGGTTCTCTTCCACCTTGAACCAGGGCTAACCGCCATGGCGATAAAGAGCAGCATAACAACCGGAACAAATACTTTATTGAAGTAGGGAGGTCCGACTGAGATCTTTGCGCCATCGGTCATGGCTTCATAGATCAGCGGGTATATCGTACCAAGCAGCACTGCCCCGGTTGCCACCACCAGCAGAAGGTTGTTCGAGAGCAACAATGCTTCTCTCGACGTGGCTTCGAATCCCGCATCGCTTTTTATATTGGATGCTTTAATCGCAAAGATCGAAAGCGAACTGCCGATAACAAGTACCAGAAACGCCAGAATAAACATGCCGCGTTCCGGATCTACCGCAAAGGCATGTACCGAGGTCAAGACACCAGAGCGAACCAGAAATGCACCAAGCAGGCTGAATGAGAATGCAAAGATCGCGAGCAAAACAGTCCAGCTCTTGAACACGCCGCGTTTTTCGGTTGCAGCCAACGAGTGAATTAAGGCCGTGCCGATCAGCCAGGGCATGAATGAGGCATTTTCCACAGCATCCCAGAACCACCAGCCACCCCACCCCAGTTCATAGTAAGCCCACC
>CAZJRI010000259.1:0-2749 GCA_964548025.1 uncultured Pseudomonadales bacterium
GCCATTGCAATATCGTTAGTTACCTGGTCACCGGCTATGGGTATCACCGCTGTATGTCTGATTGCACCTTCAGTAAATATTGCGATGTCGGTGGTCCCGCCACCAATATCCACAAGGCAAACACCCAGTTCTTTCTCATCTTCGGTCAATACAGCATGACCAGAGGCGACCTGCTCCAGAATAATGTCTTCAACTTCCAGCCCGCATTGTCGAATACACTTCTCAATATTCTGCGCGGAGTTAACCGCACATGTAACGAGATGCACTTTGGCTTCGAGCCTCACGCCGCACATCCCCAACGGTTCTTTGACTCCTTCCTGGGTATCGATCACGTATTCCTGGGGAAGAATATGCAAAATCTTCTGATCGGCCGGAATGGCAACTGCCTGCGCCGCATCGATTACCCTTTCGATATCAGGTTGAAATACCTCCCTATCCCTGATTGCGACGATGCCATGGGAATTCAGACTGCGAATATGACTCCCCGCTATACCCGCATAAACCGAGTGAATCTGGCATCCCGCCATCAATTCAGCCTCTTCGACCGATCTCTGAATCGACTGAACAGTTGACTCAATATTGACGACGACGCCTTTCTTCAGTCCCCTTGATAGGTGGCTTCCGATGCCTATAATTTCCACCCCGCCTTCAGGCGATACTTCTCCTACGATGCTGACAACTTTCGAAGTACCGATATCCAACCCGACAATCATTTGACTACCCATTGAACCAGTCATAATTTTTGTTCTCTCTGCAAATTAAAGGTTTTTGCTATCTCCAGACCATCCGTGGTCGCTTTCCAACTTATCGATACTCCGTTTGAGTATCTGGTATCAATCACTCGCACACTGTCCAGCTTTCCCATCAGCTCGACGTGTTCTACAACGAGTAACAATCTCTGAATTCTATCCATCAGTTCATCTTTACCTAACAAGACCTCTACGCCTGTATTGTTTCTAAAAGTCCAGGCGCCTCTCTCATTCAGGCGAATCTCATCAATCGACTGACCAATTTTAAATAGTGCGTTGTTCAACTGCTGGTATTGCAACACCACTTCCTTCTCACTCCCCTCGGGCCCATAGAGCTGCGCAAGCCTGTGATCTTTGTCCACTGAGGCGAGTTCATATTCAGATGTAAAAGCCTGGCCCTGGGGATTGATGAATGCATCGTCGTTCCAGAGTGCTATTGCTCTCTCGGGCCTGACGTTCACGATCAGGCTATCTGGCCATTTCCGTTCCACTGATACCTGCGAGATCCAGGAAACCTCCTCAAACCCGTATTTCAATTCGTCAATCGTCATATTCGACAGATCCAGATCGGATAGCCTTTCATAGATCTCCGCTCGTTGTTGCTGAATCAGATTTCCATCAACAGAGACGTAATTGACCTCGAGCTTGTTGTTTCTGATCAGGGTAAAAGTAATTCCGAGCGATGCGAATATCGCTGCTACCAGGAGAAACCTCATGGATAACACTTTGACTTTCATCGCTAACGTTATCATGTAGTCACCAGTTTCCCCTGCCAGTGCCGTCTCAACGCCTGTGCCAGTTTGCTTGTCTCCCCGGCACCCTGGGTGAGCACGAAATCATCTGCTTTTACCAGCTTATCGAGTAGTTCCGGGACCTGTTCAATACCCGGGAGGAAGTCAATGACGACATTGCTCTTTCTCTTTATTGCTTTCATCAGATCTTCACCGGTAGCACCAACTATCAGATCCTCCCCGGCGCTATAGACATCCAGCAGGATCAACCGGTCAACACTGGATAACACGTCAACAAACTGATCAAAGAGTTCATGGGTTCGTGAATATCGATGGGGTTGATAAACCATGATCAGGCGCTTGTCCGGCCAGCCTTCGCGCACGGCCTCAATCGTTGCCTTGACTTCACTTGGATGATGACCATAGTCATCAACAAGCAAAAACCGCCCGTCCGTGTCATTGAACTCGCCATGGATTTCAAATCTTCGACCAACACCCTGAAAGCCTCCCAACCCCGAAACGATATCTTCGTCAGTGATGCCTTCATCAGTCGCAATCGCAATTGCCGCCAAAGCATTCAGAACATTGTGTTCACCGGGCATCGACAGTGTGACTTCAAGGTCTGCTACATCTCGCCTTCTGACTGAGAATTTTGAACACCCCAGCTCTTGATGCACATTAAATCCACAAACATCCGCATCCGGATCGAAGCCGTAGGTAATAACCGGCCGTTGAACGGAGGGCAATAAAGATTTGACGACGGGATCATCAGCACAGGCTACCAGTAGTCCATAAAATGGCAGGTTATGGACAAACTCAAGAAATGCAGTTTTCAGCTTCTCAAAACTACCCTCGTAATTGGCCAGATGGTCTTTATCGATATTGGTGAGCACCGCCACCATGGGTTGCAGATGAAGGAAAGATGCATCGCTTTCATCAGCTTCGGCCACAAGAAATCGGCTCGCTCCCAGTTTTCCGTTTGACTCCGTGCTGTTCAGCAAGCCACCGATAATAAATGTCGGATCCAGACCTGCTTCACCAAGTATTGAGGCAATAAGACTTGTCGTAGTCGTCTTGCCATGGGTACCTGCGACCGCGATGCCATGACGATATCGCATAAGTTCACCCAACATTTCAGCCCGCCTGACAATCGGGATTCGATTTTCTTTGGCATAGGCCACTTCCGGATTTGAGGAATCGATGGCACTTGAGACGACAACCACATCCGCAGACACAACATTGTCTTTTTGATGTCCGATGTGGATCGAA
>CAZJRI010000259.1:2759-4454 GCA_964548025.1 uncultured Pseudomonadales bacterium
CGCCCAGTTCAGAAAGCCTGCTCGTGATCCTGGATTCAATCATATCTGAACCGGAAACTTCGTATCCCTGATTCAGAAGAACCTCAGCGATCCCGCACATGCCCGCACCGCCAATTCCGACAAAGTGGATTCTTTCTATCCGCCTCATCTCAGGCACTTCGATGGTTGATCGGGCGAATCGACTAGCCATTAGCCTTACCCCCACGTGCAACCTGTCGAGTTACGTGTCGAGTTTCGAATTCCAATCTCAACAACAGGGCGACAAGGATACAGCTAACAATCAAACTATTACCGCCAAAACTTAGTAGCGGCAAGGTCAACCCTTTTGTTGGCAGAAGCCCAATGTTTACGCCGATATTGATGGCGGCCTGGATACCCACTAATAACGCAATACCGAATGCCAGGTTCGCATGAAATTCTTCTCCCTGCCGTTGGGCTTTCTTACCTATAGTAAATGCTCTCAGAACGAGGGCGGCAAAAGCCACTATCACAATCAGCGCCCCTACTGCCCCCAGTTCTTCGGCCAGAATGGAGAAAAGAAAATCTGTATGGGCTTCCGGGAGGAAGAACAGCTTCTGGATACTATTTCCCAGTCCCAGTCCCAACCATTCACCCCGACCAAAGGCAATCAAGGCCTGGGTGAGCTGGTATCCGCCATCAAACTGATACTTCCAGGGATCAGTGAAACTGACAAACCTCTCCAGGCGATACGGTTGCCAGCGGGCAATGACAAATGTTGCAACGATGAACGCGGTGATAATCGGCAGAAAGTGTTTAAAGGGGACACCCGCCAGAAAAATTATTCCCATTACGGAAGCCATGATTACAACCGACGCACCAAAATCAGGTTGTTCAAGCAGTAATAGCACCATCAATGAAATCAAAGCGAGAGGTTTGAAAAACCCGGACATTGAAGTGTTGATATCATCCCGCCTTCGCACAAGGTAACCGGATATGTAGACAATCGAAAACAGTTTGACGAATTCCGAACCCTGTATCGAAAAGAAGCCCAGCGATATCCACCGTGTGCTACCGTTAACGGTTTTCCCGATTCCTGGTATCAGAACAGCAATGAGCAGCGCAAAGCTAAGCAGCATGAGCACCCAGTCAATCTGCTGCCATGACCGGATGGGAATGAGCAAAACCAGTGCCGCTATTCCGAGACTTAGAATCACAAAAACCAGATGTCTGAAGAACAGATATAGGGGATCACCGTATGTTCTTGCAGAAATCTCCATGGATGCTGAACCCACCATCACAATGCCTGTCAGGAGTAGCACGAGGGCAATACCGGCTATCGTCACGTCGAAGGGGCACTCCTCAATCCCGGTGAACTCAGGTTTCAATGCCATGCTCATTGAAACTTCTCCAGGATCAGCTTTTTGAACTCGTCACCACGATGTTCATAGTTTTGAAACTGATCAAAACTCGCACAGGCCGGAGAGAACAGAACCAGATCACCGGAACTGACTTGTCCCGGCAGGTAATCGACGACATCTGACAGAGTGTCGCAAATCGTTACGGCATCACCCAGCACTGAGGCTATTTCGAGTCTGTCCTTGCCGTACACGAAACTGTGACGGACCTCATCTTCACAAACTGCGCTCAGATCCTTCATGTCCGCATCTTTACTGTCACCGCCGAGGATGAGGATAATGTTCTTGGAACCCGTTGACAGCCCCTCAATCGCTGCCC
>CAZJRI010000260.1:0-4329 GCA_964548025.1 uncultured Pseudomonadales bacterium
GACGTACCTGCACTGCAGTCTTGCCCTCAGCGGCGAGGTGTTTGCACGCGTGTGTATACGACGACTCCTAAAAAACCAAATTCCGCTCTCCGAAAGGTTTGTCGTGTTCGGTTAACCAACGGTCACGAAGTCACTTGTTATATACCAGGGGAAGGTCATAACTTACAGGAGCATTCAGTAGTATTGATTAGAGGAGGTCGTGTAAAAGATCTTCCTGGAGTCCGTTATCATATTTTACGAGGTAATTTAGATACACAGGGGGTTTCAGCTCGTAAACAACAAAGATCCAAGTACGGAACCAAAAAGCCCAAAGGCTAAGTAAGCAAGTTTGAAAAATCGCGGTTTTGCCAAGCAAAACGCAACCATTTCTGGGTCTCTCCCCTCATTGAAGAAGGGCCCAGAGTAAGGCCAAGCACCAGCTATTGCTGGTCGTCTTGGGTAACCTGAAGAAATAGGAAATAGTTATGCCTAGACGTCGAGTCCCCGAAAAAAGGGAAATACTGCCTGATCCAAAATTTGAAAATCAAACCCTCGCTAAATTCATGAATCATGTCATGGTAAGTGGCAAAAAGTCAGTTGCTGAGAAAATTGTCTATGGCGCACTGGATCGAATCCAGGAACGCCAGGGCGGTGATCCGATTGAGATTTTCGATGCCGCGCTGGAAGCTGTGGCACCTTCTGTTGAGGTTAAATCCCGTCGGGTAGGTGGTGCGACCTACCAGGTACCTGTTGAGGTCCGACCCTCACGCAGATCAGCGCTTGCCATGCGATGGCTGGTCGATTCTGCTCGTAGACGAGGTGAAAAGTCGATGGCCCAGCGATTAGCCGGTGAACTGATGGACGCTGCCGAAGGCCGTGGTGCCGCGGTAAGAAAGAGAGAAGATACCCATCGCATGGCTCAGGCGAACCAGGCGTTCTCTCATTATCGTTTCTAAGTACTGATATCTGGGCGTAGATCTATATATAAAACGCCCATAGAAGATCTCAGATCCGGATTCCAGAATAAGATGTCCAGAACCACACCAATCAAGAGATATCGAAATATAGGTATTGTTGCCCACGTGGACGCGGGGAAAACGACAACCACCGAGCGTGTTCTTTTCTATACCGGGTTATCTCACAAAATCGGTGAGGTACACGACGGTGCCGCGACCATGGACTGGATGGAGCAGGAGCAGGAAAGGGGTATTACCATTACCTCGGCCGCCACGACCACTTTCTGGCAGGGGTCGGAACAGCAATTTGAAGAACATCGAATTAATATTATTGATACTCCAGGGCACGTTGACTTTACCATTGAAGTAGAACGTTCTTTGCGGGTTCTCGATGGCGCCGTTGTTGTATTTTGCGGCACGTCCGGTGTTGAACCGCAATCTGAAACCGTCTGGAGACAAGCTAACAAGTATGAGGTGCCGCGCCTCGTTTTTGTCAATAAGATGGACCGGGCTGGAGCGGATTTCCTGCGGGTAGTGAATCAGATTGAAGATCGGCTAGGATCAACGCCCGTCGCATTGCAATTGGCAATCGGCGCTGAAGAAACTTTCAAGGGTGTCATCGACCTGATAAAAATGAAGGCAATCATCTGGAATGAAGATGATCTCGGTCTAACATACCAGGAAGAGGAAATCCCCGCTGATCTCGAAGGTCTGGCTGAAGAATACCGGGAGAAAATGATCGAAGCCGCCGCTGAGGCGAATGATGAACTGACAGAAAAATACCTGGAAGAGGGTAGTTTGTCTGAAGACGAGATAAAAGAGGGCATACGTGCCAGAACACTGGCAAATGAGATTGTCCCTGCGCTCTGTGGTTCAGCATTCAAGAATAAAGGCGTTCAGACGATGCTGGATGCAGTGATTGAATTCATGCCAGCACCGGATGAAGTGAAAGCCATACACGGTTATCTTGACGATGAAGGCGAAGTTGATGGTTACAGACATGCTGACGATGAAGAACCGTTTGCCGCCCTGGCGTTTAAAATAGCAACAGATCCCTACGTCGGCGCCTTGACCTTCTTCAGGGTCTACTCTGGTGTATTGAATTCCGGCGACTCTGTTTTCAACCCTGTTAAAAGCCGCAAGGAAAGAATAGGTCGCATGGTGCAGATGCACTCCAATGACCGAAACGAGATCAAGGAAGTCCGCGCGGGTGATATTGCAGCAGCAATTGGTCTCAGGTTTGCCACAACCGGGGATACCCTGTGTGACGGCGATAACGTGATAACGCTTGAAAGAATGGAATTTCCAGACCCTGTTATCCATGTTGCAGTAGAGCCAAGATCACAGGCAGATCAGGAAAAGATGGGAATTGCCCTCGGAAAACTTGCCGCGGAAGACCCGTCATTTAACGTCAAGACTGACGAAGAGACTGGCCAGACTATCATCGGCGGCATGGGTGAATTGCACCTTGATATCATCGTTGATCGGATGAAGCGTGAATTCAGCGTAGAAGCCAACATCGGTAAACCCCAGGTATCCTATCGAGAAACGATTCGAAAGGAAGTCGAAGCAGAGGGGAAATTCGTGCGTCAGACAGGTGGTCGGGGTCAATACGGGCATGTCTGGCTCAGAATTGAGCCGTTTGATGGCGATGACGGATATGAATTTGTCGATGAAATTGTTGGTGGGGCAGTCCCAAGGGAGTACATCAACGCGGTAAACAAGGGTATTCAGGACCAGTTGGCCAACGGTGTTCTCGCGGGTTACCCCCTGCAGGGTGTGAAAGCAACCTTGTTCGACGGCTCCTATCACGATGTGGATTCAAGTGAAGTTGCCTTTAAAGTTGCTGGATCAATGGCGATGAGGTCCGGAGCGCTAGACGCCGATCCGGTACTGCTTGAACCGGTTATGAATGTCGAAGTCGTTACGCCTGAAGAATATTACGGCGATATTGTCGGTGATCTGAACCGGCGCCGGGGTATTGTCCTTGGTATGGAAGATGTGCCAGCAGGCAAGGCAGTGCGAGCTGAAGTTCCGCTGTCGGAGATGTTTGGTTATGCAACGGATATGCGTTCTGCAACGCAGGGAAGAGCAAATTTTTCAATGGAATTCGCTCAATACAAAGAGGTGCCTGATAGTATCGCTGAAGCAATCATCAGCAAATCAGGCTAATTCATTTTAATAATATCTTGGTGAGGTAAAAAGTGTCCAAAGAGAAGTTTGAGCGGACGAAGCCGCATTTAAACGTAGGTACGATAGGCCATGTAGACCATGGTAAGACGACGCTGACAGCGGCGATTACAAAGGTTTGTGCTGAGGAATACGGCGGCGAATTCCAGGCCTTTGATGCGATAGATAATGCACCTGAGGAACGTGAACGAGGCATAACGATTGCGACCTCACACGTTGAATACGATTCACCGGATCGCCACTATGCGCACGTTGATTGCCCCGGGCACGCGGACTATGTAAAGAACATGATTACCGGTGCAGCCCAGATGGATGGCGCGATACTGGTCTGTTCAGCCGCAGATGGCCCGATGCCACAGACCCGAGAGCACATCCTGCTGTCGAAGCAGGTTGGTGTGCCCTACATTATTGTTTACCTGAACAAGGCAGACATGGTTGATGACGAAGAGCTTGTTGAATTGGTTGAGATGGAAGTCAGGGAACTGCTGGATCAGTACGAGTTTCCGGGAGATGATACGCCGATCATCATAGGCAGTGCGCTCAAAGCATTGGAAGGAGACACATCAGAGATTGGCACAGAGTCGATCAAGAAGCTTATCGAGACACTTGATTCCTATATACCAGAGCCTGAGAGGGCGCTTGACCAGCCATTTTTGATGCCGATAGAAGATGTATTTTCGATATCAGGCCGTGGCACGGTAGTGACGGGTCGAATCGGCCGTGGCGTCATCAAGGTTGGTGAAGAGATAGAGATAGTCGGCATAAAGGCGACGGAGCGCACGACGTGTACGGGAGTTGAGATGTTCAGGAAGTTACTGGACGAAGGCCGTGCTGGCGAGAATGTGGGAGTATTGCTGCGTGGCACGAAGCGAGAGGAAGTAGAGCGAGGTCAGGTACTGGCGAAGCCGGGTACGATCACGCCGCATACGAAGTTTGAAGGTCAGGTTTACGTACTGAGCAAAGATGAAGGTGGACGACATACGCCATTTTTCAAGGGTTATAAGCCTCAGTTCTTTTTTGAGACGACGGATGTAACGGGTTCGGTAGAATTGCCTGAAGGCACCGAGATGGTGATGCCGGGAGACAATGTCAACATGGATGTTGAGTTAATCGCGCCGATTGCGATGGAAGAAGGTCAGCGATTTGCGATACGAGAAGGTGGCCGGACTGTTGGTGCGGGCGTTGTCACCAAAATCCAGGAGTA
>CAZJRI010000261.1:0-457 GCA_964548025.1 uncultured Pseudomonadales bacterium
CGTTTATTAATGTCTGAGAGAAATGTTAGGTTGTTAGCTGGTCTCTTGAAAAAGGGGAGCCAGAAGCGCTAGCACTGTTTGCCTACTACAACGGCAGTGGAATTACGATCATGCGTCAAAGCTTAGAAAACGGGTTTTTTGACAAATTTATCGGTGGAGACGGGATGATAGCGCAGGAAGTAATTGATGAAATCGGCGCCGACAATCTTGATGATGCCGTTTTCACAAAAGGAACAGCTGACACAAGTTCGAGCCCCTTTAAAACCTTTGCCGGCTTGTTTGATCGCCCGTCTGATCCTTATACCGCCCAAGCATGGGATGCAGTGATGATCGCTGCACTGGCGCTGGAAAGTGCCGGTGGTGCAACACGAGATCTCATCGCTCATGTGCGGTCGGTAGCCAATGCACCAGGTGTTGAGGTGGGACCTGCGGATTGGGCTAAAGCCAAAGCACTCCT
>CAZJRI010000261.1:473-4302 GCA_964548025.1 uncultured Pseudomonadales bacterium
GATTAACTATCAGGGCATCGCTGGTGCAAATGAGTTTGATGCTAACGGCGATGTTGCGGGTATCTACGGCAAGAGTGTTGTAAAAGATGGAAAGTGGGCGGAAACCTTGATTGAGTAGGCATCTGCAGTTTGTATCTGCTGACCAAAATAGCCCCCATTTAGTGGGGGCTATTTTTTTCTAGGTATATGGTTAGATGAGCTTCGAGCGGTTTGGTCTAGACAAACGCGATTCACTGAGAGCTTGCTTCTACGCTCTGTTGAGCGGTAGTTGGCCTGCGTTCGGGCAGGATGCCACCCGCATAGCGTTGTAGTACAACCTGCAACAGTAGTCCGATCAGAAATATTCTAAAATATGCCGCCTTTACAGCCAACTCTGCGGGCAAGCGTCCGGTAAGCACTTCGGTGAACGACCAGATCATCCATAGTAGAAATGCTCCAAGCACTGCACCTCGATTATTACCGCTGCCACCGGCGATCAGCATAACCCAGACCAGAAAAGTTGTTGTCAAGGGTTCGGTCGCGCCAGGGCCAATGAACTTGATGTAGTGGGCCGTAAGTCCTCCAGCCAATCCCATCAATATAGACCCACAAACAAATGCTTCAATACGAAACCGTTCTACATTTTTTCCGGCAGCTCTCGCCGAATGTTCATTTTCTCGGATCCCCGTCATTAGGCGGCCCCAGGGCGCTAAACGTGCTCTTTCAATCAGGAAATAGAACACTACGACAATGGCCAATACCAACAACATGAATCCAATTTTGTTCCAGGGTTCGGCTAAAGTTTCGAACGGAAGTGGTATTTTGGCAATGCCACGTGCACCGTTAGTAGCCCAGATCTCGTTCTTTAGAATGAGTCGAAATATCTCACCAATTCCAATTGTTGCAATTGCGAGGTAGTCACTTCTCAGTCGTATACACAACAAGCCGACGAGCCAGGCAATAACTGCAGTCACGGCCATCGCGCCGACAAGACCCAATGCGATAGGTAATTCGTAACCTCCCAGATGGGATGTAGATTCAGCGGTGGTTAGTATTGCTGAGACATAGGCCCCTATCGCAAAAAAACCAGCGATCCCCGCATTAAAAAGACCTGTGAAGCCCCACTGGATGTTGAGCCCCAAGCACATAATCGCGTAGATGCCACCCATCGTCATCAGCGATACAAAGTACAACATATAGCCGTAGGCTTGGGCTGAGTCCATCCTAGAAAACCCTTCCACGGAAAAGTCCACTGGGTCGCCAGATCAGCATTATGATCATCAAAGCAAACGCTACACCCGCTTTATAGGCGGGCGAAAGCAGTGGATTTTCCCCTATCCAAGGGTATGCCGACAATTCCTCCGCCAGGCCAACGATGAGACCGCCCACCATCGCTCCATAAGGGTGCCCGATACCGCCCAGTATTGCAGCGGCAAACATTGGTAACAGCATGTAAAACCCCATCATAGAATGCAGGTGAGAGTCCCAGCCCAGGAATACGCCTGCAGCAGTGGCGAGCGAAGCACCAAGCACCCAGGTTGTTTTTACAACGTTTTCGGTATTTATTCCCGTTAGTCGTGCAAGCTCTGCCGAATCACTCATTGCACGCATTGCTTTCCCAGCTCTCGTGTAGGACAGTATTGCGTGGGTGATTGCCATCAGAACGAGGGTGAAGCTGACTATCCAGATGTGCTTAGGAGAGATCCGTAACGTATCGAAAAACACCATTGGCATTTGGATTCGTCCAGGCGAATAGGAGAACTGATCAACACCCCAGATTATTTGAACTGCCGATCGCGCCATCAAAGCGATGCCGAACGATGCAACTATGACGATTGTGGACTTAGATGCACGAAATGGCTTGTAGAAGGAGTTGTCAATACCAAGAGCGACAAGGCTGGTGAATAGCATGGCGATCGGTAGTACAACTAACGGGTGCAGCCCCGTAAACTGGATCAACGAGTAGGTGACATAGGCGCCAATTAACATGAGTTCACCGTGGGCAAAGTTCGCAAACCGAAGGATTCCGAAAACCAGCGAAACGCCAATCGCACCTAGAGCATAGATGCTGCCAAGCACAATGCCGGGAATCAGATAAAAATTAATAAAATCCATTCTTAATGCGTTAGCCCCCCAAAAACATTTTTGCGATTTCTGGATCGTTCAATAGATCAATTCCCTTTCCGGTGGTGCGATTCCGTCCATCAACAAAAACGTATCCTCGGTTGGCAATTGCAAGCGACTGTTTGGCATTTTGTTCTACCATCAGAATTGGTACACCGGAGGCGTTGATTTGGCGTATGATTTGAAAAATTTCATTCCGATAGATCGGGCTTAAGCCCGCCGTGGGTTCATCCAACATTAGGAGTGTTGGTTCGAGCATTAACGCTTTGCCCATAGCGACCATCTGTCTCTGCCCGCCGGATAGTTCACCAGCTGCCTGCTTCTTTTTCTCAGCTAAAGGTGGAAACATCTTGTATATTTCCATCAGGCGCGGTCGAAAGTCATCTTTTCTGATGTAAGCCCCCATCTCGAGGTTTTCTTGTACAGTTAAAGTCGGAAATACATTGTTAGTCTGAGGGACATAGCAAACACCTCTATTAACCACCTGAGCGGGTTCCATGTTAGTAATTTCTTCACCGGCGAGATGAACTGACCCGCCGGATAATCGCAATAGCCCAAATACGGCTTTCATAGCTGTGGACTTCCCCGCACCATTAGGGCCGATGACAACGACAATCTCACCAGTGCCTATCTCTAGTGAGACCTCGTGGAGGATATCGGCCTCGCCGTAACCCCCGGATAAGTTTTCTATGCTAAGTACAGACATCGGTCAGTTCGGTGCTACGTGCATATCGCCACCAAGATACGCATCTAATACGCGAGGGTCGGCGCGTACAGTATCCATATCACCCTGCATAAGTACTCCACCTTCTACCATGACGATAACAGGATCACACAAGCGAGCAATCATATCCATGTTGTGTTCAATGATGCAAAAGGTGTAATGCCTCTCTTGATTAAGTCGTTCAATCATTTCCGCTAGATCACCGAGCAAAGTTGGATTGACACCGGCTCCTGGTTCGTCGAGTAAAACAATATCTGGATCGGCCATCATTGCACGGCCAAGCTCAAGCAGTTTTTTCTGGCCGCCGGAAAGATTACCCGCAAGATCATCAATCACATGGGTGAGCCGTAGAAAATCCAGCACATCCACTGCTCTCTCGCGAATCTCGTTTTCGCGAAGGGAGACTTGTCCCGGTGATAGCAAGGCATGAAACAGGTTCTCACCTGCCTGCTCTGCGGGCACTATCATAAGGTTTTCAAGAACACTCATTGCGGCAAATTCCTGAGGAATCTGGAAGGTTCGCATGATTCCAAGGTGAAATAATTTATGCGCAGGCCGGCCAGTAATATCCCTCCCTTGAAATTGGATTCGACCACCGTCGGGTAGCATTGCACCGGCGATCACATTAAAAATTGTTGTCTTTCCCGCACCATTGGGGCCTATGAGCCCAGTAATAGATTGGGCTTCGATGGTAAAGCTGCAATTATTGACGGCGGTCAATCCACCAAAGCTTTTTCTGATTGAGTCTACGGTTAGCATTGTGCCGACGAGTTAGTGAAAAACAGTAGAGCTATTATTACAAATCAGAACGGTAAAATTTAACCGATCTTGTCTAGATTCTGAGTCAGGATGGAGAGGTCCTGACTACTCAGGGGCAGTACCGGTGCTCGACACTGACCCACGTTAAACCCTCGATAATTTGCAGCAGTTTTTACAGCCGAATTGTAGACATGTGTCCAGATGAACAGTTGGGAGGGTAATAAGCGTTGCCAAAGTTGATTC
>CAZJRI010000262.1:0-4203 GCA_964548025.1 uncultured Pseudomonadales bacterium
CTGACCCTGATGACGATGCCTGATGATCTGGATGCGGCATTCAAAGAATTCATTCCCCCGTTTGGGGCCTCAGGCAACCCGGTGGACATCACAGGCGGTGAGCCCCCGACCACTTACCGGGCGACGATCGAACTTGCTCTTAATGATGATCGGGTCCATTCACTTGTTCTCGGCTACTGGCATACGATCATCACGCCACCCATGGTCTTCGCTGAGTTATTATCAGAGGAAGTGAGCGCAGCAAGAGCCAAAGGTATCAACAAACCTGTGCTCGTATCATTGGTGGGTGACGTCGAAGTTGAGGAGGCCTGCCGTTATCTGCTCGACCATGACATCCTCGCGTATCCCTATACGACGGAAAAACCCGTCGCAGTGCTTGGCGCGAAATACAGGTGGGCCAGAGCTGCAGGACTGCTCTAGGCTGGGCAATCAAACATCAGATTTCGAGGATGTATCGGGTTGTCAGCACTGTCTCCCGCACCGTTATTAACAGAGAACCTATATAGCGAATTACATAGGCTAGAATTAGGTTTACCCTGCTGTTATTCCCAGGCAATTTAGCGGAGCTGCTATGAGGGAAACAGAAACCGAAAACGATCTCCTTGCCGAAATAAAAAGACTGCAAGACAAAATTGCTGTTCTCGAAGAAAGAAGAGCTGAAGCCCCGGCAGATGATTCAGGCCTTATCCTCCAATCCGTTGGTGAAGCAATTTACGGTATTGACACAGAGGGCCGATGCACATTCTGTAATCCGGCTTGTTTACAGATTCTGGGTTATGACCACGTAGACCAGCTACTTGGGCAGAATATGCATGACCTCATTCATTACTCAAAAGCCGATGGTAGCGCCTATCCGGCTACCGAATGTCAGATTTATCTGGCTTTTCGAAGCGGCAAGGGTGTCACCGTGGACGATGAAGTTCTCTGGCGCGCAGACGGTACAAACTTTCAGGCTGAATACAGGTCATTTCCTATTCACAGCAAGGATGGGGTGATTGGCGCCGTGGTGAGTTCGCTGATATTTCTGGCCGCAAATTACTCGAATCAGAAAACCTGCGCCAAAGTGAGAAGAAATTTCATAACCTCGTAGAAACGTCACAGGAACTCTTCTGGCAGACGGATACTGATGGCAGGTTTACTGAACTAAATGGCGCCTGGAAAGAGGTATTGGGATTTGAAAAAGATGAAATGATCGGACGTGAATTCCAGGAATTCAAAGTTGCAAAGGAATTGCCTGTAGCACTGGATCGTAAATCCAAAATACTGAAGGGGGAGGCGATTTCCAACTATCGGTCAACTTATCTTTCCAAAGATGGTGAAGAGCGTGTGCTGGTGCTGAAGTCAAAACCGCTGAAAGATAACGAAGGTAAAATCATCGGCGTGCAGGGCACAGCTAGCGATGTGACCGGACAATTACAGACTGAAAGAGCCCTGGAGGAAAGCAGGCAAAGAGAAAAACAAGCACTCAGGCTCCTGAATGATGCCATCGAGTCTTTGCCCGGATCATTTGCAATTTATGATGCTGAAGACCGCTTCGTGATGGGCAATAGAAATACAATGAATATGTTCCCGGATCATGCCCCAATTCTTAAACCAGGGACAAGTTACGAGGATGTAGTGAAAACATCCATGGTCCAGGGATTGGTCAAAATCGATCCTGAAGAGGAAGAAAACTACATCCAGACTCGTCTCAGGCAATTCAGGGAAAGCCCTGAGTTCTTCGAACAGAAATGGCGGGATGGCCGCTGGTTCGCTGTCTATCACAGACCAACGTCAGAAGGCGGTATTGTGACAATCAGGCTGGATATTACCGCCCAGAAACAGATGGAGGAACAGCTACGACAGTCACAAAAAATGCAGGCTCTCGGCACCCTTGCAGGCGGAGTAGCTCATGACTTCAACAATATCCTTGCACCTATCCTGGGCTATGCAGAATTGCTCGTCGCTGATCTGAGCCAGCGGTCAGCAGAGCAACAATACGCAGATTCAATTTTGCAGAGTGCATTACGTGCAAGAGATCTCGTATCGCAGATTCTGCTCTTTAGTCGCCATAGTCAGACGGAGAAGAAAGTTGAGGATGTCAGCCTACTGATTCCGGAAATTGCTCAGCTCACCCGATCGACATTGCCAGCAACAATCGTCGTGAACGAAAAAGTATCCACTGATACGGCACCTGTTTTATGTGTCTTATCACAGATCCATCAGGTGTTGCTTAATCTCTGTATCAATGCAGGTCAGGCCATAGACGATGTGGGTGAAATAGATATAAAGATTACAACTGCAATGCTCGATAACTTTAAATGCATCATTGGCAAGCCCCTGTTCGGTGAGTATGTCCGCATTGAGGTGACTGACAACGGAAAAGGTATGGATAAAGAAATTCTGGATCACATCTTTGAACCCTTTTACACCACAAAAGAAGTCGGTACCGGAACCGGTCTTGGTTTATCGACCGTTTTCGGCATTGTCCAGGATCATAACGGAGGCATTTCTGTTTCCTCGGCACCCGGGCAAGGCGCTACTTTTGAAATTCTCTTGCCGTTGACTGAAGCAGAAGTAGAGCAAAAGCCGCAGACGATGGAGATAACTCAGAATATGTCCAAAGGAAATATCCTCCTGATCGACGATGAGGAACTGATCAGATCACTCGGAAAGACCTCACTGGAACGCACGGGTTACAGTGTGACCGTCGCGTCTGACGGGCAAACGGCGCTGGATATATTCTCTGCCGAACCGGGGTATTTCGATATTATTATCACCGACCAGACTATGCCGAAGATGACAGGAGACCAACTGGCCCAGCAAATGCTGAAAATCAGGGCAGATATCCCCATCATAGTCTGTACCGGGCATAGCACGGCACTGACTCCCGAATCCAGCAGGCGCATTGGCATATCCAAATTTCTCTACAAACCCTATAAGCCATCAGACCTGAGTGCTGTTGTGCAGGAAGTGCTTGGAGAAGCTGTCGAATCATCATCGGCAGATTAGAAGTTTTCCGGGATGACAAACTAAAGGATGAAATCAAAATTTGTGACTAGATATCTACACGTGGCCAATACCACACAATCTCTTCATCTCCCGTACAACGAAATCATCATCCAGCAAAACTAATAGATTCAATCTACCCTGGCACTTTTTGCTTAGCCATCTTTTTGCTCACCTATAGTGCCTTCATGATAGAAAAACCCGTGCAATATTCGCTTTTGGCTCCAGGCTGTCCACCGATTATACTGGCGAATAATCAGTCGCACGAAAGTACAATCTAACGACAACAATGAGGGAAACCAAATGGCCTATGAACAGATACTGACTGAAGTACGAGACAATGTTGGAATTATCCGATTTAACAGACCGGATCGCCTGAATGCATTTACTGCGCAATTAGCCGAAGAATTTCAGGATCAAATGACCCTCTGGAATAGCGATGCCGAAATCGGTGCTGTCGTGCTGACAGGCGAAGGACGGGCTTTTATGGCCGGTGCAGATGTGCAGAACTTCGCAGAACGGGTTGAAACTAACAAGAAATCAGAGGGTAGTGGGGTTGTTACAGGCGGTGGAACATCCCTGACTGGATTTGTTCAGAGATCGAAGCCGACGGTTGCGGCAATTAACGGCTATGCTGTGGGTGTCGGGTTAACCATGATCCTGCCCTGCGACGTACGCATCGCATCGACCAAAGCACTGGCCAGCATTCGTTTTATAAAGATGGGTTTGATGCCGGAATTAGGCTCGACCCGAATCCTTGCGCAACTGGTCGGACTAGGCAATGCAACCGAGATGTGCCTCACCGGACGAATGGTCCCGGCAGATGAAGCATTGCGCATGGGCCTCGTGACAGCAGTTGTAGAACCAGACGATCTGCTGGACGTTGCCGTCGCAAAAGCCGCAGAGATTGCCGGTAATCCGCAGGGGGCAGTCATGATGATCAAGGAATTGCTGAGAAAGAACCCGCTCGATGGCGATCTCGAAGCTGTTATGGAGCGAGAGAGTATTCGTGATCAGATTGCAAGGCAGCATCCGGACCATGCCGAGGCAGTTGCCGCTTTTCTTGAGAAAAGGGCACCGAATTTCAGCTAATCAAGACGTCAGGGATTGCATGGTCGGGGGCGCCTAGCCGGGGGCGCCCAGCCGGGGGCGCCCAGCCGTGAGTTGGCGGAGGGGTAGGGATTCGAACCCTAGGAGCTATTACACTCAACGGTT
>CAZJRI010000263.1:0-4151 GCA_964548025.1 uncultured Pseudomonadales bacterium
AGTTTGAAGTGCAGAAATGCCAGCAGCAGGGTGAAGACCTGGGTCAGCGCATGGCAAATGCCTTTGAGGCAACAGGAGTACCGGCCCTGCTAATCGGCACAGACTGCGTAAATCTTGATGGCAATTATCTCAGGCTGGCTGTTGATAAACTCACCAATCACGATGCGGTTATCGGCCCAGCAGAAGACGGGGGTTATGGTCTTATTGGCCTGCACGAAGGCAACAGAGATCTGTTTGAGGGTATTAACTGGGGTAGCGAAACGGTTTGTTCAGAGACCTGCCGCAAGATGAACACCCAGCAGCTAAACTTTGCCCTGCTGCCACTCTTATGGGATGTGGACCGGCCCGATGACGTTGAACGTCTGAATAGACTTAAACAACACCCAGTTCAATAAGACTCCTGGCACCGGATGATATCGCCTCATCCGCACTTCGTGGCTCCCAGCCAAGCGCTCTTGCCGGTGTGCAGTCGTATTTTACAACCTGGTCAAGATCGTCGACGATAAAGGCAATCACCCGGTCGAACCTGGCCAGCACTCTAACGAGCCAGTTGGGCAGCTCGCGATTCGGCAGCTTTCTGCGGTAGGCGGGGAATTCGTCAATCAGTTGTTTCGATATATCTACGATCCATCTGTTGCCATTGCTGCAAATCAGTCTCTGTCCGGCAGCTTCCGGCGACTCCCAGGCGATTCTATGCAAACTGGCAACGTCCCTCACATCGACAATTGCCCAGTCCAGTTTTGGCACGAGGGGATAGGATCCCTTTAACAGAAGCACCAGGGCTTCGAGCGATGAGCCGTAGTCAGATTCAAGTGCAGGTCCGAGTACCAGCGCCGGGTTGATGGTCACAAGTTCAAGATCATCATAGCCATCCACATATTCCCAGGCGGCTCTCTCTGCAATGGTTTTGCTTAATGCATAAGGGGAAATTCGCGGCATATTGATATCAGACCAGTCCCCGGCGTGCTGCACGCGCTTGTCTGCATCTTCATGTTGCGACACTGCCGAGTCTGAAGACGTTATCACAACCCTTTTAATCCCGGCATTTTTAGCTGCCTTCAATACATTCAGCGTGCCTTCCCTTGCTGGCGCAATCAATTCGTTGGGATCTTTGGGTTGGTCGATTACAACGGGTGAGGCAATATGGAAGATGCCGTCACATCCGGCGACAGCCTCATCCCAACAGTCCGAATCTGTGAGTTCGGCTTCTGCAAACTCAACATCATTTGCACGGTCAGAATACTTCGCGAGTACAGCGCTTAGCTTCTCTGCTCTTGAGATATCCCGGATAGTCCCTCTTACGTCATACCCGTGATTTAAGAGTTCTAAAATGGTATGAGATGCGATAAATCCGGACGCGCCGGTAACGAGTATCTTCTGAGGCATTTTTTTTTTAAGTATCGAAATTTGAAACCAGCTTTATCTTACTGGTGTCGGGTCCCTTGGGTGGTGGTGGTGCTTTCTCGTCTTCATTTAAAAGATCAGTGCCGGGGAATGCGAGGGACATGCCGCTCGTATCAGGGTCGAGCAGTTCAACATCTTCTTTAAGGGTTTCTAGCACGGCGCCCGGTTCATCCAGGCCAAAGTCCGGTGCTTCAACTTTCTCATGCTCTGGTGAAGGTTCTACAATGGGTGAGCCGTCATTTTCTGCAACCGAGAATTCGCTGAGGTCGATATCTGCCTCTTCATAAACCTTTGGTTCAATCAATGGCTCGCCGTCGTTTTCAGCAACCGAGAAGCCACTCAGATCAAGCTCCGGTGCTTCTACCTCGGGTTCGGGCTCAAATAGATTGCCCTCATTCGGTCTCAGGCTGAAATCTCCCGCTGGCTCCTTTGCTGCAGGTGCTTTCGCCTGTGGCGCTTTTGCTTTGGGCGCCTTTGCGGTGGGTGCTTTGCCTGTGGGTGGTTTGATGCCTTCTGCACCTGGGGTGGCTGCCTTTGGTTTGGCAGGTTGTGCGGCTGCATCAGACTTGATGATCTTAACCCGTACATTGGCGCCAACCTTTTTAAGCGCAGTGCCGTATTTTGCGGCCTCGGCTTTGTCAGCGGTACGTTTTAGTACAATGGGTTTGCCAGAGAAGAGGGTTTGCATCTTGTCTGCATCGGCTTTCAGCATCTTTGCCATATGCGCTTTCACAGAGATAATCTCGAAACCCTCGACGATCTCACCGTTGAATACAATTGCATAAGTGACTGAAGCCATAACAGATATACTGACGCTATTCGGTTATATCCTTAATTTTAATAGAATACCCGCGCTATTTACACCGGCCGACGATGATGAGCGGTCGAATTATCAGTTTCAGACTTTGGTGATGGGTAAGGGCTTGCCGCGTTCGTCCCGTTTACCTGCCTTTCCGTAGAGCGAGAGGTTTTCAGGGTCGCCCCTTAAAATATTGAGTATCTGATGGGTGGTCGCCTGCGCGCGATGAGCGATTCGCGCATTCACTTCATTTTGTTCGGCACATTTGTCGATGAGTCCATTGAGCTGTGCCCAGTCCTGCCTGATTATCTCTTCCTGGTCGGCTGGCAGTCTGGCAAATAACTCAGACAATCCCTCTTTATCAACACTGAGTTCGTTCTGCTTCAGGATTTCAGCCCGTTGCTCACCGTTTTGCTCAAGGTGCTGCAGCATATCGTGCTTGTTACCGAGCAGAACAATAAAGTCATCGAACTCACGATTGACAAGAAGTTGACGCTCTTCAGCCAGCAGTTCAAGCAGAGACTGATATCCGGTGAGTTCACTTCTGATAAGTTCGGCAATAGGATTGCCTGGGGGTGATTTAAGATTCGCGTCCATGCGAAGACTGTCCCTTTTCTTTAGTGTTTCAGCTATCCGATGCTGCTGCTGGTTGGTTAATAAAGCCCGCTATATATCCAGTTCAAACTGAGCGATCTTCGCGGCCAGGCGAGCGGGGTTTACTTCATAGCTCCCGTCTCGCAGTGCGGCTTTAATATGCGAAACCCGTTCATGATTGACTTCGGGAAAACGCTTCAGCCCAGACTCGATATCCTTCATCTGTGTTGCTTCCGGGCTTAACTCAACCTTGTCAGTATCAGCTCTGGCTGTTTCAGGTGCGCGGGCAGGCGTCTGGGTAGACGACTGGGTTTTCTCCCGTCCCCGAGTGGTGCTGTTTTGCACCGATGTTGAGCCATTGACATTGTTAACCATTTTCGTGGTAAACCTCGTTACCTAATTACTTCGTTTAACTAATTACTTCGTTTATCTAATTGCTTCGTTCTCTGTAAAGATCAACCGCTTCTTACAGTGATTCTTACTATTCACTTGTAGTTAACGGCTGTTTTGACCTCTAGTTTAGTAAATACCTAAAAAAAATTGCTTTTTTTTTCAAATTTTCTGCTATAGAGGCACATGAATCTCTCCAGGTGCCCGAATCCAGCCCTTTACAGTCCGTTCGGACGATTCGTTTCTGACCGAAATTTGTTCGCCCATACCACCGGCTGCAAGCGCAATTCCGGGCATTCGGACCATTAATGACCCCTTCTTTGCCACGATGACAACACTATCACCCCGGTTAACCAGGGTCGGTTCTATGAGCATACCGGCAGTCAGCATCGTGCCGGCCCGTACTGATCTTTTCAGTTTCTTGCCGATGGCAAGCTCTGTTTGCGTTAAAAGTGGTCGATTGTTCGCTAAAACGTCCAGGTCCTGCAACATGACATCAGCAGAAGTCAGCACCGTCTGCCGGGAAAGGGCAGTCGTTGTGACCAATACCGGTTTATATACGGCAATATCCACCGCAAGGTGCATCGATCTGGAATGCAGGCAATCCAGTTTAACGAGGATACGACTCCTCAGCCGATTGCTGCCGTGCAGTGACAATTCAGGTTGCTGGCATTCATCCAGCCTAATCCTGGGGTCAGGAGATTTGATATTGATATCGAAGCTGATGGCGTCGGGATGTTTATCAAGCACCAGATCCCTGGTGAAACCCTCGACCCTGGACATTACGTCACCCGTTGTGCCAGCCACACCCTGACAAGAGACCGACATGATGATCATAAAGAGTACCAAATTGGTCTTGATTTCAAGTTGCTGAGTCAATCTCATGGCCTATGCTTATTAATAGAATATGGTGTAGATACGTCAATTGTATGTCGGTCTGCTTAATGAATATTAATGGTGCATA
>CAZJRI010000264.1:0-4143 GCA_964548025.1 uncultured Pseudomonadales bacterium
CGGGACCCAGGGGTGATACAGGAAATACAGGCCCGACGGGACCCAAGGGCGATACAGGAAATACAGGCCCGAGGGGACTAAAGGGTAATACAGGAGATACCGGTTCCAGGGGTCCTAAAGGTGATACAGGCGCTACAGGTCCGAGAGGAGCCAAGGGTGATACAGGCCCTGCTGGTGCCGATGCGCCCGGTTTTGATAATACCGCGATTTTTTCAGGGACTGAGGTCGTTGGTGACGGGGGTTGGGTCACTGTACGAGTAGCTATTACCGGGGCTAAATCCGTTTGGCTGGCCGGTTATTTTGAATTGACAGCTACTGCGATCCACCATAATTCAGGGTTTGGACCAGACACCCGAAAACGATCGATTACTGTCGGCTACTTGAATCATGGGCGATTCCGAGTTTTGGATTCCGCAGAACAGGACCTTGCACCTAATGGTGGGTCAATATGGAATATTAATTACCTTACTTATGAGCCTTGGAATTTCTTTGAATTCAAAATTCAAACTACGTTTTATGACGGTACTTCGGGATCAGATGTCACATGGAAACTCACTTATACTGGTCCGTACAATGTTTCAGTAGATTCATTCCCTGGTTGTTGTATCCAACCAAACATATAAAGGTAACCGATCTGCAGATGTCGTTGATGACGCGCATGGAGGTGTGACCTTCACGGGACGAATTACAGGTGGATTACCTGGCTAGAAACCCAGTTCTTCCACAACCGCAACGAGATCAGCGAATGTAGCAGCTTCCAGCTTTCGTACCAGTTCGGCCCTGTCGAATCCTTCAGCATCAAAATCAGTCAGCTTGACGTCTATGGGCAACTCGCGGATCTCATAGGGTGCCATATGCCCAAAATCACAGATTTTGGTCAGGCAGGCTCGCTCGGTCTCATTCAGGTCCAGGCCGAATTCCTTCATGATCTCAAGGTATCTTTCTGCTGTTCGATTGATTCTGCCACTGATTTCCATCGTATTGGTCTCGTTCTCAGTCAGGATGTTGAGAGGTGGCCCGAAGTAGATCTTGGTTTTTTTATTCATGCTGCGACCGATTGGCAAAAGTGTTCAGGGAAAGCATCATCGCAGGTCAGTTGGCTTATTTCGAGTAGTCCATTTCGAGTCGCGACAAGCAGTCAGATGCTATTACTATGGCTGTCTTTCTATGTGGTCATAAGCCTTTATGATGTCTGCATTTCTCACTCGTCATAAGGTATTATTATGCCTGCCTTTCTGTAAAATCCAGCGTGGCAACTTCAGTAAGATTAATATAGCCCTAAAAGCACCGAGACAAATCCATATCATGGGGGAATAGTGTGTCTGAAAACAAAATACCACTGGTTGATATAACGAGCGGGTCGAAGCAGGAAACCGACGTCGTCGGTGAGTGGAATCCGGCTGACAACCATGCGGATAATGATCAGCCCGATTCGCCCTCAAGTAGAAAATTTATCAAGAACAGCGCCGGAGTGACGACCGCATCCCTGGTAGGTACAGCAGCACTGGTTACCGGCACCGATGATGCGAAAGCCAATGCGAGCTGGGCAGAGCACTTCCAGTCGAATTACAGGCTCATGTCTGACGAGGAGAAGCAGGAGGCATTGAGTCGTCTTGAAGAGCGTTATTCCCGCGAGTATGAAAAGAAGGTCACGGTAGACGGGACTGATGCCGAGGAGGGTGTCCTGTTTGGCTATGCTCTCAATATTCAAAAATGTATCGGTTGCAGACGTTGTGTTAAAGCCTGTGTTGAGGAAAACAACCAGACCCGGGGTGACGAACAGGAAATCGAGTGGATTCGTGTTCTAAAGATGGAAAAGGGTGAATTTACCCAGGAGAAACTCAACGACGGTTATCCAGGAGACTACGGCATTCAGGTAGGTGGCAATGCCTATTCCGCCGCAGGTGTGGTGCTTGAAGGCGAGCACTACTATGAACCCGACGCGGTGCCTGAGAACGATTCTCATTACATGCCGATTGCCTGCATGCAGTGTGAGAAGCCGCCCTGCGTCAAGGTCTGCCCTGTCAGAACAACCTACCGGGAAGCGGATGGCCCGGTTGTAATTGATTACAACTGGTGTATTGGCTGCCGAATGTGTATCGGCGCCTGTCCCTACTGGGCAAGGCGGTTCAACTGGGGAGAGCCCCAACTTCCTAAAGAAGAAATGAATCCCAAAACACACTATCTTGGCAATCGACCGCGCATGAAAGGTGTGGTTGAGAAGTGCACTTTCTGTATACAGCGAACCCGACAAGGTCGCTATCCGGCTTGTGTCGAGGTCTGCCCGGTGGGCGCCCGCAAGTTTGGCAACTTACTCGACCCTGAGAGTGAGGTAAGAAGAGTTCTGGATCGTAAACGGGTTTTCAGGTTAAAGGCAGAAGCCAATACCTACCCCAAATTCTTCTACTACGTCGATTAAGGGGTGATCTAATGAATGTAATGATTAAATTTGTTGTCGACTATCTCTCCTACATTATCAAGGGAGATAAGAAATACTATCTGTGGCTGTGTTTCCTGGCGCTGTTTATCCTTCCCTGGCTCTACGGGAACTACATGCAGCTCAAGTACGGCATGATCGTCACAGGGCTTACTGACCAGGTGAGCTGGGGTCTTTATCTGGCGAATTTTGTATTTCTGGTTGGGGTTGCCGCTGGTGCCGTAACCATTGTATTCCCTGCCTATGTTTATAAATACGAGCCATTGCACAAGGTCGCTGTACTGGGCGAGATGCTGGCGATTGCGGCGGTTGTCATGTGCATATTGTTCGTACTGCTGCATATGGGCAGACCGGATCGACTCTGGCATATGATTCCGATCATCGGGATCTATAATTTCCCACATTCCATGCTGACCTGGGACGTGCTGGTGCTGGTGGGATATCTTCTTTTGAATCTGGTCGGTGGCTTCTATTATCTCTACAAGAAGTACACTGGTGAACCGTTGAATAACAGTTTCTATCTGCCGCTGATCTTCGTTTCCATCGCCTGGGCCTTCAGCATTCATACGGTGACAGCATTCTTGATCAACACGATGCCCGCAAGGCCAATGTGGCATCACGGCATGATGCCCATACGGTTCATTGCTACCGCGTTTGCAGCGGGTCCTGCGTTAATCATCATTGTATTTCTTACGATCCGCCAAAATACGGCTTTGTGGATTGAAGATAAGGCGATCGATCTACTTTCAACTATAGTGGTTGGCTGTCTCAGCATCGCACTGTTTCTGACAATGTCAGAAGTGGTTACTGAGTTGTACCATCCGACCGAACATTCTGCTGGCGTGCAATACCTGATGTTCGGTAAACATGGCCTTTCAAATCTTGTTCCCTGGTTCTGGACTTCATTGATCGCACTGGTTGTTGGCTGGGTGTTGTTGATGATTCCCAGTGTCAGGAAAAACTATAAGGTGTTGCCATTCATATGCGCAGCGCTGTTTCTGGGTATATGGGTCGAAAAGGGTATGGGTTTGTTGATACCCGGTTCCATACCCACGCCAATAGGTGAGTTCACACAGTACTCTCCAACGTTGATAGAGATAGGCAACTGTCTTGGAAACTGGGCGATTGGTTTTATTGTCCTGACAGTTTTGCTTAAGGGCGCCATCGGCATTTTGCTTGGTGAAATCAAATATTCGAATTAGCCGCGAATTTAATTCGATTATTTTAGGAGAAAACAGCAATGAATAGATTCAAGCAGAATGCAGCGATACTGATCTTAATACTGTGGACAAGTAGCGCTTTTTCAGAAGAAGTCGTGTGTTTTGAAAGCAGGAAAGGTGCCTCGGAAGTGACTAAAAAGGACGTTGCCGAGGGTTGGCCCAATGTTAAATGCTCTACCAGGACCGGCGGGGTACTGTGGTGGGGTGATCCCTATGATGGTACGCAGCCCATGGGTGAGATGCCGATAGAGGCAGATTATTCAAGGGGTGAAGCGGTTGTTAAACCCAGGATCAGTAAGCTGAATTTCTACCCAATCTGCGGAACGGCTTGTCATAATGGCACCTTCCCGGTTAAGAACGACGATAAGAACCCGCGCAAATTGAACATGCACCAGGATGTTGTGCCTGATGCCATGAATCTTCAGCACGGTCGGGGTGGTATCTGGTGTCTGGACTGCCACCATAGTGATACCCGCAACAAACTCG
>CAZJRI010000265.1:0-4131 GCA_964548025.1 uncultured Pseudomonadales bacterium
ACCAGCAAAGAGGTCAATAAAGGTAAATGGTATTTTTGAATAGATTGTTTTAGGCGGTTTTGCATCAGTAAAGAGATCGAAACTGAGGCCGCTGTTAAAGGCATTGTTGAGAATGGAGACTAGAAAGTCGTTCTGGGACTGCCCCGGCGGACGATCTGCTCTTATCCAGTCAGCAACCTCTAACGGGATATCTCTGATGGCAAATTCGGTCTTCAATGGCTATCCCTGGGACGATTTGATATCACGATATCAGGTTGTCCCAGCGATGCAACCAATTTCTGCGATTTCCAGGTTGGGGTGCGTCAACAAGGTGGTCTGAATTCTTTGCTGAAGGCGAACTTAACTCGCACAAGCCAAATGTAGATTTGGGTCACCTGAAGTCTATTCCGCCAGCACTCGTGCAAATGCTGCCTCTGGGTCCAGGCCGTCCATTAGAAGATTGATGATCTCGTTTCGCTTTTTCCTGATGGACGGTGGATACGATTCTTTGTGGGCCTGATAGAAGCTAACCATCAGTGAGGTTGCTGCTTTCTTGCTTCTTTTACCGGAGGAACCGGATTCATACATGTCAAAATAGCGGTCGCTACGCTTCTGGTCCAAGACGTTAAAGCCCTGAGGAACGAAGTTCTTTTTATAACCAACACATTCGCTGAAGTGTTCATAGGGTATGTCCCTGGCCTTGAAGTCTTTGAGAAAATACAGATACTCCCAGGCCTGCCCTTTTTCATCTCGTCCCCAGAGGAATTCGGCGAGTTTGGTGTTGTATAACTTTACTGTGACGGTCGCGGACCCAAAAATTTGGTTGTTGCCGGTGAAAAGTGCGATGTCGCCTTTCTGCATCTTGTGCCATTTTGTGACATTGGAGCCATTGTCTCCGGGAACAACCCCCCAGACTAGTACGCTTTCGGTATGTTCTTTATTAAGCTCTGATAACTCTCTTGCGGTTAACAATGAGTCGATCTGACTAAAGGCGACCGGAGTTTCGATTGTATTTGTGAAGTGAATTCTCGCATCGGACCCGGCTGCGGGCTGTAGCACTATCTTTGCCATAGCATAGATCCTTAATTACGTTTGTCCGGAGAACATTACGTTGATGGTCTTCGAATAGGGGAGCATTATAGCTACCTCGCTAGCAAGTAGGCATGTCTATGGCCAAGAATATCCATGAATTAGCAGCACAAATCGACCAGTTTGTTAAAGACAGAAACTGGGAGCAGTTTCACTCGCCGAAGAATCTGGCAATGGCCCTGTCCGTAGAGGTGGCGGAATTGTGTGAGATATTCCAGTGGAGCACTGATCGGGAGAGTCGAAACATCATGAATTCGAAGAGGGAAGAAGTAAGAGATGAGCTCGCAGATGTCTTTATCTACCTCCTTCGCATGTCAAGAGTGCTCAAGGTTGATTTGTTAGATTGTGCTGAAAGCAAGTTGCGCAAAAATGAAGCTAAGTATCCTACTGAAGTAGTTAAAGGGAGTGCGAAGAAATACTCGGATTATCCGGAACAAGGTGGGCGTGATGAGTAAGTGCGCCATTGCACCAACTGATCGTGAGTGGTTCGCATCGCTACAAAGGAACTACACATCTGGGGAGGTGAATTTTTGGACCCCGACTCCATGGAATGTTAAAGGGTTGCTACCACGTGAGCGTCTTTACTTTCTTCACAAAGCACCAGTTCGAAAAATCTGCGGATACGGAGAATTCGTCCGATACGAAAATATGTCGGTCTCTGAAGCTTGGGATGAGTTTGGTCGAAACAACGGTGTAGACAGTGTGGACGAGCTAGTAAGGAAGGCTGGGCATTATGTTGAAGCTCATACACCTCGCACAGGGACCAGTGATCGCAGTGAAATCGGTTGTATAGTTCTTGATTCGGTCGTCCTGCTGGACGAAGAAGACTACTTCGACCCGGCGGACCAAGATTTGGACTTCGCACCCCAGGTAGTGAAGATCAAGTATTTTGATAGTGATCCCGGTATCCCTGGTCATAGGGGTAAGATCAATATGATTGTGATATCAGATGAGGAAGAGATAGAGATAGTAAATGAGCTGATTAAAACATCGTTTACTTCGGCTGCTACTGTAGAAGAAGAAAAGACATTAGGTTACCAGGGTGGCAGCACTGAAGCGGTCATAAACTATATTCCTGAACTCGACACCTGGGGTGTATTTCAGCAATCAGAAGGGAGGTGGTGGAATGCCTTTGGTTTAGGGCCGCCTCAGCGGGAAAGTGGGTCTCCGGACATTATCGTTGAAATCAATTTCCCTTTCACCGGGATTAACAGGCAGATTGCCGGAGTTATTGTCAAAAATAGCCGCGATGAATTTTTTCTATGTCATCGAGGAAAGATCGGCGGAGGAAGAAAAGGAATCAGCAAATCTGCGTTTGGTGACTTCATTAGGAAGCACGACCTCATGAAGACAGTAACTGTTGATGACGGAGGAGAATCTAAGGAGTTATGGCTGATTTCGTCGATCAATTCAGATGAACTGAACAAGAATATCTCCGATTTTGTTCGTGTCGTGCAAAATTTCAAAAACAGCGTCGGTGATAAGCCTGTCGAGCGATCAAATGATTCGTTCATCCATCCCCTGCTCAAGTGGGACATAAAGATAGAAAGGCAGACAATTGAAATTCACAAGAGTATTGCAGTTGAGAACGGGTTTGTATGGTGGGGCAAATTTGGCGCAGGTACTATTGCTGAAGATAAGATTGAGACAGTACATCAGCAGATTAAATCTGGTTCTGATTGCTTTGCCTTTATCTACAGAAGCGGTGAACTCTGGAGAGTTCGTCTGCTAGGGTTGACGGATGATCCTGAAGTAGTCAAACCCGGTGAAATTCCTGAATACTATTCTAAAAACGACTGTTCGCATTTTTTCAAGATAAGCGACTTCGTGTCGTTAGAGCCTGAATGGGCCAGTAATAACCTCGTACTTGCCAGCAACCCTGAGCCTGGCAGTGTTGATGGAGGGTTGCGTAACCAGGCTAGTCCAATTTGGGTAAAAATTGCTAATCAGACGAATCACCAAGAACCGACTGATGCTGTTGTTGAGCGGGTCACTCCATCAATGGAGGAGTTGTCAGCGAGAACACTTTGGTCAGAGGAAGCCCTGACTGAGCTTTGTGAATCTGTGCAGCGAGATTCACAGGTGATTCTCTCTGGTCCACCTGGGACTGGGAAAACTTGGGTTGCAAAAGCCGTCGCAGATTACATGACAGGCGGGTTTGAAGGTCGTGTTCGGTTGGTACAGTTTCATCCCAGCTATGGCTATGAAGAGTTCATAGAAGGCCTTCGGCCTGTGTCAGAGCAAGGTGCTATCGCTTTCCGGAAGAAGGATGGCGTTGTACTCCAAATAGCAGACGACATTAGAGATGATCCAGGCCTGTATGTGCTTATCATTGATGAAATGAATCGGGCTAATCTGCCTAGAGTTTTTGGCGAATTGATGTATCTGTTTGAGTATCGTGATCATGCTATAGATCTTCAATACACCCGAGATTTTTCCCTTCCAGCGGACTTGAAGTTCCTCGCCACCATGAATACCGCCGACCGCAGTATCCGCAGTATCGACGCTGCGCTTCGGCGACGGTTTGAAATTTTCGAGTGTCCTCCAGACGAAGACATCCTGCGTCAGTATTACGATAACGATGCACATACCAATCAGGTAGCTGGACTTTTGGAGGGATTCGCTCAGCTGAATGTGGATTTGGAAGCGGCACTGGACCGCCACCATACAATCGGGCATACATTTTTTATGCATAGAAAGTTGACAGCAAAAGTTCTCCGGAACGTATGGTCACGCAAACTACTGCCGCTGATCGAAGAGTACTTTTTTGACCAGCCGGACCTAGTGTCTGACTACACCCTGTTCAAATACTGGCCGGATGCAGGTGAGGACTGAAACACTCACAGAATCGCAGTCCACGCGACTATCGCTGACCGACGAGCAGGCGTCTGCTCTGAAACTGGCGGGCGAGCGGCTGGCTTCTGATCGCACTTACTGGGGATCACAGGAAGAAGATGAACCAACGCGATCGGTCATCCGATGTGAACACGCGGGAAATGGTGAATGGGATGTCAGCATTCGTGATTGTATTGGCATAGTCTCCCTAGGTGACGTGCAGCTTGT
>CAZJRI010000266.1:0-4094 GCA_964548025.1 uncultured Pseudomonadales bacterium
AAGTACGTTGATTCACATAAAGATGAGATACTCGTGGCTGATTCTGAGACAAGAGTCTGGCACTGGAAAGAAATGCTTCGGTTTCCTGCTTTCTGGAGTATTGGCCTGATGTTTGGTGCAATGGGATGTGTTTATTCAGCAGTCATGCTGCATTTATTCGGGCACCTGAAGGATATTGGAATTACGTCAGCCAGTGCCGCATGGGTTCTGTCTGCAACTGCGTTATTCGCGGCGCTTGGGAAGCCTGTTGTTGGCTGGATGTCTGATGTCTTCGGTGCGAAGGTAACCATATGGATGGCGTTGATGACGCAGTGTATTGCACTGCTGATGTTCGCGAATGCAAATGAGTTCTATCTTTCTATCCTTGCCGGTTGTACTTATGGATTCGGGTATGCCGGTATGAGTCCGCTGCGCACCTTTGCTATCTCGGTTGCTATGGGCAATAGATCATTCGGAACTGCAAATGGTGTCCTCAGACTGGTTGAATTGCCTCTGGTCATATCAGCCTCGCCACTTGCGGGTTATATCTATGACAGTACCGGCAGCTACAAAATTGCTTTCTTAATTCTTGCTGGGTTGATGGCCATCGTATGTATTGGTCCATTTTTCATTGAGGCTGGCGGCAGGAGAGAACGGGAAAAACTGATCTCGGCCCGCGAAAACAATTAAGCCTGAATTGACACAGGCTAATCAGATCAGTGATCAGCAAGTGTAGATTAACGGGATGCGCACATAATCTACTTAAAATGTGAATCTCTAACCTTGCGGTCCAAAGGACAGTAAATCTGGTCTCTGCTACCCGAGAAGTCTGCGTTCCTGTTTTAGTACTCTGTTATTCCAGACAACCGCCGCGATTCCTACAAGGATATTGGTTACGGCTGTTGAGACAAATACAGCGATATATCCAAAGTAATAGCTCGATATCATTGCCATCGGAATATAAACAACCAATAGGCGGGCTACCGATAATGTCAGGGCAGGGCCAGGTTTTCTGAGCGCGTTGAATGAATGTGTCGCGACGGTGATGAGTCCCATGAAGCCGATGCTGAAAGGCACGATATGCAGAAACAAAACGGCAGTTTCTGTCAGACTGGGGTCATTGTTAATGACACTAACGAAGTATTCAGCACCAAACCACATGATAATTGCAGCAATAAGCCCCCACAGGAGACAAGCCGTGTAGCAGGTGCGCAGTGCCACTCTGACGCGCTCGAATAGTCTCGCGCCCCAGTTCTGCCCGACCAGAGGCACGACACTGGCTGCTATACCGATAACAACCATGCCGACTACTGCCTCGATTCGGCTCGCAACGCCGAATCCTGCAACTACCGAAACCCCGAAACCTGCAAGAAGCCAGGTGACCACAGCCGCTGACATAGGCTGGATAAGGTTTGTTGCAGCAGCAGGTATACCCACGTGAAGAATGCTGGCAGCAGACCGGGAGAGTGACCTTGTCGTAGGTCGAAACAGCTTCTCACCGAATAGAAACCAGTAGGCTGCAACCAGCAACTGGCAACTCGCTCCGATAACGAAAGTCCAGGCGGCACCTTCAAGACCAAGCGCAGGGAAGCCCAACAGTCCGAAGATAAGTAATGGCCCCAGGAATACCTGCACTGCCGGGCCGGTGGTCATAATATATCCAGGGTAAATGGCGTTACCGAAAGCCCTGATCATCCCGTTTGATACCATGGCAAATCCCATCATCGGGAAGCCAACCAGCCAGATGCGCATATAGGTGACAGCCAGGTTCAATACTTCACCCGTGGCACCGAGTGCCGAGAATACGAATGGTGCAAGCCACTGTCCGATGAAGGATAGAGAAAGGGTAAAGACGATAACCAGCACGTAACAGTGGCTCGTAATGAGGGCTGCTTTTTCCCTGTCCCTTTCACCCATCGCCTGGGCAATCAGCGATGACGCACCGATACCGATGCCGCGACTGAGTGCGTTCAAAGACATCGACACGGGAAAGGAGAAAGTAATTGCAGCGAGTTCATCCCTGCCCACGGAACCCAGATAAAAAACCTCTATTAATCCCCCGAAAGTCATTGCCAGAAAACCAAATATCATCACCCCCGAGAGCTGGATGATATGGTTCAGAATCGAACCTTCGGTATAGTTGCCTCCTCGGGATGACGAGGGGGTTAATTTTCTGGCTGTTGTCTGACTCAAAAAAAAAGCTCCTCAGCTGTGACTATACAGACAACTTCGTGAAGCCGGGACAAAAATCAAGTTAAACCCGTTGATCACTTCCCCTTGAGAATTCATAATTTGGCGACTGGCTGCTGGCAACTGGCTGCTGGCGACTGGCTGCTGGCGACTGGCTGCTGGCAACTGGCTGCTGGCAGACGGGGAGGATCAGTTGTTTATGGTGAGGAATTTTGGATAACAGGGAGAACTAAAATGACAATCCCGGGATCGGCGGAATGGCTGGCAATGGTTCAGGAAGAAATTGTAGATCCGGACCGCAGAATTATTGATACGCATCATCATCTGTGGAAAGTCCCTTCGATGTGGGGTACCTACGAGCTTCAGGATCTTTGGACTGATACAGAATCCGGACACAATATTGAGAAAACGGTGTTCATGGACTGTCATTCAAGTTACAGGGAGGAGGGCCCCAGCCAACTGAAACCGGTAGGTGAGACTGAATATGTGGTTGATATAGCCGAAGAGAGTGCCACGCAACCGGAGAAGGCAACGATTGCAGCGATTGTAAGCTTTGCCAATATGAACCTGGGTGAGGCGGTTGATGAAGTGCTGTTCGCTCATGAAGAAGCAGGAAGAGGATTATTCAGGGGTATTCGTCACGCGGGTCCTTCCGATACGACAGGAACCCTTACCAATCCCGGTACGACCCGCCCGTGCCCTTATACCGGGGATAATTTTCGACTCGGTGTCAGAACCCTGGGCAGACTGGGATATACCTATGATGCCTGGCATTTCTATCTACAGAATCCGGATTTTTTCGAACTGGCAAAGGCTGTGCCTGATACGATAATGATATTGGATCACTTTGGTAGTCCCCTCGGCGTAGGGGCTTATGCAGGTCGGCAGGCAGAGATATTCGAGATCTGGAAAGGGGACATAGAGAAGATTGCGCAGTGCCCCAATGTCTATGCAAAGCTGGGTGGACTCGCAATGCCGGATAACGGTTTTGGATGGCACGACAGGGATCATCCTCCAACCTCGGATGAATTTGCCGAAGCGCAAAGAGCTTATTATCTGCATACAATTGAAAGCTTCGGCCCTGAGCGATGTATGTTCGAGAGTAATTTTCCGGTGGACAGGTTATCCATCTCGTATCAGATTATGTGGAACGGCATGAAGAAAATTGTTGCCGATTTCAACGAAGACGAAAAACATGCCATGTTTTATGGCACAGCCGAAAGTGTCTACCGGGTATAGACTGGCATTTATCTTAACCGTTTAACCAGGGACAGGCAGTACCGGGGCTAACTATTCCTAATTCTGAGGGAAGTCAATATATGCCATTCTGTCTCCAGCAAAGGTGCCGAGATATAGCTGACTCCCCACGTGTATTGCCACAGTGACGCCCCCCATGGGTGCACCCCTGTGAGCGAACAGGGTTTTTCTCTCCATGGTAGAAGGATCAATACTGACGATTTCGTAGGCCATGCCGCAACTACCAGCTTCAAGACCATTACACGCCATGCTCTCGGAGAGCTCATCCACGTGGGATGCAACCAATAGCCTGTTGTCAAGACTCCAGGTGATATTGTCGGGACCTGCGGCCGGGGTTGTTCCTAACAGTTCGCCTGAGTGACGGTTGATTTTGCGCACTTCTCCCGCGAGATAGACGTTAACGTAGATGACGTCTTCGTCGTCAGATATTTCGATACCGTTCGGCATCGGCGCGTCGGACCCGGGCACTTTATTCACTTCGTTATCGGGTGACCAGTTAATCACATAGCCCACATCCTGACCCATTGCGCCTTTGATCATCGAACCAAATTGAGAAGACCTGGGCATCATATGCGTCGCCAGATAACCGCCGTCGGATAAATTGACCACATCATTGAAATAGTGGTCCTGTGTATCTTCAACACAGCCTCGCCAGGTCAAGGTGGGTA
>CAZJRI010000267.1:0-2299 GCA_964548025.1 uncultured Pseudomonadales bacterium
TAAGAGACGCTGAAGGCTCTTTATTACGAGCAGCTGAAGGCTCTTCCCCCACCAGGCGATTTTTGCGTTGGATTTCGCGCTTCGGGGATTCCGGTAGTTTGATCTGCGGTAGCGCAGTTGAGCCAATTCTCATGGATTGGTCATCCTAACCTGTTATCCATTATATGATCCGTATGATCCAGAAACATGCCTGAAGATAAATGGAACACAATTTAGGGCATTCCGATTAAAGCCAACCGAGACAGAGTAGATGAGACGATTACCAATGTTGATAGTCAAATTACTGTCACTCCGCTCAGCGTCGGATTCAAACTATATGCAGACAAGTATAGACAAGTGTTCAGGCTTTGTTGTCGGCCTCGCTAGCAGCCCCAGGTAGGTTGGCTACCCGTTCTCTAAGATACTCAGGTTTCGCCTCCAGTGCCGTAACGGCCTTACCCTGATGGTAGCGATGTAATCCCAACTCAAACAGATCCCTGGCCGTCGGATATTCGTCAACATAAACCTCGGTAAGTGATATCTTCGCTGCTGATTCCATTTCTGCCCGAAGCTGCCACGAGTTACCAATACCAACCCAACTTTTCTCCCTGTTCTGAACGGGTATCTCGCTTGCTTCAAAAACACCCTCAGTACCGTTTAAAGCAGCGAATCCATCGTTGATCGAATAGGATCCAAAATAAACTTCAGTATTTCTTGCGTTCAATGCAACGAGACAGTTTTCATGCTGATGATCTCGATAGACAGATTGAGCGAGACAAGCCATGCTGGAGACCGCGACGACTGGAATGTTGAGCCCAAATGCCAATCCCTGAACCACACCTACGCCAATTCTCAAACCCGTGAACGAACCAGGCCCCTGCCCGAAGATGACCAGATCCAGTTCACTTTTATCAACACCGGATTCTTCCAGCAATTCGTCAATTTTCGGTAGTACTACCTTGCTGTGGCTCCGATCCACCATTTCGGAACTGTCATAAAAGTCCTCTTTTTTTGCAAGGCCCAATACACAGGCTTTAGTTGATGTATCAACGACTAAAACATTCATTTTGATTGATGCGACATTCGAGGTTGTTTCTCTAATTGAAGAATGTACTCATGAACTTCATCCGGCGATTGCAACCACGTCATTGGCGGCAGACTCTGTCGCAGTATCTTACCGTAATTGCGCGTATGAATTCTTGAGTCACCCAGAATAAACAATCCCTTGTCGCTCTCCTCGCGAATCAGACGACCAAATCCCTGTTTGAGAGAAATCGCCGCTTCTGGCAGAGAAAACTGCATGAAACCATTGCCACCAAGGGAATCTATCGCTCGAATCTGTGCACGTACCATCTCGTTTTCGGGACTGGAAAATGGCAGCTTGTCGATGATGAGACATCTAAGATCGGATCCTCTGACATCGACTCCCTCCCAGAAACTTTGTGTTGCCAGAAGAACACACCCTGGTAATTCTCTGAACTTCTCAAGCAGCCTTTTCTTGGGTAACGCACCTTGCTTCAGGAAAACAATGTCATGCTCATAGTTCAGGAGTTCTGCAGTTTTTTCCATTGCCCGATGGCTGGTAAAAAGATAGAAAATCCGACCTGTTGTCGCGCGAATGAAAGGCAGTACATGGCTCAACAGCTTTTCGGTATGCATATCGCTTGAGGGAAGCGGTATCCCGGAAGGAACATAGGCACGAACCTGCTCTGCAAAATCAAATACAGACTCAAATCTGGATTCCACGACATCATCGAGTCCCAGTGAATTCTTCATATGATCAAAACTTCCGGCGATGGTCATCGTTGCAGATACAAATATCCAGTTTTTGTCAGGTGTACCGAATAACTGCCCCAGTTCAGTTGCTACGCTGACTGGTGACAGGACAATCGTGAATCCTCTACGACCGGAAGACACCCCCTGTTTCTCGATCCAATGCGCATACTCCTCGTTATGTATATCAGTTTCGGTCAACAGGGCGAACAAATCAGATAGTCGCATCGCACGAGAATAACAGTGACCGAGTCCGGCACTTCTTTGTTCAACCTGTTGCAGCCTTGCTATCAGTTTCCCCAGTGCGATATCAATATCTTCAAGCTTGTCTCTGGTTCGCTGATCATTCAGAAACAGCTCAAGGGGCTCGATGGAACTGAAACAAATCTCAACAATTCCATCGACTGCATTTTCAAGTGTTGTAACAATCCTAATCAGTTCCGGATCATCGTCACCAAGCAGCCGTTGTTCGCGTTGAATGTCCCGGGCTAACTCAAACAACTGCCTGGTACTGATCCTTTCGCCGAAAAACAGTCTCGCAACATCA
>CAZJRI010000267.1:2309-4011 GCA_964548025.1 uncultured Pseudomonadales bacterium
GAGCTTCATCCACGACGATGAGATCTGCATCTGGCAACAGTCGGGTTAATGACTCCTCTTTTAATACAGTATCCGCGAACAGCAAGTGATGGTTCACTACCACCACATCTGCTTCAATCGCTCTTGCACGGGCCCTGTATACAGGACATTCGCTGATGCTCTCACAACTTTGGCCCAGACAGTTATCAACCGTACTCGTTACCAATGGCATCACAGCACTTGATTGTTCGGAATCCAGCAATTCAGTCAGATCACCGGTTAGTGTTCGCATGGACCAGTCTTGTATACGTAATAGTTCAGTTAGCATCACAGCACTATCTCTTCGATCAATAGTCTGGATATTCTTCCGCATACGATCCGGGCATAAATAGTTCGCTCTCCCCTTCAATATTGCGACATTTCTGTTGAAACTTTCATTCACAATCGGAATATCTTTAACAAAAAGCTGATCCTGGAGATTCTTTGTTCCGGTCGAAATGATGGTTTTTTTGTTGGACAGCATTAAGGGAAGTAAATATGCGAGGGTTTTTCCGGTGCCGGTACCAGCCTCGATAAGACCTGTTTTTGAACCGCTGATTAGCTCCCTAACCAGCGATGTCATTTTGATTTGTTCATCGCGAGCGATGAAGCCGGGGATTCGTCGTGCAACTTCACCCTCAGCACCTAACAGATCATCTAATCTGATTTCATTCAATTCTTTGCCACCCACAGCAACCATAGACGCGTTACAATTAGATCAATCTTAACAATGAATTCCATATTATTTCGAAACAGGCATGACAAACATAACAAATAAAACTGGCGCCATCGTACTTGCAGGCGGTCGAGGCAGCAGAATGGGATTCAAAGACAAGGGATTAATCCTGCTGAGAAATAAGCCACTCATTTCTCATGTGATTGACAGAGTCAGACCGCAAGTCGATGAATTGGTAATCAGTTGCAATCGCAATACCGAGCACTATGAACAATTTGGATTTCCGATCGTTACAGATGAAACATCTGATTACCAGGGTCCCCTCATGGGTGTTCTCAGTGCAGGAAAGAAAATATCGGCTTCATATAGCTTCATCGTACCTTGTGACATGCCATATATTCCGCTTGATGTGGTCGCAACAATGGCAGACGCAATCGGCAATCATGAGGTAGCCACAGCGACGGTGAACAAATCGCTGGAACCACTGATAACACTGGTAAAGACTGACTTAATCGGATCGATTGATACTTATATAGAATCAGGTGCTCGATCTGTCAGAGGTTGGCTTGACACACTAAACGGTACAACCGTTTCGATGGACAGATATCCTGATGCATTCAAAAACATCAACTCGGCACAGGAACTGAGCTAGGGTCAGAAGCAACAACTTACAAAAAAGCCCTCATAATTGAGGGCTATTTCGTATCCAGAACTTACTTCTTCTTGGCAGCTTTTCTCTTAGCGGGTTTTTTCTTAGCTGCCTTTTTCTTAGCTACCTTTTTCTTTGCAGCTTTTTTCTTAGCTGGCTTTTTCTTAGCTGCTTTCTTTTTCTTAGCAGGTTTTTTTTTAGCTGCTTTCTTTTTCTTTCTCTTAGCTCCGCCTCTAGACATTTTAGCTCTTGAAACGTCACCTTTTTTGTCGATAAAATATAAGTATCCAGATTCTTTCTTAACACCTACTTTCTCAACTACTTCTATTTTCTGCTTTCCTTTTTTTCCGCCACCACGT
>CAZJRI010000268.1:0-3937 GCA_964548025.1 uncultured Pseudomonadales bacterium
ACCTCGGACTTCAATACATTCGTAGTGAAGGGCGAGCACCGCATCTACACATTGGATGGTGAGCTTAGTGAGGTTCGTCCTGCAGGCACGTTCAAGGCCACAGCCGCCAGCGACGATGCGCACACAGAGGGTGGCGGTGATGAAGATGTGGTTATTTTATTCAGCCTCAGGCCCTATGACGCTGAAAAACCCATCTATGAAATGCTCGATGAGGATCATGATGTCGTAGCCATCATGACGTTCAACGCAATGAAAGAACTCTATCTGGCCGCCTGAACCCTCAGCCATATTCGTTGATTCTGCACTGCGCCGTCAGTCGAATTGCTGTGCGTAAGCGTTCACCGCAGCATAGACCTCGACGGTGCCGTCTTTTTTCAACACCAGGGTCTCATAGGGCGTAAACTGATTGCTGTACTCCATGCCGGGGCTGCCCAAAGGCATCGCCGGCACGGTGAGCCCCAGGGCGCCCTGGTCATTCGCCAGGGCAAAGGCGCCGATGCCGAGCCAGAGTCCGCATCCGACCAGCGCCGATCTGTACAGGCGTAACGCAGTGGAGAAGTCCGGGATTCCCAACCAGCGACCCGAATTGATTGGGAGACCGTCACGCTGAATAACAAAAAGCCGCACTAATTGTATTGATTTCAATCAATATATGGCACTATCTCCCTGTGATCAAAAAGAATCACACCTGATTGTTTTGCAGCAAATGCAGGCATGAAGGAATAAATCAGAGAGGGGAATCAAATGAAACTGAATCCAACTAGGATCGTAACTGGTATTGGAGCCGTGTTTGCTGCACTGGCTGGTTTTTCAATGCCGACAGTCGCCGAAGAGCGAAATCTCGCTATTGAAGAAGTAATTGTAACTGCACGAAAGGTTGAGGAATCTGTGCAGGATGTGCCTATCGCGATGACGGCACTGAAAGTTCAGCTGCGAGATTCGACAGTTCGAAATCTGGCGGATCTTGACGGGTATATGCCGAATATGACCATTGGAGAAAATAGCGGCCGCGCACGTGGTTCAGCTATTTCCATCCGAGGTGTCAACGCATCGGAATTCACCGATAAATCACATGATTCGCCCATCGCAGTGTCGCTGGATGGTGTGTTTTTCGGCACCAACTCTGGTCGGATTGTCGAAAATTTTGACCTGGAACGAATCGAAGTTCTGCGGGGTCCGCAAGGCACACTGTTTGGTAAGAATACAGTCGGTGGCGTGATCAACGTTATTCGCTCGAAACCTACTGGTGAATTTGGCGGTAAGGCGAGAGTTACCATGGGCGAAGATGGCCAGCAGGAAATCCGTGCGTTGGTCAACTTCGCAGTTACTGATACGCTGGCTGCGAAGTTGTTTTATACAGACATTGGCTACGACGGCTACATGAAAAACACCTTCCTTGGCACAGATGGACCTGAGAAGGACTACCAGAACTACGGGATTTCGTTGTTCTGGACACCGACAGACCGATTTGATGCGCTTTTAACGATCGAACGTTTTCAGGATGAAAGTGATCTAGGCGCGTTTGCCAATTACAACATTGCCCCTGGCCAGATTCCTGCGCCGCCTGCAGGTTCGCTTGCTCAGGACCTCTCTGGCGGGACCTTGTCTTGTGCGGTTTATGGGTTCTGTCGAGCAGATCCGAACAGTATTACCGATGAATACGATACAAACACGACGAATCCGGGTCGCTATCGCAATGATGCGCTGACCCTGAACATGACATACAAGATTAACGATAACTTAAACTTTGTCTCGGTGACTGGCTATCACGATACGCCCTACGAGGATTATGAAAACGAACTCGACGGCTCTGCCGATGAAGCCATCAACATTGATAATGACAATGTCTACGAACAGTTTACTCAGGAATTCAGGCTGGAAGGCAACTACGGCAAAATGGATTTCGTCGCGGGCGTCTATTATCTGGACAGCGAGTACGATCAGTTTTGGGACACGCATGAAAACTTCTGGGGGAGAATACTACCCGGCTTGATTACCAACGCGCCTCTGGCGCCTGGTCTTGGCTTCGTTGACTTTTGCCTTATCGGTGGCTTAGGCAACATCAAGTGTGATCAGGGTCTACCATTCGGTGGAACGGGTCTTGGTGAGAAGTTTGTTCAGAAGTTGTGGCAAGGCCAGGAAACTAAATCCTTTGCCGTCTTCTTCAATGCAGACTACGCCTTTAACGAGAAGTGGGTCGGTACGTTTGGTGTTCGCTATACGGATGAAGAGAAAGACTTCCACGGTGGTCAGGCTTATATGACGCCACTGTCTCGTGTCGACGTGTGGAACTTCGACGTGGACTACGATGACCGCGCAGGTATTTCTCATCTTTCGAATGACTGGCAGGAAACCTCAATCAAGCTTGGGCTTGCCTATCATTACAGCGACGATGTGATGTTTTATGGCTCTTACTCAGAAGCCTTTAAGAGCGGTGGCTTCTTCGGCCGTAACCAGAACACCGGTGATTTTGAGAATAATCAGTACGAGCCTGAATTTGCCGAATCCTGGGAAATCGGGATGAAGGGTCAGTTTTTCGAAAACCGCGTTCAGTTCAATACCTCTGTCTTTTATAACAATTTTGAAGACAAGCAGGATTCGAATGTTGTGCTGGACCCATCGACGGATACTGTTGCTACTGTCTGGGAGAACATTGGTGGTATCGATTACACCGGTGTTGAGATGGAGTTGCGGTGGGTAGTGAGTGAAAATTTGGAAATTTTTACCACTGCTGGTTGGCTTGATGCGGAGTACGATGGATTTCTGTCTCACAACTTTGTGCCGGTTACCGAACAGGCAACCACACCCAAGCAGAATGTTGACTTCCTGACGCCTAAGAATGCTCCGGAGACAACGTTCGGGTTTGGCGGTACTTATGCTGCCCAGATTGGCCCTGGCGAACTGGCGGTGCACATGAAATGGAACTTCATCGACGATATTGAGACCAGTACCTACAACACGCCTGGTACAGATCTTGATAGCAGAGATTTCCTGAACGCGGCCGTTTCCTACTCCTGGGATAACTGGAAAATCTCGGTTTATGGCAACAATCTTGGGGATGATCAGTTTGAAACACCCCAGTTTGCTGTTCTTCCCTTCTTTGCATGGAGTACTGTGTCACCCGGCACACAATACGGTGCAGAGATTGAGATGACATTCTAATAAGTCGCTAAACAATTCAGGTCACTCGACTTGACCACTGTAAGAAACCCGGCTGATGCCGGGTTTCTTTTTTGTGTCTGTGAATCATGTATGACGTCAGCCCATATGGCACGGTAATCCCCCCCATTTATAGTTGACTTGGATTACCCGACCAGCGCCGATCTGCACAGGCGTAACGCAGTGGAGAAGTCCGGGATTCCCAACCAGCGACCCGAATTGATTGCCTTCATCACGGCGATGGTTTTGATGACTTCCGGATTGGCCAGCCCGTGAGGCGCCTTGCCGGTCAAGCTAAAGATCAGATTCTCAGCCTGACGCTGTGCACAATCAGCAAGGAAAACAGAGAAGAAACCCGCAACATGGGGGCTCACATTATATCCTCTGTTTAAAGGTCAGAATTCTAAATAAAGGACTAACCCGGGGCTGCAAACCCCTTCTTCAATACCAATAGTTGCCAGCGAGATACGCCAGAAGTCAAATTTGAAAAAGAAGAAGAGTTCGGCGGCTAACTCTAAGAGTCCTCGCTATCCATCTCGTACAACTTATCTAATATCGTCCCTGTCTTCATACTTGCCCTGTCTCGCCACTGAGGGATCGGTTGTCCTTTTTCAAGAGCCTTAGCAGCAATGTCATCCATTTGTTGCCGTGATAGGAACTTGAAGGCTTCCATCGAGGGTAAGTGACCGAAGCAGTCAACGTACTTTTGGACGTTTGGAGGTAGTGACCTGCCCCCTTTATCGGAGCCATCTTCATCCTAGTTAAATCCGAAAAGATA
>CAZJRI010000269.1:0-3925 GCA_964548025.1 uncultured Pseudomonadales bacterium
GATGCCAGACTGAGCGAGAGAATTAATCGATGCCTGCTTCAGACCTTCTTAGATGAAGAGGCTGAATCTTTAAGTGAATCTGATTTGCTTGATACAACAAGAGAACTGGATGAGCAGTAATTTCGCCCAATACTTTCACAAGACCCTGCCGCAAAACCCTGCTTTGGTGATATTAATATAAAGGCTAACCCCGTCATGTCGGACCCATTAACAGATACTGTTCAGAGATATTATTCTAATCTCAAAAAATTCAATCCGAAACCTGTCGCCTCCGGTCGGTTGAATCGGGTAACTGGTATGCTCCTTGAGGCCTCGGGATGCAGAACTCATTTAGGGGGGATATGCCGGGTCGTTGATGACGATCACTTTATGGATGCAGAGGTTGTTGGATTTGAAGCCGAACGAATATTTATGATGCCCATTGGCACAGTTGGCAGACTAAAGCCTGGCGCAGAAGTTATTCCGATAGAGGATAAAAAGGTCGGTGTTGGAGATGCTTTTCTCGGCAGGGTAATTGATGGCAATGGGCTGCCCCTCGATGGTAAAGCTGATATTGAGCCATCGGAATTTGTAGGACTGCAACAGAAACCGATAAATCCACTCCATAGAAGACCGATAAAGCACATACTGGATACCGGTATTGTTGCGATCAACTCCCTGATTACCGTGGGTCGCGGTCAACGGTTGGGGCTATTTGCCGGTAGCGGTGTTGGCAAGAGTGTGTTGATGGGCATGATGACTCGCCAGACCGAGGCCGACATTATCATCGTGGGTCTGATTGGTGAACGCGGTAGAGAAGTGAAAGAGTTCATCGAGAATATACTGGATGAAAAAGGAATGTCTCGATCCGTGGTTGTGGCAGCACCGGCAGATGAATCACCTGCCATGAAGATAAGAGGTGCCTTTCTGGCGACTAGAATGGCCGAATACTTCAGGGACCAGGGCAAGCATGTACTGCTATTGATGGATTCGTTGACCCGATTTGCCCAGGCACAGAGACAGATCTCGCTTGCTATCGGTGAGCCACCATCAACCAAGGGTTATCCACCCTCGGTATTTGCAAAAATACCGGAGCTTGTGGAGCGGGCTGGCAACGGATCGGATACAGGTGGTTCGATAACCGGCTTTTATACCGTGCTGACAGAAGGTGACGATGTACAGGATCCGGTTGCAGATTCTGCCCGTGCAATTCTCGACGGCCATGTGGTTCTGTCGCGTTCACTGGCAGAATCGGGACACTATCCTGCTATTGATATTGAAGCCTCGGTGAGCAGGACGATGCCGGGTATTGTTACGCCAGATCATATGTCACTGGCTCAGAATTTTCGAAAAGTATATTCGACTTATCGTCGTAACGAAGACCTCATCACCGTGGGGGCCTATTCAACTGGAAGCGATACGGAATTGGACTATGCGGTTGAGAAATTTCCCAATTTAATTGAATTTCTCGCGCAAGGTATTGATGAAGAGCTACGCTTAAACGAGAGTCTGGAGAAATTCAAAGGAATTTTCTGACTCGCGGCTCAAGCAGAACTGCCAGCATTATGCTCAGATCTGTATGTGCTGGGGGTGAAATCGCCTACCTGGGTTGTAATTCACTGAGATTGAGATTTTTCTGAGAGGAACTGATTGTAGTATGAGAAAGACCCGTCTTAAGAATGTGCTGGAACTTGCTGAGACAAGAGAAAACAATGCCGCTGTGGGCTTTGCAGAAGCAAGAGCAGCATGGGAATTCAACCAGGCAAGACTCGAAGAATTGTCATCCTTCCGTGATGACTATCAATCGGGTGACTCAGCGAGAAAGAGCGCCAGGGAGTTTCAGTCCACCAGAGTTTTTCTGTCTCAGTTGAGCGAGGTAATCGACCAGCAGGAAGCAGAGGTTGTCAAGGCACTCGGTCATATGAATGACAAGCAGGAAGACTGGAATAGTCAGCGGGTGAAGCGAAGGTCAATGGAGAAGTTGATCGAGAAACGCACCGATATCATCAATCGCGAAGAGGGAAGACGGGAGCAGAAAGAACTCGATGAATTATCCGCCAGATGTGGTCTTGTGATAAACCGTCTGCAACAAAGATAAGCTGCGATAACCAACCCTTAATAGCCTCAGACTGCAACAGTTGACATGTTACGGCAAACCGGAAGCGGGCAGGCGTTTGACCCGACAAAAATAAAGGGTAGCGAACTTTTCCTTGGTAGAGAATTTCCAATGTCGGCGGAGGACTTCCGCAGATTATCTATCTTCGCGTATTCCCAGAGTGGCATCGTACTTTCAGAATCAAAACAGGAAATGGTTTACAGTCGCTTGATATGGCGCCTTCGAACGCTAGGCGACAAATCCTTCAGAGATTATCTGAGACGGGTTGAAAACAACGTAGATGGAGAGAGCACCATCTTCCTGAATGCAATCACCACTAACCTGACCTCCTTTTTTCGCGAAAATCATCACTTCGAATTCCTGAAAGACACCGTCATCCCTGAGTTGAAAAGGCGCTTGAGAGAAGAGAGAAAAATACGAATCTGGTGTGCCGCAGCTTCGACGGGAGAAGAATCCTATTCCCTTGCTATCGTATTCAGAGAAGCATTTGCATCAGCATCAGACTGGGATGTCAACATACTTGCAACCGATCTTGATTCCACTGTCCTGGAGACGGCCCAACGAGGCATTTACCCCGTCCGGCATACCGAAGGCATGGACGAGGGGAGAAAGAAGAAGTGGTTCAGGGCCCATGGCGAAGATAAGCTTGAAGTTGATGAATCGCTTAAGGAGATGATTACGTTTAAACAGCTAAACCTTATGGACAAATGGCCAATGCTGGGTGTCTTCAACATTATTTTCTGTCGAAACGTGATTATTTATTTTGACCAGGTGACCCGGAAAAAACTGTTCGAGCGCATGTCCACCCTGATTGATGGGAATAGCTATTTATTTCTTGGGCACTCCGAAAATCTGATGAATGTTTCAGACGGATTTCAATCGCTGGGTCGAACTGTTTACAAACCCAAATCCGGTCCAACGGGGTCTCGTAAATGATCAATGCTGAATAACGCAGTTTCAGACCTGACCATACGCTTGATCAGGTCGGCAGATACCAGCAGGGTCAATGCCCAGGTTACTGATTATGTACCACTTACCGGGCTTGCAAGGCAATCGTCAAAACACTGGCAGGGTACTGCGCAAGCGGCAATCCCATGATGAAATTCTCCTGTGAAACACCGAAAACTGGTCTATTCTTCCAATAGACCGCTTAAAAGACTAGCTACACAAAGGATGAGGAATTGATATGTCAATTTGGGCTTCTACATCACAGGATGGCCGTGCTCTGACCATTAATATTGAAGGGCGTTTTGACTTCAGCGCGCACCAGGATTTCAGGGAATCATATGAGAAAACTGAACAGGATCCTGATGAATATTGTGTCAACATGAGTGAAACCACATACCTTGACAGCTCTGCACTGGGGATGCTGCTGTTGTTAAGAGATCATGCCGGTGGAGACAGTGCGAATATTAAAATTGTTAACTGCAACTCTGACGTGAAGAAAATACTGACCATCTCTAACTTCGAACAGCTATTCGCCATCGGCTAGCGACAACTTCTCATTAGATCAGGCATAAGCCGATTATGACCGAGTCAATCAAGGTACTGGTAGCCGATGATAATAATTCCGATCGGCTGATCCTCACGCGTATTCTAAGAAAGCAGGGACATGAAGTGATCCAGGCGAAGAACGGCCAGGAAGCTGTTGATCTCTTCTCAGCCCAGCGCCCGGAATTCGTTTTACTCGATGCCCTGATGCCGGAACTCGATGGATTTGAAGCGGCACGACTCATCAGGTTTCTGGCTGGTGAAGATCTTATTCCAATCTTGTTCCTGACCAGTTTTAAAGATGCCTATTCACTGGCGAAGTGTCTTGATGCAGGTGGT
>CAZJRI010000270.1:0-3915 GCA_964548025.1 uncultured Pseudomonadales bacterium
ATTAACTGTAACCGTATTGGAATCAGAATTAGAAAAGAACAGAAAATATCTGAAGAAATGTTCGATAGATTAATGATGATGAACGATGCAAAAGAGAAGATAACAACAACATTCGAGAAAAAGCTAAAGCTTCTCAGTTCAGGCCCCGACCCATGGCTTTGTGCGCCTTCAAGCAAGTTAATCGAGTCCCACCCTGAGTTAGGGCCGCAGTATTTGGCCTCCTATCTTTCTAAAGGGAAGGGAAAGAAGCTTGTGTCATTTGCTAAGGCAGTCTCTATTTTTATCGGAGGTCCTCTAAAATCACAAGGAAACTATGCTGAAGTTCAATTTTTTTATGGGTGCTTGAACGACAAGGCGTCATATGCACGCAGCTGTGCCATTGCTTCGTTTCCGCTGCCTTTAACCGGAGACAGAAACCTACCTGATGCACTGCGCGCTGCAGCAAAAGCGACGGGCTATAACATGACCCTAGGCGACTTTATGGGATTGATGAACAATTATTATTTTGACAATCACCTATGCCCCGTGTACGGATTTTCTAGAACAAAAGGTGTAACTCAGAAAATTGATAAAGACACGGGCCTCATTGAGACAAAGTACAAAGATGATAAAGCCGAACGTCGATCAGCTGATGCAATAGAGGGAGTTTTGGCGAAGGCGTACAACAACGCTAACTGGCCGTTCATTCAACCTCTTTTGACATTTTCAATGAAAACAGCACCGATTGCTACACTTCCTGATTCTCAATCAAGATATGCAGGAATGACTGCACACAATCAGAAGAATTCTATTTTGAGAGTGTACTTTGAAGATACAAAGGCTGATGTCTATACAGGGACTGCATCGATGATTCAAACTGCATTTCAAGAATTTATTCCTGACGCAGTTCTATTGGAATCTGAACCAGAGTCGGGAGAATCAGAAACCACTAACGATATTGGTGAAAGAATAGGTCTGTACAATAGCACCAGAAACTTTATTGAAGCAGGAAAATCTGTAGCACTTCTCAAGGAGATGGGTCTACTAAAAGTCGAAGGAGGGCAAATAGTATTTCCCAATACGGGAGAGTGGAAAGAGCTTTTAAAGTCAATGTCTCCCTATATTGATGTAGGCTCGTCTCACACTGCTGTCCAAAGTCTTTCAGTTCAGAATCAAGGCGGTGGAGAGCTTCAAACGATCAACATGCTCAGAGGGTCGATGAATGATGCCTCTGGTAGACCCAATCCTGTTCAGATGCCCATGCAAATGCTGCCCTCTAAGGCTACAGCTGAGTTTTTTGGTTGCCCCTTATTAGCCCCCATGCAGCAATTTTTTATTGACATGAGGACAGGAACAGATATAGACAGCACATATTCAATTTTTAAAGTGGCTCATACTATAGCACCTGGAAAATTTACTACACAAGCAGAACTATTATACTCCAGCGGTTACTCTAGATTTCAAGCAGCTGCTTCAAAAATGAATAATCTGGCAAAGAGATTGCAAGCGAAGTATCCGGGGATGGAAATAACAGGCGGAAACTATGATGAGTTTCTTGAAGAGCGCGATCAGAAAGCAATTGATGAAGGGAAAAAGCTAAACGAAACTTTCGAAGAAGATTTAGTCGCTGCACAGAAGAAGTGGGACGATTCTGTCAGGGCGGATGGTGAGAAGGCGATGAAAGAGCTCTCTGATCTCAATGCCCGTAGAGCTCAAATCAGAGCCATCAAAGGTCAAATAGCGACCTGTCATGTGGACGTCATGGGTCAACACAGGCGCTGGATGGAGGCAGTAGAAATCCATGGTCAGGCATGTTACGACTATGTTAGAAAAGCCAATTGTGTGGGTGACTATGTGGACGTAGACCACAAGGTCAAGGTAGGGAATAAATACTCTGATCTGATGTGGGCAGCCCAAGACCACCATAAAGACTTCGTGAACGCCGGCTGGGAGTGCGGCGGCCCCATAAATGTCTTCTGGGCGAGACTACAATGCGGCCCTGGGATGTATGCAAGCGGAAAGGCATACATTAATGGACGCAAGCCGAAGTCGCGATCACATCCCATCAACCTCGTTGGTGCATCCATGCTAGTCAAAAAAGGCACAATGCACGCGATCAAGGGATCCAAGTGCGCGCACCAAATTTCAAAGGGCGGAAACGGCCGATGTGCGACGACACTAGCAGACGCGAACGCCGCAAAGCAAGCGTATTACGATACTACAGGCGAGGTGATGGCGCTTCTGAAGCCCCTGACCTTAGCTGGATTTCATTCGCTTACTGAGAAAGAGCAGGATCAAATTAAGTTTCTTGTCGGCAGCACGAAATCAGACACCATTATTAGAGTCACAGCCGGCGCCTTCCTCATGCCCGGCTCCACTGCCAACAGTTACCCTGGTGGCCACTGGGCAGAGGCCTGGCGAACTCTCTCATACACCTCAATGTCACCGATCATGCATGTGATTCACCTCATGGATCAGAACGGTGGATGGGCCAGCTCCAAGAACGGATCCTTCGATATGGGGAAACCAAACTGGATACCCGACTGGTGGCATTTAAGAGACCTCGACGAAAAAGACCCAGCAGTAGTAGCGTACAATGACAAGCATGGCGGCGCGAACAACCTCAATGCGGTCGAACTCTGGAAGGAGGGTCGCTCGGGGAAATCGTCGTAAAGTAATTATTGTACAATGACTAACCGGTTCCCTATAAATAAGCATGGAAGTTTGCATCTCAAAGTACATTCTCGGTACTGACAAGCATCTGATCTTTAGTAAAGTTGAGGACCTGTATAGCTGGTCACCCGAGATCCCAGAAAACGCTTGGTTCTACGGTAACGCACCTGACTATGACAGGTCACTAAACGATCTATGCCTTCTTTTTAATGTGACACCCAGGGTGACGCCACCAGAGAAATATGTCAGATCATTTACAGAAGTAGGCATGCCCGGAGGCCTCTCAGCCCCTTGGCATCTTGTGCTACCACACGATGAGTTCAGAAAGTATATTTCTAGCCTTCTGGGTGACCTCCAGAGATCCCTTGATGAGCTCAATGATACAACATACTGCGAAAAGTTTCTAAGCAACAGAAGAGCTCTGACATCATTGTGTGATAGTCACATAGACACAGACCTTCTTAACCATTATACCACAAGTGAGGTCAATCCTACACTTCTCTCTACGTTAAAAAGCTTCACTCCCGACAACACCGGCCGATTAAAAAAGCCTGTCTATCAACAGGGCTCAACTGGAAGGACAACGGTGAAACGCGGCCCCAAGATTTTAACGCTAAAAAGGGAGTACCGAGCGATCATCAAGTCCAGGTACGAGGGAGGTCAGGTGGTTCAACTGGATTACTCTTCTCTCGAGCCTCGGATCATGTTAGCGATAGCAGAAAAGAAAGTAAGTGGAGATATCTACGATGACATAGCGTCAAAAGCTAAGTTAGACCTAGATAGGGCAAAACTTAAGATGGCCGTCATGGGCGCACTGTACGGGATTTCATCACTGAAACTCCAGGGGTTGCTTCCCAATTCTATCGATGCAGCAGAGGTTCTTGATCAGATCAGGCGAACCTTTGGGATCAACTCTTTGGCCAACAAACTAAAAAAAGAGTGTGCCATCAACGGAAGAATAATCAATCACTTTGGTCGTCCGCTATACTTTTCAAGATGTGATGGTCACTTGCTTGTAAGCCACTACATTCAGTCTACAGGAGTAGATGTGTGCTTGTCAGGATTTAGTCGAATCATTGACTTTATCAATCAGGGCAAGATGAAAACAGTTCCAATTTTTCTGATTCATGATGCACTCCTGCTTGACATGCCGGCTGATGAGATAGATAAACTGGACTTATTAAAGGCAGCAGGTTCTTCAATTGATGGGTTCGATGTGTCATTCCCGCTTAACGCCAGTAACGTTTTGGGCGAAAGTTTTGC
>CAZJRI010000271.1:0-1230 GCA_964548025.1 uncultured Pseudomonadales bacterium
TGGATATCGATTTCTCTAAGTTCAGGCAGGGTTACTTTGATCGACCGGCAGAGAACAGGCCCATTGGTCCGTAAGTTTTTCGTTGTCTTTCTACTGCTCGTATTCTGCCATCAGCTTCTGGCAGGCGAGCTGGCGGACAGGGTTCGCCAGCTTGATCTCGAACAGCTGCAGCTGACCTTTGATCAGGACAAGGTTGACCGGCTGCTGAACGGTTACGGGTACAGCATGAAAGACCGCGAACGCGAGGCGGCAGCCGTGCTGATCGCGGCGGGGATTCTCGAGCCAGAGGATCTGCGCTCCGGCAGCAGAATAAGGCAGAAGCTGGGCCAGTACAGCCGGATCCTGGAAAGTGGCCACCCGGCACTGCTGGGCCGTGTCGGCGACACCATGCTGCCGCTCAGGCTCCGGCAGAAGCTCGTTTATGATGACCTGCTTGGGCAGGAAGCTTTTATTGAACTGCTGGCGGCCCGTCTCAGCGATGGACTGATCACTGGTTATGACATCCGCCGCCGGGGTGTCTATGACGGCTTCGCGGCCGGTACCACCTTCATCTATTCGCAATCCAGCCTGCTTCACCTGCGACAGCTCGTCTCACTGTTCGCCAGCGAAGGTCTCGAGAGCTGGGTTTACCTTGCACCGAAGGTCTCTGCATTCCTGTACCGGGAGGGGCGGCCTCTGACCGTGTAAGAACCCTGCCGGGCAATATCCGTGTCGTTGAAGACCGGGAAATGGCTGTCCTGTTTCAGTTTGACAGTGCCGGCGACAGGTTGCGGTTTCACGAGATCATACTCAGATATGCAAAGAAAGACTCAAAGGACGAGCCTGGCCTGATTGCCAATGCCTGGTGGCAACCCTTCTATTACACGGATGCGCCGATGGAAGGCTTCAAGCCCATTTCCCTGGTCGTGGTCGGGTACGGTGACTATGAAGCAACACTGACTGTGGTGGAAAGCAGAACCTCGGCGGTCGTCGATGCCTTTGATTCCGATAACCTGGATGTGCGTGTCGATCGGGTCTGGGTCAATCCGGCGTTTTATCGTTTTCTCGATGGAGATTACAGATGACCCAGTCAGCTACCTGCTTCGTAACACGAGAAGTTAAAGTAGGTTCGATTGTTTACGTAGACCAGATTGAGTAGTCGGAGATTACTGTCTGGATTTGTAATCTTTAGACTCGCAGTACCATTCCATGTATCACCGAATGTGCTTGATAACTCGTTACGATTTCGCC
>CAZJRI010000271.1:1240-3842 GCA_964548025.1 uncultured Pseudomonadales bacterium
GGGCTTTCGCTGGAAGCTCGGTGATCAAAATAAGATTAGCTTCGCCAACTACATTACCATCGGAGCCGTAGATAGAGCCTCTTATATTGCGTATAGGCGTGTCTCCAATGTTTATAAATCGGATATACGTCATATCTGATTGATCAAACCCTCTAATATATTGGACATCATTTTTTCTCACGCAGTTTGTGTTGCTAGTCAGGCCGCTTGGACTTGTGAGCTTGGTCATCAACTCAAAGGTGCCTGTGCCATTAACCTCCAGCATAGCTGGACCTGTCCACGGGCTGATGACAAACGCTTCTTCAATATCTTCGGATGAAATTACCAGCCTCCCCTTCGGGGGAATGTCATCAAAATGTAATGGTTGATTCCTGAAGCCGATAACGCGACCATCACTACTGAAGAGCGTTCCAAAGAATTGTTGATCTTCATCGGATGTGTTCACTATGTGAGTAAAGGAAATATTCTGACTCGTAGATGTCGTCTGCAGGTAAATCCGCCCGGAAGTGCTGTCTTCAAAGCAAGAAAAGTTAAAGTAAGTTTTTTCATCCGTGATGTAGTTAAGATTTAACAGCTTCAAGCCGTTTATCTGATTTACTTCGAGCAACGCCACCCCGTTCCACTGGGAACCCACTATACTGGCGATGTCCAATCGGTTGAGCCACAGTTGCTGGTAGGGAGTCAGATTGAGAGTAAGAACAGAATCAGCTTTCCCCACTACATTCCCATCTTCATCATAAAGGGTGCCGATTACTTCTCCTGTATCACTGCCACCAGTGTTAATCAGTCGGATATAACTCTTGTTGTTGGAGTCGAAACCCTCGACATTAAGGACACGATCTTCACGCACACAGTTAGTATTGCTGGTGAGCCCGCTGGGGCTGACCAGTCTGGAAAGCAGGTCAAAATTACTTTCACCCTGAACCCTCAGGATCGCCGGGCCTCTCCAGGCTTCAACTCCAAATATGTTTTCTAATTCATCGGAACTCAGCTCCATACGTCCCATAGGAGGCACAGCTGAACCCAAAGTCTGCCCTTCGCTGCCTTGCTGCGTACCATTACCGTTCCATAGTGTGCCTCTAAAAATCTGTTCCTGGTTTGAGGTGTTGATAATGTTAAGACTCGTAATGTTCAGACTGGTTGATGTGGTCTGCAAAAACTGCCTGGCAAACACCGGATCATCGCTGGATTCAGCAGCAACTTTGAATGAGTTTTGAAAGTCTGAAGACGGCCCGAGAGGAATAGCTGATTCTCCTGAAGAGCCATCAATTGTGAACAAACTCACATCCCGGGACCCGGTCAGCGGTCTTGATGTATCTGCAGCACTCCCAGGTGAGCAATAAAACCAAAGCGATAGAAAACATGGAAGCCAGTGGACTGACTGCCTGATTCGACTCGAAGAGCACGTTGATCTCATCATCAGGTAAGAAAGTATAAACAAAAGTTAAAGCGATCACCCAAGCGAGGTATTCTAACATCAGCCAATACCAGTCGGGTTTATATGGGTGAAAACTGACAGATTTTCGAGCGACATGTGGGACACTCCCCCATGTGCGGCAATGGATATTGGCCGTCCTTCAGTCCGCTGCAGCGGCGGTACGTATGCTGATTCCTATAGCAGGGGATAAACCCGATGCAGCGCTATCTGAGCGTTGGTGAATGATCGGTAGTGAAATCGAGAACTCTGTACCTCGACCTGGCTCGCTCGATACCTGTATATCTCCTCCCAGTTCTCTGACGAGCGAGTAAGTCGCGGATAAACCCAGCCCGGTCCCTTCGCCTATTGTTTTTGTCGTAAAAAAGGGCGTGAATATCTTATCGAGGTTTTCTTCGTTGATTCCCGTTCCGTTATCCTTAACCCTGATTAAGACAAAATCGCCCACCCTTTCAGTGAGGATGTTGATCTCCGAGTCATCTTCCACAGCCTGTGCAGCATTCATGATGATATTGAGTAGTACCTGTTGAAGCTTCGACTCATTAGTCGAAATCAGAGGAATTTCACTCAGCAGGAGATTTAACGAGTTCACGTACTTGAGCCTGTGATTCAACATTTTCAAGGTCGAAGAAATTGCCTGGTTAACATCGACATCATTTTTTAGTTCATTGTTCTTCCTGGCAAACCCCTGCATATCGCGCACGATATCGGCCACTCTTTAGAGTAGGCACGAAAAATGCAGTTTTACTCTTCAGGTTTTTCTTGGACGGCGTGTGGATATTTTTATCCATAAATATCAGTAAGTTATGGAATCTATACTTTTTTCACTGACGAATTTTCGACACTTAGCGAGTTCTTTCCCGCTGAGTTCGCTGATAACGCCGCTCATCGTGCTGTTGGTCCTGACACTTCTTGTCCTGCCTATACCGCCTTTAATGCTGGATATTTTTTTTACTTTCAACATCATCCTGGCGCTTTTAATTGTCATGGTAGCTATCCATACGGCCACGCCGATGGATTTTTCATCTTTTCCCATCATTATTCTTTTCGCCACCGTGATGCGTCTAGGACTCAACGTGGCTTCAACTCGAGTGGTATTGATTGAAGGATATCAAGGTGGGGATGCAGCGGGGAAAGTCATTGAAGCGTTCGGGCAATTTGTCATTG
>CAZJRI010000272.1:0-3253 GCA_964548025.1 uncultured Pseudomonadales bacterium
GTTCCGCCTGCCCGTTGATGCTTATCCTTACCCCTGTCACTCTTTTATTCTCAACTGCGAGGCTATTTACCAGTGTATCGGTGATGATCGTGAGATTTGGCCTTGACTCTGCGGGTTTAAGGAACGCATTGGTGGCACTCCACCTTGTGCCTTTACGCTGATTCATCTGGAAATAAGCATTGCCAAAATTATCCCCGCGATTGAATTCCTCGATTTTTGGAATGCCGCATTCGACTGCGGCCTCTCTCCAGGCATCGAGTATCTCCCAGTTTACCCGTCTCTCTTCCACTCGGAGTTCGCCATTTGCGCCATGGAATTCGTTTTCACCGTGCTGGTAACTTTCAAATTGCTTGTATACGGGCAAAACGTCGTCCCAACCCCAACCGGGATTACCGAGTTGAGCCCAGTGATCGAAGTCGCTACGTTGACCGCGCATATAAATCATCGCGTTTATTGATGAGCAGCCACCCAGCACTTTTCCCCGTGCGTAGGCAATCGTTCTGCCGTTTAGCCCCGGATCCGGCTCTATCTCATAACACCAGTCTGTTCGAGGGTTATTGATAGTAAACAGATAGCCGACAGGTATATTAATCCAGAAGTAATTGTCTTTGCCGCCAGCTTCCAGCAATAGCACATTAACATCGGGGTTTGCCGACAGTCGATTGGCGAGTACACAACCGGCACTGCCAGCACCGATAATGACATAATCAAATTCCATTAAACCCCCTCAGGTTTCAAACTCTCGAGCGCATTCCAGTCGAGTTCACCGAAATTACCGTTTGGATTTACCGGCTGAATGCAAACATGGCTTGCCCCGGCATCGAAGTGAGCGTCGATTCGTTCTCTGACTTTCTCAACGGAACCCCAGGCGAAAGTCTCATCAATGAACCTGTCGGAGCCGCCGTTTTCGAAATCTGATTTATTCAGCCCCATGCGCAACCAGTTATTTTGATAATTGGGTAATGGAAGATACATTTGCGCTACAGCTCTTGCGGCATTTCTTGCGGTATCCTGGTCAGGTTCGATAACCACTTTTTGTTCTACACAGAGCAAAGGCTCCGGGCCCAGTATCTTCCTGGCCATTTCGGTGTGTTGGGGAGATGTAAAATAGGGATGGGCGCCTGTGCAGGCGTCTCGCGCCAGCTCTAACATCCGCGGTCCGAGAGCAGCAATCACTCTGCCGGGTGGCGAATCAGGTTGTACTGCCATGTAGGGCGCCTCATCCATCTTCTTCAGATATTCCCTCATTGTTGTGACAGGTTTGCCGTATTTTAGTTTTCTCACACCTTCAACAAACTGTTGGTGCGACACCCCGAGGCCGAGTAGAAATCGATCACCGGACTGTTCTGCGAGCGTATTTTGCGCCGCAACGGTAACACCCGGTTCGCGGTGATAAACAGAAGCGATGCCCGTTGCTATATTGAGAGTGCTTGTCTTTGCTAGCAGCAAAGCAGCCTGGACGAAAGGATGCCTGCCTGCGGTCTCCGGTATCCAGAGGGTACTATAGCCGAGTGATTCGATACGCTGTGTTGTTTCGACCGCCTGTGCTGACGTCATGGTATCGAGAAAATACCATACGCCGAGTTTCTTTAAATCCATAGAGATGCCCCGGTTTTTCAAACAGGTGAATTTATCACAACGAAAGCCAGTCTGCTTTGACCGTGAGGGCTATAGTCGGTAGACTCAAGGCAGGTGTGATGAAAGCAGTGACAATGTGATCGAGAAAAAGTGAACGAGAAAACGTGAACGATAAAAAAGCGCTGTTGGGAGAACTGCAGCTCGATTCGGATCAGCGGGAAGCTGGCACGAGGGGTTCCAGGTTTTTTCTGTTGGGCATCATCGCAATCCTGGCAGTGGCAGCGGGTTGGTTCTGGTTCAAACCACCGGTAGATCCGATCTCCATAAAAACAGTCCAGGCGCATCCAGCGACCGGTGGAATAAGATCAACGTCAAGTGCGATTCTTGACGCCAGTGGATATGTCACGGCAAGACGTCAGGCGACTGTATCATCAAAATTCACTGGTAAAGTTATCGAGGTATTCATCGAAGAAGGCATGGTGGTTGAAGCTGGCCAGTTACTCGCGAGGCTGGATAAAAGCACGCAGCAGGCCCAGTATGATCTTTCCGTCGCGCAGCTTCGTGCCGCAATTTCAAGACTCGAAGAGGTTAAGGTTCAAAGACAGGAAGCGCAATTGGATCTAAAGAGATCCATCGAACTCACCGAGAAGAAGCTGGCCAGCGAAGCTGAGCTTGATCGTGCCAGACTGGCGGTAGAGGGCCTGGATGCGAGATTGAAGGCGCTTCAATCTGAAATCGAAGTTGGCAGGAGCGGATCGAAAGTGCAGCAGCAACTGCTGTCAGATACAGAGATCCGCGCACCTTTCGCCGGGGTTGTCATTGCAAAATCAGCACAACCTGGCGAGATGATATCGCCCGTCTCAGCCGGTGGAGGATTTACGCGAACAGGTATCTGCACCATCGTAGACATGGATTCGCTTGAGATCGAAGTTGATGTTAACGAATCGTATATCAACCGGGTGATGCCCAATCAACCGGTCACCGCAACGCTCAATTCATACCAGGATTGGAAAATCCCGGCAAAGGTCATCACGATCATACCCACAGCGGATCGGAACAAGGCAACGGTGAGGGTCAGGATCGCATTTCTTGAAACAGATGCCAGAATCCTGCCCGACATGGGGGTGAAGGTCTCGTTTCTGGAAGAGCAGATCGAAGAGCCCGTCGAAACTGAATTAACAGGTGTTTTCATACCGGGGAATTCAATCGTCTCGGTTGATGATGAAACGGTGGTCCTCGTGGTGAAGAATGAAAGTGTGGAGATGCGCCCCATAAAAGTTGGACAAAGAAACGGCAATACGCGTAATGTAGTTTCCGGTCTTAGTTCAGGAGAAGAGGTGGTGACACATCTCACCAGCGAACTGCTAACCGCCCTGAACGATGGTCAACCATTTGTGACCGATGGAGGTATTGAATGACAAGCAGTCTGATCGAGATTGATTCCATAGAAAAAACTTACCACCGGGGCAAAATGGAAGTCCCCGTGCTGAAGAATCTGAGTATCAGGATTAAAGAAGGCGCGTTTCTGGCGCTGATGGGACCCTCCGGCTCCGGTAAAACGACACTGCTGAATCTTATCGGCGGGCTTGATTCACCAACCGCGGGAAAGATAACCATTGGTGGAGAGAGAATCGATCAGATGTCGCAGGGGCAGCTTGCGAACTGGCGGGCAAGG
>CAZJRI010000272.1:3263-3840 GCA_964548025.1 uncultured Pseudomonadales bacterium
CATGTGGGATTTGTTTTTCAGTTTTATAATCTACTACCGGTACTAACCGCCCAGAGAAATGTTGAATTGCCGCTGTTGCTGACCAGTCTGTCTGGTAGTGAGAGGAAGGCGCGAGCGAGCGCGGCGCTCGAAGTGGTTGGCCTTGGAGATCGCGGTAAGCATAAACCGGCTGAACTCTCCGGTGGTCAGGAACAAAGGGTAGCCATCGCAAGGGCGATAGTATCGGATCCCAAACTACTGGTTTGTGATGAACCAACAGGTGATTTAGACAGGGCTACCGCGGATGAAATCCTTGAACTCCTGCAATTACTCAATAGAGACTATGGCAAGACGATTGTAATGGTTACTCATGATCCGAAGGCAGCAGACCATGCCAGGCACTGCCTCTTTCTGGACAAGGGGCGTCTTGTTCAGGAAGCTGAAGCATGAAATATTTCAGTCTGATCTGGACTGCGATATTAAGAAAGCCTGTACGCAGTGTGCTGACACTGATGAGCATTTTCATCGCCTTCCTGCTTTTCGGATTATTACAATCCGTCAGCATGGCATTTACTCAAGGGGTGAGTTTCTCCGGTGT
>CAZJRI010000273.1:0-3760 GCA_964548025.1 uncultured Pseudomonadales bacterium
GATCTAACGGATTAGCCTCTGCCTGGCCCCATCAGAAGTGGCCCCTTCAGAAATAAAAATAACCCGGGAATGAGTACAAATGCATACTTACGAAGCAAACTGGACATCTCTAAAACAACATTCAACCCCCCAGTGGCTAAGGGAAGATAAATTCGGTATCTATACACACTGGGGCGTCTATTCGGTACCTGCCTGTGGTCCAAATGGAACCTGGTATGCCCACAATATGTACCGAAAGGGCAATTCACAGTACGAATATCACGAGAAAACTTATGGCCCGGCTGCTGAATTCGGATACAAAGACTTCATTCCCATGTTTACTGCCGAGAAATTTGACGCGACTGAATGGGCTGCTCTCTTTAAAGCGTCCGGTGCGCGCTTTGCAGGTCCAGTGGCCGAACATCACGACGGTTTTTCTATGTGGAACAGCAAAATCAATGGATGGAACGCGTTCAACATGGGACCAAAACGTGACATCGTGGGAGAGCTCTCCAGCGCAATGAGGGCAGAGGATATGCGGTTTATAATCGCTCTGCACCATGCAGAACAGTGGTGGTTCTATCCACACTGGCGTACAGACTGCGACGTATCAGATCCCGAATTCTCAGGTCTATATGGCCCCCTTCATGATGTTGATATCTCGACCAAAGGCGCAATTCCTCATGAGCGATTTCGCGAGTGGTTCTGGCAGGATAGGCCCACGGTTGACTTTCTGAACTTCTGGCGTTCGAAAGCACATGAGCTGATTGATGGTTATCAGCCAGATCTGATCTGGTTCGATTTCGGCATCAATTTTGTGCCGGAGTTTTACCGTCAGGAACTACTTGCCTACTTCTATAACCAGGAATCAGCCTGGCAAAAGGAGGTTGCGGTCACGTACAAGGGTCACGATCTGGCCGTGGGTAGTGCGCTGATTGACTATGAACTCGGTCGAATGGATGAACTGACTTACTATGACTGGATCACTGATACTTCTGTTGACGATCAGGGTGCCTGGTCGTACGTCCCGGATGCGGCATTCAAGGAAGTCAGTACGCTGATTCACAATCTTGTCGACAATGTCAGCAAAAATGGATACCTGCTTCTGAACGTAGGTCCCCGGCCTGATGGATCTATACCACAGGGCGCAAAAACCTGTCTTTATGGGATGGGCGACTGGCTTTCAGTAAACGGGGAGGCAATCTTCGGAACGATACCGTGGTTAAGCTACGGCGAAGGGCCAACTAAAATGGAAACCCGTGGGATGTTCAGCGAAAGAAATGAGGTCAAATATACGTCGCTGGATTACAGGTTTACCTGCAGGGACAACTGTCTTTATGCTATTTGCCTGGGTTGGCCTGAAAAAGCTGCTGTAATCAGGTCCATGAAGAAGCTGTATCCGGGCGAGATCGCTTCTGTTGAAATGTTGGGAACCGATGAAAAACTCAACTGGTCACATGCCGAGAACGGGCTGGAGATACGAATGCCTGCATCCAGACCATGCGATCATGCCACGGTATTCAAAATTATCCGCAAGAATCCTTTCTAATCGAGACGACCCGGATGGTGCTACCAATGTCGAATCTGTCCGGCTTACCTCAGCTACTCGTATCGCAGCGCACCGATTGGATTTGCCAGGGCAATTTTTACCGCGTGCATTGCGACAATCGTCCAGGCAAATACCACCGCAAGTGATCCAGCTACAGCAACGATGATTGCTGTCATATCCAATCGCTCTTCAAACAGATTCAAATACATGCCTGCCGCGAAATAAGCTGCAGGCAGGGCAACAATCAGAGACCAGATTACCGGCTGAGAGAACTGCCAGATCATCAATCTGACGAGTTGTAAAATACTCGCACCCATCACTTTTCTGACACCGATTTCTTTGGTACGCCTTTCTGCCATAAATGCCGCCAATCCAAACAATCCGATAATGCTGAGTGTAAAAGCGACTAATGCGAATCCCCCCAATATCATGGTCGTCGCATTAAAAATCTTGAACACCTGTGTAAAGGCATCCTCCAGAAATTCAACCTGTATGGGGTACTCGGGAATCAATCTATCCCAGACCAATTCTACCTCCGGAATCACCTCATCCATTGAAACGCCCGTCACGCGGATGGATGCATATTGGATGGCACCTCCTCTTGCGGTAGAGGCAGCATAAGGTTGCATGAAAAAAACCGTCGGCAGGATTCTATTTTGGAAACCACGAAAGTTCTGATCCGGTACGACACCAACAATCGTATAGGCGCGGGCTTCTTCCTCACTATTGAAATCATAGAAAATACTGCCCACAGCGCTTTCAATCGGGTACCCGAGTTTCTGCAGCGCCAGTTCATTTACCAGAACATTTGCTGAGTAGTCATCCTTGACGACATAATCACCGCTTATCTCGGATGACAAATCCCGCCCTGCAAGAAGGGGAATATTGTATGTTGTAAGAAAGGATTCATCGACAATGAGTTGAGTCATCGGGAACTTCAGTTCTTCATTACCTTTCTCGGGTGTTACCCTTCTGGATGAATTGCTCCCTTCGTAGGGTACGAGACTTGAAAAGCTCACATTCTCGATACCAGGGATCGCACTCAATTCATTTCCAAGCGTTTCCAGTCTGGCCTGCACAGATTCAACATCGAGTCTTTTCAAGGTAATAATCTGGGATTTCGGATAGATTTTGCTGGATTCTTCAATATTCTCGTTTTGCAGGTATATAACAAAGACCATTGCAAGCATGAAAATGGAGATTGAAAACTGCAGGCCCAGCATCAAACTGCGGAACAGACTACTCCCAACGCTGCTGCTATTGTTTTCCCGTAATGCTTCAATCGGTGTAGAACGGGTGATTACATAGGCAGGATATGCGCCAGCCACTATTCCAACCAACAAGGTGGTTATAACCAGCCATGGCAAAATTGTTGCGTACTCAATGACGAGAGCCTTACCAGTGGCTGCGTTAAACAAGGGTATGATGAATTCGAGCATGACCAGCGCAATTAGCATCGAGATTATTGCAATGCAAAGGCTCTCAACCAGAAACTGGGTTAAGAGGTGATGTCTCTCTGCACCCATTGTTTTACGCAAGCCAACCTCCCTTGCTCTTCCCAGAGACTGGGCAGTTGCAAGGTTGGTATAGTTAACCAATGCTACGATCAGCACTAGCAGTGCAAGCAATTGCACGGATCGCATGACAGGTATACCTATCGACTCCCACAAAGCAGTATTCGCCTCTACCAGTGGACGCACTCTGATTCCCCCTACAAATTCTCTAAGTTGTTCAGGGAAATGGCTCTCAAATACACCATCAATTCTCGCCTGCAGCCAGGATTGAGATTTATCTTCCGGTATCAGCATATAGGTAAGATCACCCACTGACAGATTGTTCCAGTTTCCTTCAAGTGGGTAGCCAATTGTTCTATCAAGTGCAGACAATGGGGCAACAACCTGCAACTCATTCAATCCGATCAGGCTTGAATTAAAATGTGTTTTCGCTGATAGATCTTTGATCACTGCGCTAACATTGAGGCTAACCTTGTGGTCAACCGTAATGGTTCTGCCAATTGCAGGCGAGTTGCCAAAAAACTTATGAGCGCTACTCTCCGTCAAGACGATTCCCGTCGGATTTTCCAGTGCGCCCTTGTCCCCTTCAACATAATCAAAATCAAAGATGTGTAGTAACGACGGATCAGTGAATCTGATTTTCTGATAATAGTGATCATCTTCAACACTCAGGAGGAACTCATAGGTAACTGTTCGGGCGATCGCCTCAATTTCAGGT
>CAZJRI010000274.1:0-3702 GCA_964548025.1 uncultured Pseudomonadales bacterium
CTGGGTATAAAAGGTGTATACGAAGAAAAAGAGTACCAACGATTTTATCCCGCCGGTGAAGTTACAGCTCATGTCGTTGGCTTCACCAACGTTGATGATCATGGACAGGAAGGGGTTGAACTATCCTATGACAAATGGCTGCAAGGTAAAGCAGGCAAAAAGAAAGTATTGAAGAACCTCTATGGTGAAATTGTCAGAGATCTCATGCCAGTCGAAGAAGTTGTTGCTGGCAGAAGTCTCGATCTCAGCATTGACCTTAGATTGCAATACCTGGCCTATCGTGAACTGAAGAATGCGATCAGCCATTACGAGGCAGAATCGGGCTCCGTCGTCATTCTTGATGTGCACAGTGGAGCCATCCTGTCCCTGGTCAACCAGCCTTCATATAACCCGAACAACCGGGCACAGCTCGAACTCTCGAGTGTTAGAAACAGAGCAGTCACCGACGTATTTGAGCCGGGCTCAACGGTTAAGCCATTCACCGTGGCAGTTGCCCTTCAATCAGGGGGGCTTAAGGCGAATGCGACAATAGATACCAACCCCGGCTTTGTTCAGGTTGGTGCTAAAACAATCCTTGATCCGAGGAATCTGGGTGTTTTGGATCTGGGCAGCATAATTGCAAATTCCAGCCAGGTGGGAATCACAAAATTGGCACTCAGCCTGAATGAATATGATGTCTGGTCAATGTTCTCAGAGATTGGCTTTGGACAAACCGCGGGCATCGGCTTCCCGGGTGAGAGCGGGGGTTATCTACCCAATCGCAGACGCTGGAAAGATATCGAGCGGGCTAATTTTGCCTTTGGTTATGGTTTTCAGGTAACGCCACTGCAATTGGCTGCGGCCTATCAGGTCATTGCAGCAGGCGGCATAAAACGCACCGTCAGCCTGGTGCAGTCGAATGTGAATGAATCAAGACGGGTAATGTCAGACGAAGTCGCAATAGATCTGAAGCGAATGCTGGCTAGAGTTATCACTGAAGGCACGGGTAGCAAGGCGGCAATCGAGTCGTATTCAGTTGCGGGAAAAACAGGCACAGTTCGAAAGGTCGGTGCCGAAGGTTACGAAGACACGCGTCATCTTGCCTTCTTTGCAGGTTTGACACCAGTGGATCGTCCGAGACTTGTCGGTGTCGTTATGATCAATGATCCAAAAGGTGAGGAGTATGGGGGCGGCGCTATCGCGGCACCGCTGTTTTCAAGAATTATGTCAGAAGCACTCAGGTTACTGAATGTGCCTCCTGACGATATTGAAGAGGCGGCGTAGATGCAGATGATGCTCAGTCAACTGCTGCCTGACCTGGCACTATCCGGGGATATTGCCGTCTCGGGGATTACAGACGACAGTCGCCTCGTGCAGGAAGGAGATCTGTTTCTGGCGGTATCTGGTGAGCGTTTTGACGCGCGAGAATATATTGGTGAAGTCGCCGGACACTCGGCGGCAGCAATAATCTGTGAGGCGCCCTTTGAAGAAGGTGTAATTGCGGGGGTACCGATATTTGAGCTTGATGGTTTGGCCGAACGAAGGGGTGAAATAGCGAGCCGCTTCTTCGGGGACCCTTCTGATTCAATGACGGTAATTGCAGTAACCGGGACGAATGGTAAAACTTCCTGCAGTCAGTTTATTGCCTCGGCGATGAGCGATCTCGGAAAGTGCTGCGGTGTGATTGGCACGATGGGGTACGGCGTTAACGGAAAGTTTGAAAATCCCGGACTTACCACGCCTGATGCCATCTCGATTCAGAAAGCACTCCACAGTCTGCTCAATGCGTCAGCCGAAGCTGTCAGCCTGGAGGCGTCATCTCATGGTCTAGACCAGGGACGACTGGACGCCGTACATGTTGATATAGCAGTTTTCACCAATATCACCCGAGATCATCTCGACTATCACGAGAGTTTTGCAAGATATAAAGAAGCGAAACAGAAATTATTCCGATTCGACGGGCTGGATGCTGCCGTAATTAATCTCGACGATGAGTTCAGCGATCAGCTTGTAGAAGCGCTGGCATCGGATATCCACCTGTTGACATATAGCATTGAAAAAACAAGTGCCAGTATCTGGTGCAGGGAACTTCGTTATACGTCGAGAGGTTTTGAGGCGGTGGTTGATACCCCCTGGGGAGACGTAAATATTTCCAGTTCATTGCTGGGACATTTTAATGTCAGCAATCTGCTCGCGGTGACTGCCGTACTCGGCCACAAGGGATTCAAGGCGAACGAAATGTCTGTCTGCATTTCGACTCTGGGCAATATTCTGGGACGCATGGACATGCGATTCGTTGAAGGTCAGACCCTCGTCGTTATTGACTTTGCTCATACGCCTGATGCGCTTGAAAAAGCAATAGAAGCCATCAGGGTCCACTGCAATAGGGATATCTGGTGTGTGATGGGTTGCGGCGGTAACAGGGATAAGGGGAAACGACCACAGATGGGTGAGGTTTCAACCAGGCTGGCCGATCACACAATTGTTACGGATGACAATCCAAGAGACGAAGATCCGGCGGAAATAATCAAGGACATTCTGGCAGGTACGCATAGCCAGTCGCACGTTGTCGTAGAGTCGAATAGGAAAGTGGCTATTCGTTATGCGCTGTCAAATGCGGCGAATGATGATGTGGTATTGATTGCCGGAAAGGGCCACGAGGACTATCAGGAGATTGGCGGGAAGAAGATTGCCTATAGCGACTATGTTGAAGTTGAAGAATTCTTTAAATAGGGATGAGGAAGCATAAAGTGATTGTTGGGTTGGGGAAAACCGGCTACGCCTGCGCTAGATATTTCGAGCGTCGGGGAGTTGCGTTTTCCGTGATGGATGACGCTGAAAACCCGGCTCTGCTTCAGTCGCTGCGCGATCAGATACCAGACGTTCGCTTCGGCCCTATAGATGCTGATGCACTGCTTCAGGCTGAAGAAATTGTGCTGAGTCCGGGTGTTCCTCTCGACAGAAGTGAGATCAGTGCTGCGAGGGCGCAAGGAATTCCGGTTACCGGCGACATTTCTATTTTTGCCAGTGAAGTCGATAAACCCGTAATCATGATCACGGGTTCAAATGGCAAGAGCACAGAGACGCTGCTCGTCGCTGCCATGGCGAAGGCATCGGGTGTTGATATTGGCGTGGGTGGGAATATTGGGATCCCTTGCCTCGATGTCCTCGAAGAAGATCATGAGCTCTACGTGCTTGAAGTATCGAGTTATCAGCTTGAGGTTACGAGCGAGTTGAATGCAAAAGTGGCAGTCGTTTTAAATCTATCTCCCGATCATATGGATCGCTATTCAAGCAGGCAGGCGTACTACGCTACCAAAGCGCGAATTTACAGAGGATGTGAGGTGGCGATCGTCAACAGGGGAACGGATTATCCGTTTGAGATTTCCGATCACACCAGATGTCTTTCGTTCGGTCTCGATGAACCTCTGAACCCTGATAGTTATGGCATAAGAACCATCGGAAGCGAAACCTATCTGAGCCGGGGAGATGAGTTGCTGATTGAAACCGGGTCTCTGAAACTAAGAGGTAAACATAACTGGTTAAATTGCCTTGCTGCTCTGGCTATCGGAGATGCGATTGGCCTTAAGCGAGTCGCGATGATCGAATCAATCGTGGGTTTTACCGGATTGCCGCATCGATGCGAATGGCTGGGTAGTTTTGGAGAAATCTCATTTTATAACGATTCAAAGGCTACGAATCCTGGTTCAACCCGGGCAGCGA
>CAZJRI010000275.1:0-3672 GCA_964548025.1 uncultured Pseudomonadales bacterium
AACCGCTAAGGGCTTTTTATATAAGAACCGCTAAGGGCTTTTTATATAAGAACCGCTAAGGGCTTTATGGGATACTCCCCGTTATGAAGCCAGAACTGTTATTTGTCACGGATCCTTTATGCTCCTGGTGTTGGGGGACGTTGCCGGAGATCCTGAAAGCCAGGGAAGACTTGAGTGACGCTGTCAACTTCAACCTGATAATGGGGGGACTGCAGATCGGTCCACCTGAAGGTCTGGTTGAATACGACAAAAAGAGATTGCTTAAACTGTGGATAGAGGTTGCAAAGACAACGGGACAAACCTTCTCCGGCAGGATTCCGCCCAATTTTATCTATCACAGTGAACTCACCTGCCGAGCCGTGGAACTCGCACGAATCAGGAAAGAGGCGCCACCCTGGGACTTCTTCTACAATCTGCAATCTGCATTCTACACAGACGGTCAGGATATCAATCAGGTTGAATTTCTCTCGGCATCACTCGGCATTGAACTCAAAGAAATGATCACGCTGCTTCATAGCGATGACTTAATCAACATCACGCGAGCCAATTTCGATCTGGCTAAATCCCTATCCGCCAATGCACTGCCATCCGTATTTCTGAACGCAGGTGAAGGTTTAAAGCTTGTATCGGGGGGGTACATCACTGCGGAGTTTCTCGTTCCCGAAATACAACAGCGCCTGGGCCAAATCTAGGCACACAATAACCCGGCTATTAGCTGCTAGTAGCTAGCTATTAGCTGCTAGTAGCTAGCTGCTAGCCGCTAGCTACTCTTACCCGCAACTATTAACTCGCAACTCGATACTAAAATCAGACCCTTTCGTCAATCAACCCCATGGAAATCGGTCTGGATTGCATCGTCTCCGCATCCGCGATTTCCTGAGTTTCCGGGTCAGCATCGCCGCTTTCATCAGATTGTCTGTCGGATGACTGATCTTTGACGTCAGCGTCTGCGAGAGAGAACCCTGCGGTTTCCAACATTTCCCTCAATCGTGGGATGGATTGCTCAAGGGCATCTCTCACCTGGGACGAATGGCTGGTGAACTGAACACTTGCCTGGTCGTTGTTGAGATTTACACGGACTTCTATTGGCCCCAGTTCCGGCGGGTTAATGTGAATCTTTGCACTGGTCAACCGCTGATTCATCATCAGCGAGATCTTACCAGCCATGGATTCACCCCAGCCCAGGGTACCAACTCTGTTTGGCACGGCCAGTTCAACTCGAGTGGGATTCAGCGCTCTAAGTTCAAGGGTCTGGTTTCGATTTGCCAGACTCTCGACTGACTCCAACTTGTTCGATGTCTCACTCGTATTGCCGTTTAACGATTCAAGATCAGTCAATTTGGCCATGAGCCCAAAATCCAATTCTGATTTTGCCATTGACTGACCGGCTTCCAGTTTAATCAACAACTCGGGTTTCGTCTTATTGTCCACAGCGGCGGTTTCGTTAACGGCCTGTGCTGCACCTGCGGTACCCCTTGATATTGACTCAAACGCGAATCTGGATGCGAGTAACAGCAATTCCTCTTCAGTAGATTCTTCTGATTCGACTTCATCAGGCATTTCAGTCCCTGCCAGCAAATCAACACCGTCCGGCAATTCCGGTTCTGATACCGGCAACTTCTTGCCATCGGCAACCGGTTCTTTTTCATTACTCTCTTTCTCAGCTTGCTGATCTTTCTACGATTTTTTTGCGCATCAGGAAATCCATGGTCTTCGCCACACCCATGGCTTTGCTGAATGAATTTCTGGGGGTCGAATCGTCTGAATCTATTGATTTATCAGACTTCGATCCATTTTCAGGAGGTTTTGTAAACGACGGTTTTACGACAGCCAGTAGTGGTGCCAGATTGCCATTGGGTGTATGTGTTGATTGTGACATGTGGTTATAAATGCAACAGCCATGCCAGTTTGGTGATCAGCTCAGTGGTTAAGCTTTTCTTCCAGTAAAACCCTGACCCGTTCATACTCGCTTCTCACGCCGGGTACTATCTTTATGATTTCCATGATTTGATTTTCTCGCGCGAGATTTTCGATATTCGCACAGAGACCTGATAATGGAAGTGCCCCAATATTGGAACTGCTGCCTTTCAGGCTATGGGCAGATTCCCTGAGTTTTTCCTTGTCTCCCTCATCCAACGCTGAATCTATCGAATCGAGTTTTATCACCGCATCCGACAGGTAAGTCTCAAGCAGAACATCGAATTCTTCTTCCATGATTTCCTTGAGTTCAACAATGGTGGCTTCATCAAGATGTTGTGTAGTCTCCACTTTTAAGCCTCCCTTTGCCATTCGAAGGTCGCCTCGACCTCATTCCCGCTACCTTTATAACGGAAATCACGACACAGTGATTTTACCAACGGAATACCCCGGCCGTGGAACTCTTCTGGCACGGAAACAATGTTTTCACTATCGTACTCAAATCCTGCACCGCTATCCTCCACGCAGAGTCTGAGCAATCCCCCCATTTCAGTCGCTGTATGCTTGAAATTAAACTGTACGAAACCATCATGAAGAACATCAAGTGCCTGCTGGCGCTGATCATAATAGTCGCCAAAACCATTCGGATCAGTTTTCAAATTTGAATCCAGCCCGATAACGCCGTGTTCCAGTGCGTTGGAATAGAGTTCTGCAAGCACCATATACAAGGTTCCGCTATGAGGCCTGAGCCCCGGCACTTCCATCAGCAGGTGAAGTAGTAAAGGCAGAGGATTGAAGTCCCTCAGTGTATCCGGACCCAGCCGATAGGTCATGCTCCAGTCTGTTGGTCCTGAGATGGCACCAACCTCAAAGTGGGTTTTCTGTTCCTGGATTGTCTCCTGTTCGACCATCTTGAGTTCCAGCATCGTTATGTCGTCATCACGGGTACTGTCGGCAATATGTCCAGTCACATCCGATTTAATAGATTCAAACAATAGTTCCGGATCCCGATTCGTATCAAACAGGTTGAGAAGCCGTTCCTCGCCATACATTTCATCCCGGCCATTACGCGCCTCGTGAATGCCGTCCGACCAGAGATAAAACCTGTCACCAGGCTCCATCTTGAAGTCTACTGTACTGGCGTCAAAATCCCTTGAGGCCAGTACACCAATAGGCAGATGACTGCCCTTGATCATTTCTCTCTCACCCGTGGTTCTAAACAGGCAACAATCCGGTAATCCCCCCAGCCACAGTGACAAGCTATGTTTTCTGTAGCTGATATCGGCCATCCCTGCACAGCAAAATACGCCAATCGGCAGGATGGATTTCAACTTCATATTGATCTCTCGCAGAATATCCGGCATCCCAAATCCCTTGGACGTCATGCCGTAGAATATTTCTGCCAAAGGCATTGCACCAATTGCTGCAGGCAAACCGTGACCGGTGAAATCACCTAAAAGTACATGCATACCCCCCGAGGGTTTGAAGGCAGCGAGTAAAACGTCTCCATTAAATACAGCCAGAGGAGAAAGCATATGTTTGATATTAGGTACATTTAGACAACCCGTATGCGCAACGTTGTCAAATACCGCTTTGGCGACCTGTTGCTCCTGAAGCAGGTAGGTATTGTTTTTCGCAATTTGATCTCTCTGAGCCTGCAATGTCGCATGCATTTGTCGCATTCGCTGAAAAGCCTGGATCTTGGCTTTTAGAATAACCTGGTTATAGGGTTTGCTGAGAAAGTCGTCACCACCT
>CAZJRI010000276.1:0-3611 GCA_964548025.1 uncultured Pseudomonadales bacterium
GATACCTGGATCGATGGGCAATTCGAACCTGAATCCACCTTCAGGGCATTGTGTGCAGTACCCAGGAGTGGAATTGACTCGACAACTGATTTGCCGTACCCGGATCAACAGGGCACAACCCTGGATGAAAACAACTGGCTGAGATCCTGGAGTAACGATTTTTACCTCTGGTATGACGAAATCATTGACCGTGATCCTGCAGGGTTTTCAACACTCGCTTATTTCGACCTGTTGAAAACATTTGAAACCACAGCCTCAGGAAGTCCCAGGGACAATTTTCATGGGAGTGTTGATACGGAAACTTACCACAGCTCTTTCGTTGATGGCATAGATGTTAGCTATGGTGTGACCTTTTCAGCAATTCGGAGTTTTCCACCTCGTCAGATCGTGGTTGCCTATACAGAACCGGATTCCCCCGCCACCAGGGATACGGTCAATCTTGCCCGTGGTGCTCTTATTCTGGAAATTGATGGGGTCGATGTTGTATCAGGAAACGACCTGGCCACCATAAACCGGGGACTCGCCCCAACCATCGCTGGAGAAAGTCATGATTTTGTGATTCAGGATGTCGGCGCTGATACAACGAGATCCATTACACTCACCGCAGAATCCGTAACTTCGGTGCCAGTGCAGAATGTACGCACCATCGAAACGGCGACCGGTAATGTCGGCTATATATTGTTTAACGACCATATGCCATCGTCTGAACAATTGTTGATTGACGCGTTTTCTCAACTTGCGGATGCCAATGTTAATGATCTTGTACTCGATCTGAGGTACAACCTCGGTGGTCTCATCGCTATCGCAAGTGAGCTTGCCTATATGATTGCCGGCCCGACATTAACGGCAGGGAAAACCTTCGTGGAAACTCAGTTCAATGACAAGCATACGTTGTTTGATCCGTTCACTGGTCTGCTTCTGCGACCGGATCCCTTCCTCTCGATTGCTGTTGGACTCTCGGCCCAGACGGGAACTCCCCTTCCCAGCCTGAATCTCGACCGGGTCTATGTACTCACCAGCGCAACTACCTGTTCAGCGAGTGAACTGGTGATGAATAGTCTCCGTGGTATAGACGTTGAGGTGATACAGATTGGTACGAAAACCTGTGGTAAACCTTATGGTTTTTATCCGACGGATAATTGCGGCACAACTTATTTTTCCATTCAGATAAAAGCCATAAATGCCAAGGGTTTCGGGGAATACAGCAATGGTTTTTCGCCCAGCCAGAATCCGGTATTTGATACAGATGTGGCCGGTTGTACAGTGGCTGATGACTTTACACATGAATTGGGCGATGTTGATGAAAGCCGACTGGCCGCTGCGCTTGGTTATCGCATCGATCAGTCCTGTCCGGTATCCGTGGGCATTGACGGGCCGCGACTGTCCACGGATCCGACGGATCTGTCGGCTTCTGATGGTATTGTCAGAAAACATTTCTGGTTAGAAAATCTGATTTTTAAGCGGTAAGCACCTGAGCATCGAAAACTCACAGGTAAATCAGGATTCAGGCATGGCTGAATCAAAACTCATGGGCCAGAATTAGATATTACAACTTGTCGGGATTTGATATGTTCAGACGGCTCTCCGTCATTGTCATCGCTGCATTCGCAGTCATTATTCTTGGACTTTTGCTACGTGATGACGGGCGTGATTCAGGGGAGAGTGAAACAGGTAATGACAGTACGAGCATAGAATCAAGTAGCGATGCCATTGGACTAAATTCTATGCCGTCAAGTGTGAAGAATACCATCGCGCCCCGCTCCGTATGGCAGAGGGGCGTCGCGACCGATGTAACGATCCCGGGTTATACAAAGGAAATTGAAGATGCTGTTCTCGTGGATATTGATGTTGCAAGGTTAGGCAGATTAGAGAATGGTGATGCGATCACGATCTTTATTCCCCAACTGGATAAGTCATTTTCCGGTACTGTGAGTGAAATTAAGTCGTACCCTAAGAAAGTGAAAGTACTGAAGGGTTCAATGGGATTTGAGCCATTGAAATATAGTTTCGTGATTACTCTGGGGCAAAAAAATACGTTCGCGAACGTCTATACGCCGAGTGGTAGCTATGAACTGGTTGGCAATTCAGAGCATGGATGGCTCATGCCGTCGGTTAATATGGATAAAAATGTAAACTATGATGAACCAGACTATATACTTCCCAGGAGGGAACCAATTCCCGAATGATATTCTCGTTTTCAGATGTACCAAACCGTGAAGGATGGGGACGAGGTTTGAGGGTGTATGTTTTGAGAAAATATTGTTGGATTGTTTTAAGTCTGCTGACCTCCTTTGCGTCCATCGGATATGTGCGGGCAGCATCTGAGATCGTCTGTCCCTGTCAATACGAATCAAATGGTCCAACATCGGCAATTATAACCGCCGGGATCAGGAATATTGGAGCATCAGCGACGGGTGATCTTAGAATCAGGGCTTATGCGCAAACTGATCCTGCCAGTTTTTCCGACGCGCAAATGGTCAGTGTCGTCTACTACGCAGCCAACCTTGCGGTGGATTCCTCTCGCCCGGTAACAGCCGAGAAAGTTGCCTTCGTTGCTCCTACCGACGGTCAGTATGAGACGATTCTCTACCTCGAAGAAGAATCCAATGGTAACTGGGTACTGCAGGATACGGTGCGAATGCAATCCCAACTTGTTCTGGATACCGTTGGCGGGTCTTCGTCGGGTGATTCAGGCGAGGATACCTTTGCCTCCATTTTCCTCGATGGAAACGCTACCGTATCCGTATCAGGCGATTCTGTAACAATTGAGTTACCTGCCATTCAGAACATATCTTCAACCCTGACCACCGGTAACCTTAGCGTGCATCTCGCTTTTTATGATGGCCCCAGGTTGTTTGGCCAGTCATTCCTCGCTGCTGCAGAATCAGACCTCTCGTTGACATTGGCACCTTTCAGCTCGGTTGCAGCGCAAACGATTGTGACCGACTTTGAGGCCTCACAACTTGCAGGATTTGATTATCTGCATTTGACAGTCAAAGATGACAGCAAGAATTTTCCAGTCATGGCCTGGCAGAATGTTGATGCGCCAGATGGCGAGGAAGTGGTTGCAAGGAATTTTTCAGTCGATTCGATTGACACCTTAACAGACTCAGATTCAGACGGTGTCAGTGATTTTAATGAGGTTCTCAAGAACACTGATCCGTCGGATGCCAATAGCAAGCCCGGTGCCAGTACGCTTGATGTGCTGGCGTTATATTCACCAGGGGTCAGTGCGATTTACTCGGGCGAACCGGAAGCACGAATCATCCAGGAGATTGAGTTCGGTAACCTGGTATTGGCGAATAGCGCCGTTGACTTGAGTCTCCGTCTTGTTCACGTGCAGAATCTTGATTATGACGAGAACACAGATATTTTTGATGTGTTTACGGAAATGCAGAGCCAGACCGGTGAATTTGAGGGATTGGATCTGTTGAGAGAAAGCGTTGGTGCCGATCTTGTTGTTTTCTTTCGACCACCTTTGGACTCCGAAAGTGTTTGTGGTCTTGGCACGCTTGGTGGATTCGTCAGTGAAGGCGATTTTGCGATGACGACAAGGGCGGAGGTTGTCACGGTGGTAAGTGCAGACTGCCGGGATCGAACGATGATTCATG
>CAZJRI010000277.1:0-3477 GCA_964548025.1 uncultured Pseudomonadales bacterium
CAGCCTCGCTTGCTCAGGAGCCTGTAGTCTCCTTCGGCGCTCTCGGCGCAGGCTTAATGCTCTTGTAACAGACCCATCCACCCTACACACCGCTAACATTGATAGATGCCTGGGGTATGTGGCACTCGTATGAGCCAAACAGCTAGTCTTGTCCCCCGGACTCCGCCTGCGCTGCTTCCCTGTCCTCATTAGCCCGACTCACCACATAAGCATGAATCCTCTTTGCATCACCTTCGTCAATCAGGTCAGCAAAACTCGCCATACCGTTGGCCGCCAGAATGCCATCAAGAACAATCTGATTGAATAGTTCATGTTTGCCCGGCAGCATCAAACGCAGATCGGGAATAACGCCGCCTGCTCTTGCAGTAACACCGTGACATACGGCACAAGTCTCGTGATAGAGGCGTTCACCGCGTTGTACATCCTCAGCAGAAGCCTGAAGATCTGGTTGCTCGGGAATCGACCGGTCTATTACTGTCGCAGGTGGTAGTGATGCGTCACCATCGAGTTTGAAGACGAGTAACTTGCCAAGATTGCCGTACTTGACCGAGGCAAGATTGGGATTCTCTCCGCCAAAGAGATCACCGCCACCTGTACCTGCCAGAATTGCAACATATTGAACGCCATCAATCTGATAAGTCACTGGTGGTGCCAAAAACGCGGTGGACGCATCGAAGCGCCACAGCTTCTCGCCTGTGTCAGTATCGAATGCATTAAATTCGCCAAGAGAATTACCCTGGAAGAGGAGTCCGCCTTTTGACGCCAACAGACCGCCATTCCAATGGTGTAGTTGTTCAACAGCCCAGGATTCTTCTCCCGTCAGGGGATTAAAAGCCTTTAGAATTCCTCTTGCTTTAGGCGGGTCACCCGCTTCGCCCATGATCTGAACAAGCCGGCCTAGTTCAACCCCCAGATTCCAGCCACCGACAACTCTTTTATAGGTGCCTGTGGCCTTCCATTCATCATTCATCGCATAGGCAAGGGGATTTTCCATCGCCGGGATATACATGATTCCTTTTTCGCTGTCGAAGGACATTGCCTGCCAGTTATGTCCACCCAGCGGACCCGGCAGTATCCATTTTGGTTCTGAAATATAGTCGAGAGCAGGATCTTCTACAGGTCTGCCAGTATCCATATCAACATGCGTTGCCCAGTTGGCAGTGACATATTTATGCGCCCGGAGCAGCTTTCCGTCTGACCGATCTATGACGTAGAAGAAGCCGTTTTTGGGTGCCTGCATCAGCACCTTTCGATCGACCCCGTCAACGTTCATATCTGCCAGAACCATATCCTGAACCGCGGTATAGTCCCAGTTATCACCAGGCGTCGTCTGGTAATACCACTTCATTTCTCCACTATCTGCATCAAGGGCAACGATAGAGGATAAAAACAGGTTGTCGCCACCACCTGGAGAGCGAATCGCCCGTGTCCAGGGAGAGCCGTTGCCTACGCCGAGATAAACATTATTAAAATCCGGATCATAGACGATTGAGTTCCAGACGGTTCCACCGCCACCAATCTTCCACCACTCACCGCCTTTCCAGGTTTTGGCGGCCATTTCCATTTCAGGATGTTCAAACGGCAGAGACGGATCTCCCGGCACGGTATAAAAACGCCAGACCTGCTCGCCGGTTTCAGTATCATAAGCGGTGACATAACCCCTTACGCCGTACTCGGCACCACCGTTACCGATATACACCTTGCCATTGGCAACCCTTGGTGCGCCTGTGATCGTATAATCCCTGTCTCTGTCGATCAGCGTATTAACTTCCCAGACTTTAGTCCCCGTTGCTGCATCAAGCGCGATCATCCGTCCGTCGAGACTCGCGAAATAAACGCGTCCCTTGTATACCGCAACTCCCCGGTTAACAACATCACAACAGGCTTTGCGTCCCCATGCACCTGGCACTTTCGGATCGTATGCCCAGATCTCTTCACCTGTTACTGCATCAAATGCATAGACCCGGCTCCATGCACTCGAAACAAACATCATGCCGTCAACAACAATCGGCGTCGATTCCAACGCCCGATTGCTCCGCATATCTGCGTACCAGGCGAGCCCAAGCCTTGAGACCGTCTGCTTGTTTATCTGATCCAGCGGAGAAAACCGCTGCTCTTCGTAAGTTCTGCCATATGCCAACCAGTTGCCCGGTTCACTCTCTGCATTGTTAATCCGATCATCGTCAATCAAACCAATTTTTTCCGCAGTCGAGGTTGCAGGCGCTTCAGGTTTGGCAACCTCCTTTTCCGGCTTTATGATTGACGACAGATAAACAATGGTGAGCACCGCAATAACGGCAGCAACAATCAGTAGATTTCTGGAGACGGTAGTCATGACGAGCACTCCTTTCTTGTTTTTCTTAAAGCCGAAGTCAGAAAGAGACCAACAACCTTTGAATTGGCAAGCATAGTAATATTTTCCCCGACATGGATGCAAACAGAAGTTTCGCCGGTTGCCACGCGGCTACAGATTGGATGAGAGGCTCTACTGATATAATAATCTACCTCTCTCCTCAACAGGTTTCATCTTTTTAAATGATATTGGATCCAGATCAGCTTGCAGCATGGAAGCATGATGAAGCCGCCACTTTTACCGGTTGGGATTTCTCATATATTGCCAATCGTATAAAAGAAGAATTGCCCCCCTGGTCCTACATGGATCGAGCCAGGGATCTCATGCAGTCAGCAACCAGCTTACTGGATATGGATACCGGTGGCGGCGAGCGACTATTGGAGCTCAGGCAGCATTGGCCACCCAGGGTCTCAGTCACTGAAGCTTATCCACCCAACCATCAACTCGTGCGGGAAAGACTCAAACCCCTTGGTGTCTCTGTATTTAATGTCGGCTTGTCAACGACCGGTCTGATGCCATTTGACGACAGTGAATTCGACCTGGTGCTCAATCGACACGGCGCATTTAATCCATCTGAAGTAAGCAGGATTCTTGAAAATGAAGGCACATTCCTCACCCGGCAGGTACACGGCAGATCAACTGAAGATCTCATGGCCGTATTCGATAGCGAACCTCAATGGCCAGACAGCACTCCTGAATTTTATCGGCCGAAACTCGAAAAGGCAGGGCTAACCATCAAAGACATCCGCGAATTCACCGGTAACCTTCAATTTTCTGATGTTGGCGCCCTGGTCTACTATCTCAGTGCTGTTCCGCTCGTTCCGGGATTTTCGGTGGAGGGTAACCTTGACGCCCTGACCACACTCCAGAATCGCCTGGATGATGGACAAGGCCTGGTGTTTGAGACGAAGAACTACCTGATCGAAGCATCGAAGTAATCTTTTTCGTCCGGTAATCGCCAGCGACCAACCCTGATATCCAGCCAATTATCCTGTACTCTTGCGATTATCGATTCAAACTCACGGTTAAATCCGGTCAATGACAAAAAAGGCATCGAACATGAAATCGAAAGGCATGACCTTTCTAAAAATTCTGCTCTTGTCCGCAGTTCCGTATGAGACTTC
>CAZJRI010000278.1:0-3440 GCA_964548025.1 uncultured Pseudomonadales bacterium
TGCGTACCGATGGGTTCGGCTACGGCGGATACCAGACCAGCCTGCTGTTTGATTCACTCCTCGCCAAGGTTGTTGGTCGCTCACCTTCTGCTGATTTTGCAGACGCCATCAACAGAACCTCCCGGGCGCTGAGCGAATTCCGCATAGAAGGTGTGGATACGAACATAGCTTTTCTCCAGACGATTCTGGCTCATGAAGATTTCGCCAGTGGCCGCGTTCACACACGTTTTGTCGATGAGAATATGAGCGCCCTTGCAGCTACGGGTGATTCTCACCACAGCTTTGTAACCCCGTTGGGTTATGAGTCTTCAAATAACACCAGTGAATCACAGCAGGATACAGACAACCCGATAGGTCCAGCCGGTTCTGTTGGCCTGGTAACACCGATGCAGGGAACTGTCGTCGAGATCAGCGTTGCCGTCGGAGAAGAAGTTCGAATCGGCCAGACGGTTGCCGTTGTAGAAGCGATGAAATTACAGCACGACATCAAAGCAGACCGAAGCGGCATCGTAACTGCGGTCTCGATGTCGGTGAATGACGTTGTTCGCGAGGGTTATCCCATCGTCTTCATCGAAGAAATGGAGATCGAAGGTGGTGCCATAGAGGATGATGATGGTGCTGCCCTCGATCATATTCGTGGTGACCTGCAGGAAGTGAATGACCGCATCCTCCAGACGCTTGATGCGAGCCAGGAGGAGGCTGTGGGTGCAAGGCATGGGATGGGTCGACGCACTGCCCGTGAGAATCTCGCTGATCTGATGGATGAAGGCTCATTCAGGGAATTCGGCCCGCCCGTGGCGGGTACTGCCGCCGGTGGCACCGTCATGGGTATCGGCAGCGTCAATGCTGACCTGGTGGGAGAAGAACGTTCACGGGTGGCAGTCATCCACAGTGACTATATGCTGACTTCATACACCCATGGCCACTACCGCCAGGAACCTGTGCACGAATTGGTGCGCGACTTTAAAGTGCCTCTGGTGCTCTTCTCCGAAGGAGAGGGTAGACCCCACGGCGGCATCGGCCGCGTCGGTATGGATGCAAGCGTGTTCACCGATTTCGCAAGGCTCAGCGGCCTGGTCCCGCTGGTTGGTGTAAATACAGGAGACAGCTTCGCCGGTAACGCAACTTTGCTTGCCTGTTGTGACGTCATTATTGCCACCGAGAATTCCACCCTTGGCGTGAGCGCGCCTGCGGTGGTTGAGGCAAGCGGATTGGGCAGGCACGAACCGGAGCAGATCGGCTCGATGTCAATTCAGGTTCCCAATGGCAACGTGGATATCCTCGTGAAAGACGATGCTGCCGCTGTGGCAACTGCCAGGCAATACCTTGGCTACTTCCAGGGTCCCACTGAAGACTTTGAGGCGCCTGATCAGCGTCGAATGCGTCATATCATCCCGGAGAACCGGGTTCGTACTTATGATATGAGAGAGATTATCAATACGCTGGCAGATGAAGATTCCGTTCTCGAAATTCGAAAGGAATTCGGCATCGGCGTGCTGACTGCCTTCATGAGAGTTGAGGGTCGGCCAATGGGTGTGGTTGCCAACAACCCCGCTCACCTGGCAGGTGCGATTGATACACCGGGTGCTGACAAGGGCACAAGGTTTTTGCAGTTATGTGATGCCTTCGATATACCAACCGTTGTCTTTATGGACTGCCCGGGCATCATGGTTGGCCCGGACCACGAGCGCGAAGCCCTCGTGCGGCATGCAGTGCGTATGTTCAATATCGGTGCGAATATGACAGCACCGATGTTTGGCGTGATGGTGCGAAAGGCATACGGTCTGGGTGTTCAGGCGATGATCGGCGGCGCTGCATCAGTACCCTTCTTCACAGTTGCCTGGCCAACAGCAGAATTCGCCGGAATGAATATCGACGGCGCCGTTAAACTCTCGGCTCGAAGAGAATTGTCAGCCATTGAAGACCCGGAGGAACGTATCGCGGCTTATGACCGAAGAGTCGCCCAGGGCTATGAAACCGCAAGGGCGATTAATTCAGGTGCCAGGTACGTTATCGACCCGGCTGAAACGAGAGCATGGGTTGCACGTGGGCTCAAGAGCCTGCCACCGGCGGTACCTCGTAAGGGGAAGAAGAGACCGTATGTGGATACGTGGTAATTACTGGCAAGGACGTCGTGTTAGATGCTTGGGCTAGCGCTTGATTAGACAAAAACTTCTTGACCGTGCAGAACCTGAATTAAGCTACCAGTCCAATGACATCAGACTTTCTGAATCGATATTGATTACCTTCTTTGATGAATTTGATCTTCTTTGCTTTTATTTTCCTTCGAATAGTAGATTCCGACATGCCCAGGAAATCACATACCTGCTGAAGTGTCATAAGATCGGAACTGGCAAACAACTTCATGGAGTCAGTAATATCAATGCCAATGACATGACCTTTTTTGTTATAGCGAACGATGATGCCGTCTTCGTAAATAGATTTTGCTTCGATATCATCTATAAAGTCGATTGATAAATAGTCAATGGACGTGTCGTGATGAACTTTCATTGAGTCACCTCAAAATTAACCATTACAGTAACCACTTCAAAATTACCATCTCGTTCCACGGCAACTACAGCTAGCGAGTTGTCATTCCTTCCTCTGATTTTCTTGTAGGCAATAACTTTGTCTCTTGATTGTTTGATCACTCCGTCTGGTTTGATCAATAAATCCTCCACCTCAATCGTTGAGATCTGTCGCTGGAACATGCGGTCAACGGCATGAGGTGAGTATCTGATTTCCATTTGGATAGAGCTTAGTAGGATTTTAGAAACTAGTCAAATACTGGTCAACAACTAGTCAACATGTCGGTTCAGCCGGAATCCTGATTTCTTCCAAAATTAGAGAGTTTGGCCGTCGATGACGCCTTGGCGACAACCTGACCGTCTTCGTTGGACAATGTACCTTCCAGAAACACAGTGCTCCGACCCTTACGTTCGATCCATCCTTCTGCCGTGAGAGTCTGACCCAGTTTTGCAGGCGCGTAGTAAGCGACCTTTAATTCCAGCGTATTGCAGCCGAACTCACCACCTGTTGCGGCACCGACCGCTCTGGCCATGGCCGCATCAATCCAGGCCGCAACATACCCTCCCTGAACCACAGCATGGCAGTGTCGCTCTTCTGCGACAAACTCCATCGATACCCGACCTTCGCTATCGGCTGATACAAACCGCTTAAAGCCCAGGCCTCGCATCAGCTCACTTTCATGTTGCCTTATACTTACTCCCGCTTCTTCCAACTTAACTACCCTCAACGATCCTGAAATTCAAAGGCCCTGATTCTCTGTCGAATAACACCTCAGATCAAGCTTCTCGTTAAATTTGGCGTCCGAGTAGAATGGCACTTACTTAAGGCACAAATCATCCTTAGCGGTGAGTAGGAAGGGTGTGTCTATTGCGAGAGCATCAAGCCTGCGCCGAGCGCGCCGAAGGAGACTA
>CAZJRI010000279.1:0-3387 GCA_964548025.1 uncultured Pseudomonadales bacterium
TGTCATTTCCTTCAAGTGGATACTACGAGGTCTGGGCTCGAGCAACAGATTCTCGCCGGCATTCACAGCCGATGGTACTGCCTGGCTGGAATCCCAAGGGCTACCTCAATAATGCCTGCCACAGGATTGCCGTTCATGTGGCGTAGTGTTTTTCTCATGCTCCTGTCATCTGCCTCTCTGGCTGCTACCGACCCTGAAACCGGGTTGGAGATTGCACCGGGATATGAGCTGGTGCGAGCACACTGTGTCGTGTGCCATTCTTCCAGACTGGTTACTCAGGCTGGTCTGTCGCGGGAGCGATGGAAAGCTTCGATTCGCTATATGCAGCAGAATCACAACCTCTGGCCTTTGGGTAACCAGGAAGACGTTATCCTTGACTATCTGGCTGCCAACTATGGTCCTGGAAAGGAAGTAGCAAAAAGTCCCGGAAAGGAAGAAGTAAAAAGAAGGAAGAAGCTGCCTTACTTTTAGTGTCTCTCTGATCTTGTGGGTGGCAGCTGAACCTGTGTTTCGTCGGAAGATTTTACACTTTGACTTAACAATCTCCTGTGGGAATCTCTAACTTTTTGTATTTAAAGCATTATTCGTTTCTGGCACAAAATCTGCTGAACAAGCATGCGGCAAACTTGATCAACGGGAGATACGAAAAACCATGAAGCGGGCAAATATTATGAAGCGGACAAATATTATGAAGCGGACAAATATTATGAAGCAGATAAACATTATGAAGCAGATAAACGTCATGAAGCAGATACTAGTTCTATTCACAGCGTCTCTGGTGTTATTCAGCACAACGGCAAGGTCAGACACTATTGAATTGTCGATGTTGCTGGATGGCTCCGGCAGTGTCGGATCTTCAAACTGGAACCTGCAGGTCAATGCCTACAAGAACATTTTCGGTAGTGCCACCTTCTATGATGACTACGTTATCGCTGGAGACGATTTGTGGGTTCAGGCGACAGCTTTCAGCACTGGCGTGGGTGCCTCGAGTAGTTGGTTTCTGATTGACGACAACGCTTCGGCAAATTTATTTGCGAACACTGTCCTCACAGCTACTTTTCCGTTGCCAGGTTCTTATCCGGGCCGATGGACCCATACGGACACCGCAGTAAACTGGGCTGTCACTGATCTGGGAACTAAAGGGATAGACGGTGATAAGCAGATAGTGGATATATCTACTGATGGTGTGCCTTGTTCAAGTGCAAGCTGTGGTTACGGATCTACGATCTGGAACAGTACCATTGCTGAACTTCAGATCGGGGTATTGGCGGGCGTCACGACCAACTTCATTGGTATAGGATCAGGCATCAGCACGTCACAACTGGGTGAACTGGCCACGGCAGGGGGAGGCTTCTATGAGACGGCCACGACTTTTGCGGGATTCCAGGACGCACTGGAAACTAAACTGTTCCGTGAAATCCAGGGCGTTCCCGGTCCGGCATCTCTGGGTGTCTTTGGCCTGGCCCTGATCGGGGTGGTGTAACTTCTTTTCTGTAATTTTCTTTCCGATGGCATCAAAGATGCTGAGCCATCCGGTTATCCTTTCAATTGCAAATGTGACGATTTGTTAAAAGAAAGGAGAAACGAAATGACTCAGCAGACTGAGCATAAAACGATTGATGACGCAGTGGAACTACTCAAGACAAACGGATTCGATGGGCTGGCGGAAGCGGTGACGGTTCTGCTGAATGCTTCCATGCTGGCCGAACGCGAAGAGTATCTGGGTGCAAAACCTTACGAGAGGTGTGCTGACAGGTGCTCTCACGCGAATGGTTTCAAGGACAAGACAGTCAAGTCCCGTTTGGGAGAACTCAAGCTACGCGTTCCCCAGACACGTGACAGCAAATTCTATCCACAGAGTCTGGAGAAAGGCCTGTGTTCGGAGCGCGCCTTGATGCTGGCGATAGCTGAGATGTACGTTCAGGGTGTGTCGACGCGTCGCGTGAAGGCGATTGTCGAGGAACTGTGCGGCTTGGATGTCAGCTCAACCCAGGTATCCCGGGCGGCAGCAGGGCTTGATGAAGTGCTTGAGCAATGGCGCACACGGCCCCTGGGTCAGTACCGGTATGTGATCCTGGATGCGCAGTACGAAAAGGTTCGTCAGGGTGGCAACGTCCTGGATGCAGCTGTACTGATTGCCTGCGGTGTTGATGACAATGGCCGCAGAGATGTTCTGGGTGTGTCTGTATCGCTCTCAGAAGCCGAGGTGCACTGGCGAGGATTCCTATCCAATCTCAAGGATCGCGGCCTTCATGGCCTCGAACTGGTCGTTAGCGATGCCCACGAGGGGCTGAAGGCAGCCCGAAAGGCCGTCTTTGGCAGTGTGCCCTGGCAAAGTTGCCAGTTCCACTTGCAGCAGAACGCTGGCCAGTATGTGACGTCTGTGGACAAGCGATCAGAAGTGGCCGCTGGAATCCGGGCCATCTTCAATGCACCTGATCTGGATGAAGCAAAGCACCTGCAGGAAAAGTTTGTCAAAAAGTACGAGAAGACGATGCCGAAGCTGGCTGAATGGGCAGAGTCTAATCTTGGTGAAGGCTATACGGTGTTCAGCCTGCCACCAAGCCATCGGCGACGACTAAGGACAACGAATCTGGTTGAGCGGCTCAATGAAGAGATCAGAAGACGAACGAAGGTGGCGCGGCTGTTTCCCAATGAGGCGTCATGCCTGAGATTGGTAACGGCTGTGGTGATGGAAATTGCTGAGGACTGGCAGACCGCTGAGAAGCGGTATCTGACGTTTGAGGGCTAACGAGCAACCGAAGGGGTAACCGAGAATTTACAGAAGAGATGTTGCTTAATCCTGATCGGCCTTGGGCTGACCCGTCGTCGAATTCACTAAGCATACTTCCTGAGTAAACCTGAGTGAAAAAGCCTCGTGCATTGTACGGGGCTTTTTCTTGTCAGTTAGGAGTTGCTTCAGTGTGAACTACACATCCAAGTCGACACCCATATCTATACCCCAGTCGAAGAAGAAGTCGCCAAAGTGGATGAACCGGCCAGAATTCATCAGTCTGATTTCCGGGAGTGGTGAAGACCAGACCGGGGCCGCTCGATAATAATGCCGACATCGTCGGCCTTTTCCACGGCACCCGGTTTACTGATTCGCATGCTGATCGCCTGGATCGGAAATTCCCGCAGCAGCAGTGTTGCCAGGTTCTCGGCTACGGCCTCGATCAGGAAGTAGTTACTGTTCTCTACAAACTCAATGGTTCGTTTTGAAACCGCATCATAGTCCAGTGCATCTGTGACCTCATCACTGCGGCCGGCTGCTCGGGTGTCGCAGGTCATCTCGAGATCAATGATCAAGGGCTGGCGGATATCGCGCTCGTGGTCGTAAACGCCGATGACTGTGTTTGTAGTCAGTCCCTTGATATAAACGGTATC
>CAZJRI010000280.1:0-3351 GCA_964548025.1 uncultured Pseudomonadales bacterium
GCTGGAATACAGTTCGGCAGTTGGATTCTCAAACATTGTTGCCCGTCATCTTGGCGTCTTTTTCGGTGAATGGGATCTTCTCCTGACACCGGCTTTGAACCGGCCTACGCCAAAGCTTGGCAGCAAGGTTTCCCTGATGGGCGGTGCAGACCTGGACGAGTGGTATGCAGAAGCACTTTCCACTGTAACGCACACGCCGCTGGCTAACTTCTCGGGAGTACCCGCCATCTCTGTCCCCTGTGGCATCGGGCCGGAAGACCTGCCCCTTGGTATGCATTTCTTTGCGCCGATGGGTGGCGAGATGCAGCTTCTCGATATCGCGCGTCAGCTTGAAGAAGCAGAGCCCTGGATTGATCGTCGTCCAGGCGTTTTTGTGGGCTGGCGTCCAACGGAACAACGACCTGACCGATTAGGGTTGGATCAGCCAGTGGATCCTCAGAACCGCTCACCGCCGTTAGATCTGAACGACCAACAAACGACACTATTCTGATTTCCGGCACATCGACTACGCATCGGTGACGGTCTCGATCGGCCAGAGTTCCGATTCTTAGAGACAAATCGCTGAATTTCTGAGCCCAACTCATTCAGCTCTTGGATGAGGCCGCCCGAAAGTGAGGATTGAAAGCAACTCCCAGGGATGACGATACTTTACTGAATGATGAAAAAGGGTGTTTATTCTTACTAACCGCCCGCTCAGGAAGCCACTTCCTCCAGAATGTCTGGATGAGTTTGCGCGATCTTCAAGAGTGTCTTGGCTGCGCCGCGCGGAGAGCGTCTCCCTTGTTCCCAGTCTTGAACTGCATCAATAGATACATTAAGTAGTTCTGCGAACTGTCGTTGGGTCAGGTTTGCGGATTTTCTGGCAGAAATCGCCAGGAGTTGCTCTTCAGTGTAAACCCGACCCTTCTTACCTTTCTTCATTTGATGGACTGCTTTGAGTAGTTCGGCGCCTTCGTCACTCATTTTGGATTTGCTAGCCACGCTCAATTGCCTCCTTGATTAGTTTGAGTTCATGTCCAGGAATGCTGGATCTTTCATTCTTTGCATAAAGTGTGAGGAGCCAGACTTCTTCCTCCTCGAGCATGTTGTAGTAAATCACTCGCACACCACCACTTTTGCCAGAGCCAGACCGAGCCCACCTGACCTTCCGGACCCCACCAGAGCCTCGAACAACAGAACCTGCAGTCGGGTTTCTGGAGATGAAAACTGCAAAGTCTTCTATCTCACTGTCTGATAGAAGTGCTTCAGCTTTTCTGGAATAGACTGGCGTTTCTATTACGGTAAACACCGGGTGATTGTACGGCAATGCCGCACCTTCTTCAATTGGACCGCAACGGAAATTTGTGCCCGTGCCGTGCCCAATTGACCCTAATTGAGGTTAAAAGTCTTGATGAGCGGAATGCCTTCAGGCTTTACAAATCAATTAGTTACGAATGAGAGAAGAGGAGGTCGATTAACGTCAATCATCATTTCTACATTCATAATGCTGGGGTCGGTGGTTCAAGTCCACCCGTAGCTACCACATTTTTGTTTAAATTTCAGATATTTAGATGATTTCGTTTCTGGTTCTAAAGGGATCTATGTTCTTCAGAACTGCACAGGAACTGCATCATGCGTCCTGTTAGCTACGCTTTTGGCTGCACCTTGCTTTATCTTCTCAGATACCCATGTCGATATTCAATCTTGATAAAGCTTCGACGTTCTTCTCGTATGGGGCCAAATGACTGCCCGACGGGGCCCCTAAACTCTGCGCCTTAATATTGTTGTTGCTACGCAGGTACATTAGAAGCCAATTTGAAATATTCTCTGTGACGTCAAGTTGCTCGTGATAGTCTTTTTGGGTGTTTGAAATGGTGAGCAACTGTGCGCTGATTACCAATGGAAGAACGTTGGAAATATCTGTCTAAATCTGGAGAACGAGTCGGTCCTCTAGACGAAGCAACACTTGCTGAACACTATCAGGATGGACTGATTAATTCAGAGACTTTTATTTGTCGCCATACTGTCAACAAGTGGTACAAATTAGGAGAGCTAAGAGATCTGGAGGATAGGTTAATTGCCTTTGAGGTCTCGCACGTAATTTCAGTTGAAACAACACCGATACAGGAACCTGAACACGTAACTTCTCCGACAACACAACTCTCAGAGCAAGCTAATCCACCTGCGTCTCTCATAACAATCTGCAAATTGGTCATAGACTGCCTTGTCCGGTGGGGACGACATTTGTCGGCCCAATTAAACGATGCGAAGCCGGATCAGTGGACTGCTCCTCAGAAGGCTTCTTTTGACTCGTCGACCGAAGAGGGTGTATCAGAGAAAACCGTCGATAAGTGGAAGGAAACGGACTGGAACGGAATTACTAGCCTCACTGCTTTTTTAGAGCAGAAAGGCGTGGCGCAGCGATTTGGAGGAGAATTTAACTATCCCGGATTTACGATTAACAAGGAAATGCTCGCTCCACCTCAATCAGATCGTTACTCGCTAATTGGTACTGCATTTGACTACCTGATGCGCTTCTACATTAAGAAAATTAACCCTGATGCGATTGCTGAAGAATGTATAGCGATAAAAGGGAGCAGAGGTCTGCACAGTTTAGAACTTAATATTGATACTGGGAGGTTGAGCTGGTTGCCAAATGAGGTTGCTGAACAATCAGAAATGTACCTTGCAGAGGCAGAGAAAAACTACATTGATTACCTCCCCTCATCGGGTCGATTTAAAGATGAGTTATTAGAAAGCGCAATCAAACTCGCCCAACTAGATGTACGTTATCGCGCTGGGATAGTAGCTAAAGATCTTGGCATAGTTCATCAAGAGGATATTGAGGACTTGCGAAACTTGGTGACACTCCTCAAGCCAGATCAATTTCTCGCAAAGAATCTATGTCTTCTCAATCCTTCTTTTGATCTGCCGCCAGAGATACCAATGTCTGCTGATGCAGACTTGTTGATTGATGAGACGCTCATCGATATTAAAACAACGAAAAATTTCAAGCTATCAAAAACCTATCTGAACCAACTTCTGGGTTATGTGACACTAAATGAAATAGGTAATATCGGTGGTCTGTCACCAAAACCAGCAATAACGAAAATAGCGATCTATTATTCTCGCCATGCTTATCTTCATGTCATGGACCTTAAAGAGATTATTGACAGCAATAGCTATCAGAGTTTTATTCAGTGGTTCGTAGAGGAAGTGAGAAAAGGTTCACGCTGAGTTCTTTTCAGAGAATACTAATTCTGAGAAGCCGGTGAAGAAACAGACATGTCTTATTGCACACAGGATAAACAGCCATGAAGAAATTGATAACAGCAGTGATCCTAATGTTTTGCACGGTGACAACTACGGCAG
>CAZJRI010000281.1:0-3254 GCA_964548025.1 uncultured Pseudomonadales bacterium
AGGTTGCCCTCGATCAACACAGGCATACGGGCGCAGGTGCTGGTCAGATGCTACGGTTCAGAAAATAGGGAGACAATAATGCGCCACGCCATGGACTCAATCCCTGTTCGTCAACTTCGATTCAGCTTTGATGACGCGCAAGCAGTCTGGAGTCAGACTAATCCTGATTTTTCCATCTTCATGAATGCACTGGGTATTCATGTACCCTACTTCGAACGATTTCTCGTAAAGGTCATGAGAGAGTTCAGGGATGAAATCGAGAACGCGAAGCTGCTCGGAGATGTCCAGGCGATAATCGGCCAGGAATCTCATCATGCCTTCAATTTTGTCGAATGGACTAAATTCCTCGCGAACCGTTATCCAAAGGTACCAACGCTCGATACCAGCGCCAGAAATTATTTTGAAACCGCTTTTCTGAAGAGAAGTAAACAGTTCAAAATTGGCTTCACCGCAGGGTATGAGACTTTCACCTTCTTAGGCGGCGCGATCATACTAAATCGATATAAGGAGTTAATGGCCGAATCAGACCCAACTATCAGGGCATTGTGGGTTTGGCATCAGGTTGAGGAAGTGGAACATGGCGCTGTTGCATTTGATTTCTACAAGGCCTTTTATCCGGACTCAGAGTGGTATCGTCGATACATGGTGATTCTTGCCTTCTGCCACATAAGTTTCGAAACCTTCAAAGCGTTCGCCCATATGATAAAGACCGAAGGCTACTATCACAGACCGGGCAGAGCCTGGCGTGCCTGGCGATTTTTCATCTCTTTCGCATATGACCTTGGCCATGCCGCGATCCCTGTTCTTTCCTCGAACTACCACCCTAGAAATCATCCAATTTGTGAAGACAGACAAAACGCAATAGCTGTCGCCTGGCGGGGATACCATGCCGCCGGAAACGATACCAGCAAACTCAGCAACGCAGATATGGCACATATGGCAACTGAGAATACCGACTAACAATAGAACAACGAGGCCCAACAATGAAGCTGGACAGTACCGCAAACATAAAACTCTCTTACCTCGTGATTACAAATGGCATGGTGGTCCTCCTGATCGGCTTGATCGCAGGGGTCATGCTGATCTTCTCGCTTCTAGGTGCGGTTACCATCTGGCCGTTACCCGTATGGGATGTCACGGTCGCAGGGTCTGCTCGTGGCTGGCAGGCAGCACATGTCGGCGGCATCATGAATGGCGTTATGATTGGCGGCATTGCACTGCTCATGCAAAAGCTGGAACTGACCGACAACCGTGCGTTCTGGGTTGGTTGGGGAATGATTATCACCGGCTGGGCGAATACTATTTTTTACTGGGCCGGGAATCTATCTGAAAATCGTGGACTGTCAGTCGGACAGACTCCCTACGGTGAAGGAGACATTGCCGGGGCAATCGCTTTTATTGGTGGCGGACTAGGCATGCTCTTCACCTTTATCGCAGTATTTATTCTGGCACTGGCAGCATTCGAAAAATCAAGAGTCAGTATTCAGCCTGAATAATAAAGAAATTAAGACGAAAGGTTTCACCCATTTTGACTTCTATCGATAAGATCACTGAGTAAAGAAAGGGCAGCGTCAGTAAATGCCACCATATTCTCTTCGCGATTGTCACTGTGAGTTTCGACGGTAACAGTGCCACTTATTGGCCCTTCAATGCCGATTACACTGATACCTGCATCATGGCCGTAAGGTGTTCCCGTAGGTCCCGCAGCACCCAATTCGGCGATTGCCCAGGTCGCGGTGAGTTTTTTTGCGGCTGCTTTCGCGAATACCATCACCATATCTTCTGTCAGGGGTTTCAGCCCATTGACACTTTCTTTATCGATATCGAGAAATGCACGCCTGGACTGAAGCGTATAGACAACGCTGCTTCCCGCGAAGTATCGGGACGCACCCGGCACTGACAGCAAATTCGCCGCTATCAACCCGCCCGTAGAAGACTCGGCGACGGTCACGGTCTGCTCAAGGCTTTTCAAGCGCTCGCCAATTGATTGAACCTGCTCAGAGAAAACACCCATGCTTTTTTCCTTTGTTGGTCATCCCATGAGTTTACCGCTATTAAGGGTACGAGGTCATTTAACCCTGAATGAAGAGATTGACAGTGCGAACAATTTTACCAATGATTCAGCATCGTTATTGTCTTAAAGCCAGGAGCAAACAATGGACACAGGAGAATTCACAGGATTTGAAGTTAGACTGCAGAAGCCGGGCATCGCCTGGATCGAATTCAATGAGCCGGAAAAACTTAACGGTATGAATACCCGCAAGAAAAGGGACCTTATTGAAACACTTGTTCAGGCTCAGATGGACAACGCGGTAAGGGTAGTTGCTTTTATCGGACAGGGCCGTGGTTTTTGTGCGGGTGATGATCTTAAAGCTTACTCTCATGCGTCTGAAAACGAGAATGCATTGATGCCACCTATACCCCCCGGCCACGACAATCCAATCGGCACGTATAACGGGTTGAAACATATCTCGCAAGCACTCAATCTTTCAATCAGAAAACTGGACAAATTATCTATTGCTGCCGTCAATGGAGTCGCCATTCAAACAGGATTGTCACTGGCCCTTGCCTGTGACTTCAAGATCGCTGCCAAGAGCGCGAGACTCGGTAGTGCAACACTGAGATTCGGACTCTTGCCAGACGAAGGTGGGCAGTACCTGTTGGTTCAGCACATGGGACTTGCAAAGACCATGGACTTTGTCATGCGCAAACGAATTGTCAGTGCTGACGAAGCCATGTCGTTAGGGCTGGTGAACGAAGTCGTACCTGACGAGCAGCTAAAAGAGAAAACAGAAGAACTCGCATTGGAACTCGCCAATGGGCCGCAGGTTTCCATGAGGCTGTTAAAACAATCAGTCTATCAATCTGCTGAGCTCAGTTTCGAGCAGGCATGCGAGGAAATTGCATCCAAGACAGCAATCTCGGATCATCATCCGGATTCCAGAGAAGGTGTTGGTTCTTTCAGAGAAAAAAGAGAGGCGCACTTCAATGAGTGGTTACGTGAATTTGAGTAAACTCTCTCTTGAGTTCACCAGGGTGATTTGCCTTGCATGAATCAATCGGTTCGGAATTGATGACGAGATCATTCCGAGACTGGCTTCTCAGTTCAAAAAATGCTGAATGAGCGGGTAGAAAAAACCATGAATTCTAAACACGCGTTAAGAAAATGACGATCAGATCAGAATGGTGCTTACTTAAGGAGTTCACCTATGCTAGCGGTAAGTAGGACTGATGGTCTTTTTCCAGGAGCATTA
>CAZJRI010000282.1:0-3131 GCA_964548025.1 uncultured Pseudomonadales bacterium
TGCGCCGAGCGCGCCGAAGGAGACTACAGGCTCCTGAGCAAGCGAGGTTGTCGCCGTTGCGACCGCAGGCGCGCTCAGGTAACAAGCCCACTGTTCCTGCTTGACGCGGATTAACGCAATCCTAACCGAATGTATGTGCCATTCTTATCTGTGGTCCGATTGTTGTAGTTGGCTAAGGTTAATTAGTGCAGGACTAATTCAGTGCGAGTCACGGCTAACTACGTAACTCCTGCTCCAGCAAATCCCCTTCATGATCCCAGGCAGGACCAGAAATCTCTCCGGTTTCAAGTTCCTTATGCGTTTGCCAGAGCAGATCAGGGATATTCAGAGATTCAGGGCATCGAGGTTCGCATTCCCCACACTTGGTGCACTTGTCACCCTTGACCCCCAGAATCCAGGCGCCACCACTGCCAACCTTGGCGTACCTTTCCTGGGCAAAGTCCTTCATACCGAAGGCCTTATTCATCTGGCGCCAGTTAAGCAGGGCAGGAATGTTGATATTCTCCGGGCAAGGCAGACACTTGTTGCATATCGTGCAGAATTCATCTCCCAGGTTGCTCCTGTATCGACCTTCGATCTGGGCCAGTACCTTGTCAAACATCTTCCTCTCTTCACCCGTACCGTCATAATCCTGTGCAATCAGGTTGTCATCGATCTGATCTGGATTGGCCGGACCAAATGACAGGGTATGAACATTTGGATCATTGAGTAACCACATATGATTGAATGTCATGGGCTTTAGTGGCACGCAGGCATCCTGTAAATCCTGCGTTGGCTTCTGTAGTTTCCCACCCTGATTATTGGGGCTGATGATAAATACACCCATGTCCAACTCGGCGGCTCTTTCAACGACCTGTCTCAGTCCCTGATAGAAATAGTAGTAATGCAGATTAATTGACTCAAATTCGTTGGTATTCACCAGTTCCATCACGCCAGCCGGATAGCCATGGGTTGAAAAACCAAAATGTCTCACTACCCCCTGATCCATCAACTGCCTGACATATCCAAGACAGCCCCTGGATGACAGGGCTGGTTTAAGTGTTTTGTAATTACCGGGGCCATGGAAGTCCAGATTGTCCAGATAGTCCAGGCCAAGATAGTTCATCGATTTCTCGAAGTTTCGCTTGAAATCATCTACCTTGGATGAGGGGCCAATCTTGGTTGTCACATACAATTCTTCCCGGGGAACCCGTTTCAGAATCCTTGCGAGCGCCTTACCTACCCGCTTTTCGGAGTTCCCGTATCCCCGCGCTGTTTCAATATGGTTGATACCCAGTTCAACAGCGCGTTCTACTGTCTCAATTGCATTTTCTTCAGGACTATCGCCCGTGAACTGCATGCACCCCAATGAGAACTGGGACAACATCATTTCAGTGCGACCAAATCGACGATATTTCATTTCGAACCTTATGGTTATTTTAACGCTGATGGGCAGGCACCTCGATTAGGCCAGATTCCGCTTTTACGTTCAACCGGAGCCTGGGCGGGGTTCGGCCATCCGGGTTCGGCCATCCGGGATCGGCCAATGGCTATATTCACCCCCAATAATGCTTTGCCCCTTGACCCTATCCGATCAATCTGGAAGAGTGGCACCTGAACAAGAATAAGGTGAGTGAGAGGGAGCTATGAAACCCGTAATCTATGATCCGGCAAACCCGGGTTCGAACGCGAATGATGCGATTCAACCCACTTCAGCCCGGCTATCACGCCGCAATTTCATCAAGGGAATTATCGCCACAGGCGCTACCGTCGCATCGGGATCGATGTTGGGCACGCTGAGCGGATGTTCCGGTGAAACAACACCAGCAACTTCGGCAGCAGCAGGTACCGTTGAAAGACTGATTTCGCTGAACGTGAATGGCAAGGTGCGAAGAGTCGATGTAATGCCACAGGAAACACTGGCTATGACGCTTCGCTACAAGCTTGGTCTGACAGGCACAAAGCTGGGATGTGATCGTGGTGAGTGCGGTGCATGCACTATTTTGATCGATGATGTACCAACCTATTCCTGTTCAACGCTAAGTCATGGCGTTCGGGGTCGAAAGGTCACAACAATAGAGGGAATACAAGGCTCTAACGGTGATCTTCATCCGGTCCAGCAGGCGTTCGTTGAAGAACTCGCCCCCCAGTGTGGCTTTTGCACGCCAGGGCAGGTGATGTCTGCTGTTGGTTTATTGAAAATGAATCCCAATCCCACCAGAGAGGAAGCTCGCCAGGCAATGTCGGGTAACCTGTGTCGCTGTGGGGCATATGATAATTATCTTAACTCCGTGATGCGCGCAGCGAGGGCCAGCTGATATGAGTGATTACAAATTAATCGGTAAGGACTTCACACCACCGGACGTCGTTGCAAAAGTGACCGGCAAGGCAAAATACTCCGAGGACTTCAGAATCGAGGGTATGGTTTTTGCCCGCTTGCTAACCAGTCCCATGCCACACGCGAAAGTAAAGAGCATTGATACCACTGAGGCACTGGCGATGCCGGGTGTCATTGGCATACTAACGGCAGATGATCTGCCACCTACGGTTTCACCAGCCAAACCCACACTGACCAATGAACCTCACTATGTGGGTGAACCGATACTGGCTCTCGCCGCAGAGAGCGAGACCATCGCACAGGATGCCCTTGAAAAGATCAAGCTGGACCTGGAGCCATTGCCATTCTCAGTAGATCCGCTGGAGAGTCTTTACCCCGGCGGTAAGAACGCCAGAACTGATGGAAATGTCGCCGGTCGAAAGAGTTTCTCCAAACCACCCTATATAAAAGAAACCAAATGGACAGCCAGAGACTTTGCTGCGGCGAAGGAAGGTGAAATGGCCATGGGTGCTGCTGAAGACGAGTGGACCTTCGGAGATGTTAAAGGCAATTTCGAAAAGGCGAGCTATACCATCGATGAGAGCTTCGTCACCGCTGGTACTTCGCACCACTGTCTTGAACCCCGTACCGCACTGGCATACTGGCAAAATGGCAAATGCATTGTGCATGGTTCATCACAGAGCCAGAGTTTCACGCATCCTTTCCTTGCAGGCATGATTGGTATCAAACCCCAGGATCTGGTCTTCGTTGGTGAATATTGCGGGGGTGGATTTGGTTCAAAAGGTTTTGCCTACACGGAAATGTCCATACCTGC
>CAZJRI010000283.1:0-3050 GCA_964548025.1 uncultured Pseudomonadales bacterium
GACATGGGACTCGTCGAGGATGAGGAGCGCATTGTCAGGCAGGTAGTCATAGAGAGTAGGCGGTGCCTCACCGGATGCACGCCCAGACAGATACCTTGAGTAATTCTCTATCCCGCTGCAGTAACCCAGCTCCTTGATCATCTCAAGGTCGAATCGCGTACGTTGCTCGAGTCGCTGTGCCTCAACCAGTTTGTTGTGATCCTTTAGAATTTTGAGTCTGTCATGGAGTTCGTCACGAATCTGATCGAGTGCATTATCGATGGTTTCACGCGGCGTCACGTAGTGTGACTTCGGGAAAATTGTAACGCGGGGCACGCGGCGAATAACCTCGCCGGTCAGAGGATCGAAGAATGACAGTTCTTCGATTTCATCGTCGAAGAGCTCAACCCGGATCGCGTCCTTGTCAGATTCCGCCGGGAAGATATCAATGACATCGCCACGGACCCGGTAAGTGGCTCGTCTCAACTCCATTTCGTTACGGGTGTACTGCAGTTCTGCCAGTCGTCGCAGTAACCAGCGCTGATCAACCCGATCGCCGCGATCCAGATGCATAACCATCTTCAGGTAGGCGCCGGGATCACCCAGACCATAGATAGCCGAAACAGATGCAACGACGATAGCATCCCGCCTTTCAAGCAGAGCCTTGGTGGCGGAGAGCCGCATCTGCTCAATGTGTTCGTTGATGGCTGCGTCCTTCTCGATATAGGTGTCAGATGACGGGACGTAGGCTTCCGGCTGGTAGTAGTCGTAGTAGGAGACGAAGTACTCAACTGAGTTACGCGGAAAGAAGTCCCTGAATTCACCATATAGCTGCGCGGCGAGGGTCTTGTTTGGCGCCATGATCAGCGTGGGTCTCTGCAACTGTTCAATGACATTGGCGATGGTGAAAGTCTTACCGGACCCTGTCACCCCGAGCAATGTCTGGTAGGCAAGACCGGACTCCAGGCCATCGATCAACTGAGAAATCGCCCCGGGCTGATCGCCGGCAGGCTTGTAGTCTGATTCGAGCTGGAATTCACCTGACTTCATCTGCTGGCTCCCGCCTGGAAATACTCGTTCTGAGCAACTTTCTTGCAAACTGACAGATCTGTTTGTTTCGATATCATAAGGTTATCGGCAAATAGACACCGCGGTGTCAAATCTCATACAGGAACCAGCTAATGATAACTGGTTTCGGCGGACCTTTGACGAGCTGAAGTCGCAGGCTGCTGACAACGACATGACAGCAGCGATGCCGTATTGACGGCACCGGGAGCTGTCTTTACAATGCGCCACCTTCAACTGATCCCCTGTAGCTCAGTTGGTAGAGCAAATGACTGTTAATCATTGGGTCCGTGGTTCGAGCCCACGCGGGGGAGCCAAATCTAATCCCGTAACTCCTTGAGTTACGGGGCCTAGGTCTCCGAGAAGTCAGTTCGTGATGTGGTTGGCACCTAAACTCACTACTGACGAGCACACTCTCAGCACACTTGGCTGAGAAAAGTGCCAAGGAGCCAACAATGCCTTCCATTCGGAAACTCCCTAGCGGTAACTTTCAGGCGATTGTACGCCTGAAAAACCTCAGACCACTTCACGCTACTTTCCCGACCAAAACCAAGGCCAAGGAATGGGCCAAGCAGGTTGAATCAGACACCGTGATGGCCAGAAAACTGGCACTGGGTGATCACGATCTGAGCCTCGAACAGGCCATTCAGGTCGATGGTAACGGAAGATCGATGACCTGCCTCGTGCCCCGATTTGGAGAATGGGTTGATGAATACCTGAGCAATGCAGACATTGCAGATAAATCTGCATACGGTCGAGTCAAATTTTGGCGCGAACGCTTTGCGAACAAGTTGATCACTGATATCACACCCGAGGACATCGATGACGAGCTACTCACGCTCAGCAAGGGGGTGACTGGGTCGACGGTCAATCGATACAAGAGTAATCTCTCCAGCGTATTCCTTGCTTTCAATCGGCATCAAATCTACAAACGGCTGAAGCATCCGAACCCAGTTCGAAGCGAGTTCGTTTCAAGTTTCTCCGAGAACCCACCTAAAGACCGTTTTCTCTCAGCGGAGGAGCAAAGAGCCCTTTTAGGAGCTGCGAAAACTTCTCACTGGGACCGCTTACATCTGTTGGTCCTTATGGCCCTCACAACAGGCGCGAGGCGAGGAGAACTTATGAAGCTCACGTGGGGAGACATTGACTTCCAGGCGAATATCGCGAGATTAGAAATCACGAAGAACGGAAATCCAAGACTGTTACCTTTGCTTCCTGAAGTCATAAAAATCTTGATTGGGTTTGCTTCACAGAACGACCACCTGATATTCCCATCAACGATAGACCCCAACCGCCCTTTCGATTTCAAGAAAGCCTGGCAAAAGGCATTGCGCGAAGCAGATTTGGTGGGCTTTCGCTTCCATGATCTCCGCCATACAGTAGCCTCTAATATGGTGGCCAATGGTCGGTCTCTGATCGAAACAGGCACTTTGTTAGGACACAAGCAAGCAAGCACGACCATGCGTTATGCACACCTTGATTCAAAACACACTGCTAAAATGGCGTATGACGTTTGGGAGGCAATCCATGGCATTTGATCTATCAAAACTTCAACTCGATGTACCAGAGCTGATTGAGATGGCGAAATCCAAAGATCTGACTTCGGCGCAAAAACTTCTGCGGATCGCTTCAGAAACTATCGTTGCTGGTAAACCTTTGCCCTCAGGATTGGATGCTTGGATATCAGAAGGTCTCGCTGAGCTTGCTGAGTCAGAAAAACCAGAAAAAGCCGTTCTTGATGTGTTTTCTTTGCACAAACCCAACTTGAACAAAAAATTCAAAGAGGAAATGGAGCGCTGGGTGGCGCAGTATGTTTACTGGTCCAAACAAGGTCACCATAAGGCCGTAAACGCTACTGGCACATCTGCGGGCGCTTATCAGGAGGCAGCAGAGCACTTCGACCTATCTCCCAATACCGTTGAGAAGTACTACAAGAAACACAGAGACAACATTGACCTGCCCCAAGTATTCCGGACACCGAGTTAAGCACGTAGTGCCTGTTTTTC
>CAZJRI010000284.1:0-3047 GCA_964548025.1 uncultured Pseudomonadales bacterium
CGATCCATCCCGATGTCAGTCGGTATGCGACCGAAGACCTGCGCGTGGCAACCCGGCAATTCACCGAGACGGTAAAAGAGGCCATCGTCCAGACACAGACTGAGGGCAGGCACCCGCACGTCCCGCTGTCAATTCTGACGATTTATACAAACGCCGTACCCCTGGGTTCTGCCACATTGATGATCGACTCACTCCTCTCAACGGAACACCAGTCAGAAGAGGAACAGGAAGCGGTGATCGATCAGATTATTAATCTCGTTGTGCCGTTAAGCTGATCGAAACTACCCTGACCTTGCTTTGATGCCACCGGAAAAAACTGCAGAGAAGTCACACCACCCGGCCTGGTTGAGGAGAGTTTACGGATCAATTGAGGCGGGTTATCGTTAACTAAACTCGAAATAATCAAGACAATCCCGGTAAGCTGTGCTTACATGGGTATAGTCAATAAATTCACTGCTTTTAAATTCATTAATTTATTGCCTTATTTTAGAGAGAGAAAGAGAGAAAAAGAGAGAGATTGATATGAAAACTATAACAACTGACTTGCGATCCATTTTCATTGCTGCTGTGGCTTTGTGTGTATTAGCGTTCTCGCAGCTTGTACCGGTGATGAATCTGATCACGATTAATACGGCAGATGGCGCCGGATACGCTGCCTGGGCAAAAGGCAGTGCCGAGGTGATATCTAAATCCAATGGCGCGATGGCGATGGGGCTCTGTTCTCCCGCTGCGGGCGCGGAGCAGCAGGGAGATCATTACCTGTGGAGTTTATTCGACTCACAAACCACGGCATGGTCAAACACGGGCCTAAACCAGACAGTTATCGACGAAGTCGCCAAGATGAAGGTCGAGCGAACTGTCAGGGAGTGGGATAACTGGAGAATTCTTCGTGCCGCGCCTGACACTTCTGCGCGCGGATACGCCTGGAATCTGATCGTCAGAGCGGAAAACGCGGGTAGTTACCTCATGACACTCGATAAACTCAGCGCGGCTCTCAAGGAAAACGGCCACGAAGTAGATATGCAGGTGTACATGGCGGATACCGGCCGCTGGGCAGGACTATTCATGGTCTCAATGTCGGCTGGGGGCGGCGATGGACGACAGAAGTCAACCCTGGTTCAGCGAGATACTTACCGGTCTGGAGGGCAGCCGAGAATATGTGCATGGCTTTGCTCTGCAGTGCGAAACCTATTACAGTCAGCCGCAGGAATAGCGAGGTATTCTTGAAGAATTATCTTCGTCGGCTTTCCAGGATTGCGCGAGACTATGAGCAAGACCATGAGCAAGTCCATGAGCAAGACCATAAGCAAAACCATAAGCAAAACCATAAGAAGACGCAGATAACCAGATAACTTTAAAAATAAAGAGGTTAAATCAGATGAAAAGATTATTTTTATTTTCCCTTCTGGCGCCGCTGATTGTGGCGTGCACGCAGCCAACTGAAGAGGCGCCGGCTGCGCCGGAGCCTGAGGTTGCCGCAGCGCCGGAACCGGAGGTTGCAGCAGAGCCGGAACCGGCAGCCTACTACGAGTTCCTCTGGTGTAACTTTGGAGAGAACTACAGTGATGAAAATCGGGATGCTTATTTTGCTGATTTCAATGAGATTGCGGAATCTATGACCGAGCGAGGTTTGGGTTCGTTTGGCTATCGACCGAGAGACTGGGAATCGGAAAACTTTGATGCCCTTTGGGTAAACCGGTGGCCGGACAAGGAGACCAGCGAAGCCGGTTGGGCTGAGTGGAAGGAAATGGGCGGCAATGAAACATTGCAAGCCAAACACGCGGACGTCCTTATGTGCGGGCAGGAAGCTGGCACCAATGTCTTCGGTTTCACGACTTACATCCCAAAAGAGATCCCGGCGTCTTTCTCTGTCGAGAACCCGCCTTATCATGTGGATAACTTGTTTTGCACATTCAATGAAGGGAAAGGACCTGAGGATATGATCGCTTACCTCAGAGATCACTACGGGCCGTTTTTAGACCGTTATGACGCCGACAATCCAGACAACAGTTATTGGTTTGCGATAGGTGTTCCGGACTTTGAACCAGCAGAAAACCAGCAGTTTGACTTTAACTGGATCAATTACTTTACCAGCGCGGAGGAAGCGGCAGCCGGCATAGAGAACTATGAGACCAACGAGACTGGTCTCCAGGCTCTAATGGGCGAAGTAGTAACCTGTGCTGACAGAGCATTGTGGAATGCAATGCCCATCAGGATACCGCCCAACCCTGCGTAGCCAGTTGAAGAGCATCATGGCAAGGTCGTTTGTACTCCAAGGTTAAAAGCTAAAGAGCGCAGACGATCCTTGCCTGAGCCTTTCCAGGTTAGATCAGGATGTAACCCCTCGATGACCTGTGGTTCCGATGCCCCGAGCCCCAACATAAACCTACCTTCTGACAACGCATCAATGCCAGCTGCTGTCATCGTAATCGTTTAGAGCAAGTCTCTGATTTCTGCCGGAGTTGGCGCGCCGGGAAGAAACATCACTACAGCGTCATCAAATCCCGCTTCACGATAGCCCAACATCATTTCTTTAAACATACCAATATCAGTGTTTCGGTCAATTCTGATCGTAGATACAATCGCCCGTTGCCCCCGTTCAACACGATAGTCCTTCAACGCTTCAGCGCACTGTTCCGGAGTGCGGTGCATCCCTGAGGCTATCCAGCCGTCGAATTCGTTCGCAGCTCGAACCACATTCTTGCCCCAGGTACCGAAGAGTAAAGGAACCCTGGCCTTGACTGCTGGCCAGGGCGACAGATCGTGTTCACCAACACAACCGGTTTGTAGTGTTTGGCGCAGCTGACTCAATTTTTCTTCGAAAGCTTCAAATCTGTCGTTGTATTCACAGCCATGAACCAGGTAGTCAACCTCGGTCGACCCGGCACCAATTCCCAACAACAAACGGCCTCCCGACATCTGTTGAATCGAGAATGCTTTCAGGGCTACATCTGTCGGGTTGTAGATCGGTAACTGAAGGATTGCGGTGCCAATTGTACGTCGTCAGAACCTTTCGGACACTTGACCGGCTGATCTAAGAGACACTT
>CAZJRI010000285.1:0-2986 GCA_964548025.1 uncultured Pseudomonadales bacterium
ACCTGTGCAGCCAGAGCCCTGGCGGCAGCAGAAAAGAAGAGAGCAGTTGAACCGCTGATGGCATTGTTAAGTATATCAACCAATGATCTCCTGCTTGCCCAGGTTGTTCGGAGCCTTGGCCTGATCAGAGATACAAAAGCGATCAGTGCATTGTCTGAATTGATTCTCCATGAGGAAATAAACGCCGATGTGGCCGCCAGTGTGATAGTTGCACTGATACGACTGGATCAGGAGAGCGATATGGTTTTTGCTCTCCTGAAGGCGAAACCACTTGCGATACGAATACAGATTTTGAGTGCACTATACCAATCAGAAGACACGGCGGTTTTGTCCCGCGAGGAACTGAATGCTGCACTGACAAGATCCCTGGAACAGCTTTCCACTGTGTCCGATGAAAGGGTCGTCAGTAGTGCTCTGGTTGCAATGGGCCAAAGTAAGGAATCTGGTTTCAGTGAGTTGGTTGAGGATTTTCTGGAACACGAAAACCGGGATATTCGTCAGCAAGCTTATATTTCCCTCTCCTTTCTGGCCGGTGATACAGGTAGATTCGACAATCTTGTTAACGAGGATCTGGTTTTTATTGAAGGAGTTCTGGAGAGAATACCTGGCAGAAGCTTATCTGACAGAACCATTATTGGACTGATAGAAAAGGGAGTATCCAGCGCTGCTCTGACCAAAATGGCGAGTGGATTATCAGCTACTCCGCTCAGGGTGGTCATGGAATATGTTTTATCCAATCAGGCGACTGTGAGTATGGCTAGCTGGCTAGAGGCTTGTGCGAACTCACGTTCATCACCGATTCATACAGCTATGTTTGCATCGTTGGCTCCTGAACTGATGCCGACAACTGAGGCGATTGGTTGCTTTTTATTCAAACCCCAACACAAGTTAAGAAACCGCGATTTACTCGCCAAACGAGTGCTGGTCCGGCAGGCTACGGAGAAGCTTGATAATGAACAGGTGAAGGTTTTCAGAACGCAATTGGCTGCTTATGATGACTTTTATGCAAATGGGAACCTTTTTTCGAAGATTTCAAATGACAGTGCCCATGCGGTGTTGAATTATCTTGCGGCAAACAAATCGGATACTGAACTTCTCAACCGCATTAAAATAATGGCGGGTGATGCGGGTTTGTCAAGATATGTACGTCTGAGAGCAGTGGGTGAACTAGTGGACATTGATCCGTCAGATGCCAATCGATTACTTGAAGGATTGATTCAATAATGGTTCAGCGGGATCCTCTGTCGCTGGAGCGGTTGATGACTGGGCCAGGTTTGATTTCCGTGGTCATTGTCTTTCTCTCGGGCGTATTCATCTACATTGCAGGTGAGCACAGCATCGCAAGACAACTGATGATTCTTGTCCATATCATAATTGGATTAGGTTTAGTGTTCCTGTGCATCCTTTACATACCGATTCATTTCTCCAGAACCGCGTTTTTCAGAAGGCCGACCCTGATTCTGACCGGTATTGTTCTGGTGCTTGTATTGATCGGATTAATCGTAACTGGTATCCATCCTCTTGTGCTGGGTTCAAGGGAGGTGAACCCCCTCATGATGCCGGTACATGTACTGGTGACATTAGTATTTACTCTATTCTTACCCGGACATGTGCTCGATCATTACTATCGAATGTCGGATAGACGTAAAGATCAATATATCTCGCGATTCCTGACCTTCGATGGCACTGAACCGCGCATGGCACTTTATTCAATCGCGGTGCTGATAGTGGTTGTAGGAACACCACAACTCGTGTTCGAGAACCATGGACATCCCCAACCTGTATCACCGGCTGTGGATGACTATGCATTACCCTATGGCAATCATCCATTCAGACCCAGTCAGACGGAAACGACACATGGGTCGTTTGTGACCAAGGCTCAAATCGGTAAATCTGAAGATTGTATTGGGTGTCATCTTGATATTTCGAATCAGTGGATGATTTCTGTGCACCGGCAGGCAGCTAATGATCCCACTTATATCACCAATGTTAGATTGCTTGAGGGTGTAAAGGGAATCTCATCGACCAGATATTGCGAAGGTTGCCACGCACCGGTGGCTTTGTTGACAGGTGAGCTGTCACCGGGGGGAATCCATGGGGGGATTGAAGGGAGCATGGCGAATAACGAGGGCGTCTCGTGCATGGCCTGTCACGGTGTAAATGAAATGGTGCATCTGAAGGGAGTAGCGAGTTATCAATTCAAACCGAGAGAAGAATACCTTTTCGAGAACAGTGAGAACCGATTCCTTAAGGCAATCAATCACCTGTTGATAAGGGTTGATCCTGATCAGCATATCAAGGACCTTGCCAACCCGTTACTTGCCGAACCTGAATTCTGTGCTGGATGCCATGCTCAATTCATGGACAAGGACGTTAACGAATGGGGCTGGGTAAAGATGCAGGATGAATACTCCGCATGGTTAAACAGTCCCTACTCAAGGCATGAAGATGAGTTTACGGATGAAGAGCCAATCCTGTGCAGGGATTGCCACATGCCTTTAATTGATGCAGATGATCCCTCTGCTGATGTGAATGGTAAGGTTCGATCCCATTTTTTTTATGGCGCCAACACTTTTCTGCCTTTGCTATATGGTGACAAGGAACAGTTCGATGGCGTCAGGAAATTTCTCCAGGCAAATAACATCAGGCTTACTTTTGACAAACCTAATCGTGATGATTCAAGACAGGATCTCAGATCGTTAGATGAAACGATACGTGGGTCAACAGAAGCGCCTTTTTATGCCTATCTTGGCGAGACTGTTAACATCAATTTGATAGTGACGAATCAAGGTGTGGGGCATGATTTTCCTGGCGGTAGTATCGATCTTGGAGAGGCATGGATAAACTTTGTTGTTATGGATGCACAAGGATCGGTAATTAGCGAAAGTGGCACGCTAGATGAGAATCTGAATCTGTCGGCAGATGCTCATGTTTATAAATCGATCCTTGTATCGAGGGAAGGCAGGGAGGTTTGGAAGCACGATCT
>CAZJRI010000286.1:0-2874 GCA_964548025.1 uncultured Pseudomonadales bacterium
GCCGACGCTTCACAGATTGGGTATCCAGGCATTTGAGCCAGTATTGATCGAGGGTAAGGCGATCCAGTTGCACCCGCTTGTCTGTACTGCATATAACGCAGACTTCGACGGTGACCAGATGGCTGTACACGTACCCCTGACGCTGGAAGCACAATTAGAGGCACGTGCGCTGATGATGTCGACGAATAATGTCCTTCTTCCGGCAGACGGAGAGCCCATTATCGTACCTTCCCAGGACGTGGTCCTGGGTGTCTATTATATGACCCGTGAACGAATTAACGATAAGGGCGAAGGCATGGTCTTCGCTGATATTGGTGAAGTAGCTCGAGCTTACCGTTCAGACAAGGTTGGTCTGCAGGCGCGTATCAAAGTACGCGTAGCCGAGATGATCATAAATGAAGACGGTGAAATGATTTCACGATCGCAAATTGTGGATACCACTACAGGCCGGGCCTTACTGTATGAGATTGTGCCAAAAGGCATTGCCTACGATCATGTCAACCGACCTCTCGGTAACAAAGACATATCCACTTTGATCAACATCTGTTATCGAAGTGTCGGATTGAAAGAAACAGTGATATTTGCCGACCAGCTAATGTATCTGGGTTATGAGTATTCGACCAATTCCGGGTCGTCTATTGGTGTTGAAGACTTCGTAATCCCTGAAGAAAAAGCAAAAATCATCAACGAAGCTGAAGCTGAAATCCGTGAAATTGAATCTCAGTATTCATCTGGTCTCGTAACCCAGGGTGAAAAATACAACAAGGTAATCGACATCTGGACGCGCGCTAACGATCTTGTTGGAGCGGCAATGATGGATACGCTCAGCAAAGAGAAGGTTGTCAATCGTGACGGCGAAGAGGAAGAGCAGACATCGTTTAACAGTGTCTGGATGTATTCTGATTCAGGTGCACGGGGTTCACCCGCACAGATCAGGCAGTTGTCCGGTATGCGCGGACTGATGACCAAACCGGATGGCTCGATCATTGAAACGCCGATCACAGCTAACTTCCGTGAAGGTCTGAACGTGATGCAATACTTCATATCCACGCACGGCGCCCGAAAAGGTCTGGCAGATACTGCTCTTAAAACGGCCAACTCAGGATACCTTACCCGCCGACTTGTCGATGTAGCCCAGGATCTGGTAGTCACTGAAGTTGATTGTGGGACGGATGAAGGTCTTGTGATGACGGCAGTCATCGAAGGCGGTGATGTTGTCATGCCACTTGGTAATCGGGTGCTGGGACGCGTTGTCGCAAAAGATGTGATGAATTCAGCCGGTGATGAAGTGCTCATTCCGGCAGGTACGTTGTTCGATGAAGCAAAAGTCAGTGAACTTGAGGAAATGGGCGTCGATGAAATTCTTGTTCGTAGCCCCATAACCTGTGATACGAGATACGGCGTCTGCAGTCACTGCTATGGACGGGATCTTGGTCGCGGGCACCTGGTAAATATTGGTGAGGCGGTTGGCGTTATTGCTGCCCAGTCAATTGGCGAACCGGGCACGCAGCTAACCATGCGCACATTCCATATCGGTGGTGCAGCTTCAAGGGCAACAGCCGTTGACAATATTCAGGTTAAGCATTCCGGTTCGATCAGATTGCACAATCTGAAAACCATAGAAAAAGTGAATGGCGATCAGGTAGCAGTATCGCGATCAGGTGAAGTAGCTGTTGCTGATGATGAAAGCGGCAGGGAAAGAGAGCGTTACAAGATTCCTTACGGCGCGGTTCTCAAGAAGGGAAATGAAGCCAGTGTTGAGGCTGGAGAAGTAGTCGCAAACTGGGACCCACACACACACCCAATCGTGACTGAGGTTGCCGGTAAAGTTGTCTTCGAAAATATGGAAGAGGGCATCACCATTCGACGTCAGACAGACGAATTGACAGGTTTGTCGAGTATTTCTGTCATTGATCCGAAGGAACGGCCCAGCGCTGGTAAAGATACCCGACCGGCTGTCAGTCTGGTGGATGATGAAGGCGATCAGCTCCTGCTTGCCGGTACTGATGTCCCGGCCCACTACTTTCTCGAGGCGAATGCCATATTGAGCCTTGAAGACGGAGATCACATCGAGATTGGCGACGTAATAGCCAGAATTCCGCAGGAAGGTTCAAAAACAAGAGATATTACCGGTGGTCTTCCGCGGGTAGCAGATCTGTTTGAAGCCCGAAAGCCAAAAGAAGCAGCAGTACTGGCTGAAATATCCGGTACCGTTAGTTTCGGCAAGGAAACCAAAGGAAAGCGTCGACTGGTTATTACACCAACAGATCTGAGCGTGCTGCCCGAGGGGGATGATCACTATGAGGTGCTGATTCCTAAATGGCGGCATATGACGGTATTTGAAGGTGAGCATGTAGAAAAGGGTGAAGTCGTCTCCGACGGACCTGAAAATCCGCATGACATTCTGCGTCTGAAGGGCGTGGAGGAGTTGACGCAGTATATCGTCAAGGAAATTCAGGACGTCTATCGTCTGCAGGGTGTAACGATCAACGACAAGCATATTGAGGTGATTGTCTGTCAGATGTTGCGCAAGGCAGATATCGTCGATGCGGGTGAAGCAGCCATGATCAAGGGCGAACAGGTCGAATACACTCGATTGCTCGATGAAAACGATCAGCTCCGCTCTGATGGAAAACAACTGGTTAAATACGAACGGGTTCTGCTGGGTATTACCAAAGCTGCCCTGGCAACAGAATCATTTATTTCTGCTGCATCGTTCCAGGAGACAACCCGCGTACTTACCGAAGCTGCTGTAACAGGCAAACGGGACTACCTGCGTGGACTGAAAGAAAATGTCATCGTTGGTCGTTTGATTCCGGCAGGAACCGGCCTCAAATATCACGAAGACAGGCGTAAGAGAAGAATGGAGAAAGA
>CAZJRI010000287.1:0-2801 GCA_964548025.1 uncultured Pseudomonadales bacterium
GGGACCGCATACCACGCAATACACAGATGCCCAGGCTATCGCAGCCGTGGGACCGCATACCACGCAATATACTGATGCCCAGGCAGTCGCAGCAGTGGGACCACACACCACGCAATATACTGACGCAGAGGCCAAAGCTGCGGTAGACCCAACCGGCATTCTCGAACTTATGTGGCGAGACACAACTGAAATATATTTGGAAAGCGCTAATTTTCATATAAGAAACGGTACAGGGAGCAACAGCACAACTAACAGTCTCGGCAACCTCATTATTGGCCATAATCCAATAAGGCCGCCCATTTGCCACCCCAGGTCAGGTGTATGTACGCCTGTCGACAACATTCGAACAGGCTCACATATGCTCGTTATCGGCGACCAACTTAATTTCTCTGGCTTCAGTGGAATTATCATGGGAACCAGAAATGAGACTAGTGGAGCAGGTTCCTCTATTCTAGGCGGAGAAAAAAACATCGGTGATGGGGAAGGTAGCGTAGTGGTCGGCGGCTATGCGAATATGACAAGCGGGGTCCATAGCGCAATACTGGGTGGACTCTTCAATAAGGCTTTGGGTGTGACTTCGACCGTATCAGGGGGAGCCGATAACAGAGCATCTGGAGGTTCAGCTTCGGTGACCGGCGGTTATGGCAATCACGCGAGCGGTTCTGAGGCGAGCGTCACAGGAGGAAATTTCAACAAAGCGAGCGGGAATTCAACGAGCGTCACCGGAGGCGTGAGGAATGAAGCCTCAGGAAATATCGCATCAATCAGTGGTGGAATGGACGGCAAGGCAACGGCGAGTGGCTCTTCAGTTAGTGGAGGAGAAAGAAGTACAGCCAGCGGTATATTGTCTTCGGTTCTCGGCGGTCTTGATCAAACTGCTAGCGGATATCATCACACGTCGCCATAGCAGGACTAGAAACTACTCGGTAAAGCAATAGAAGTCATGATGGGGGCAATTCAATTGCCCCTTTTTTTGCGCCAAATTCTGTCAAAGAGAGAAGATGACGGCGCAACTACCGCGCCTTGAGATTTCACTAGATTTGCTGATGTATGGGATTACTCATATCCCTCTAACTCCGCTAAGCGCACCCAGGCGCGCAAACGCCATTGTTTTTAGACGACATGAATAATCGAGAATGTCCTATGCCAATGCGGCACCGGGAAGTGGATTATCGTGTAATGAAAGTTAAACAGCTAATCCAGATGATCGAACGAGATGGGTGGTTTCTTGTCAGGGTAAAAGGGAGCCATAGGCAATATCATCATCAGCAGAAACCGGGTACTGTCACTATCGCAGGGAAACTGAGTCACGACATGGCAACCGGAACAGCAAAGAGTATACTTAAACAAAGCGGACTAGATTAAGGGCCTCTTATGAAATATGCAGTCATCATCGAACGAGCAAAGTCCAATTTCAGTGCCTATGTACCGGATCTGCCCGGGTGTGCCGTCGCTGGTGAGACGAAGGAAGAAACCCTCGAATTAATCACGGCTGCGATCAACTTACATTTAGAGGATCTCCGTGAAAAAGGGGAAACACCTCCATCACCTAATTCTGATATCGAGATTGTAGAGATATCTGCAGTTTCACCGTGATACACCTGGTTCTCAAACCCTGAGGAGGACTCCCGAAGGTTGACTCGCCAAAATGACATCCAGGTGATTGACATGTCCTTTGATGGCGGTGATGATGCCAACATGATCATTCAGTAAATAGCAACGTTTCCCAACACTTTCATTAAGGCATATCAATCAAATCATCGTTTAACGGTGCCAACTGGTTAATAACGAACACGTTTTTCAGCTTCCCGAATCCGCTCCAATGCCTCGCTAATCTCACGGCGCAGGTCATCTGAAATCTCCAGATCTCCTTTCGCACGTACAACGAAGTCTTCGAATGAACTCTTGATAGAGTCAATCGTCCACCCCAATTGCTGAAGATCCCAACGAGTCTGCTAAGTCATTACACTATGAGTCCCATTTCATATATTTTGATATGAGCGACCCTCATTCTCCATCCTGGTTCAATTCCAAGATCGTAAATAGTGCTTGAACACTTTTAGCGACGGGCCTTCCCGCAGTATCAATCACAATCCGATCACTACTCCACGAATCGTATTCGCGATTTTTGACATCTTCCCATGTTGGCATTTTGAGCGTTTCAATTGTCGGGTCGCGATTTTCAACTCTATGTCGATGTTCAGAGATATCCGAGCATATTACCTCTATGTTGACTAATTCTGCTTCAGACTTGATCGCCACCTCGTTCCACTCAGCGCGGGTAAGCTCAATTGGATTGCAAGAATCCGCCACAACATTGATACCCAGTTTTAGATTATCCTGAGCGATACGATAGGACAATCTATAGCCTTCACCGGCAACCTTGTAATCACAGAGATCTCGCAATCCTTGTTCAATGGTATCAATTCGCAAGTATGCAAAACCCGTCATTTTAGATAAAGCTTGAGCAAGCGTAGACTTTCCTGAACCGGGCAATCCAGAAAACGCATACAACGTTGGCTTTTTCATATTACGTAACATCCTGGAAGACAACCATTAATCCACCTGAAGACCTGGATACCGATGGTTAGATAAACTTAGCATCAGAAATTGGACAACAAAAAACCAAGTTATAAAGTAATCGATCATCCTTCTTCTTTCACAATTCAGACCTGAATGCTTGAACTTATCGGGCTGAGATCTTCAAAGAACAGTCGATCTCGAAAAAACAGGTGGGACACTGGGTCCGATGATTTTGCTGCATCTCGAATCCGACAAACATCAGCGTTCCAACTACAGCC
>CAZJRI010000288.1:0-2777 GCA_964548025.1 uncultured Pseudomonadales bacterium
CTTCGGTGCACTCGGCGCAGGCTTCATGCTCTTGCAACTGACACACCAGTCCTGCTCGCCGCTAGCAGTTGTTAGTGCATTAAGTAAGTGCCATTCGGATCAGATGCCAAAGGTACACCAAACTGCCCGGTACGGATCAGACCTGAATTCTTAGAAGTGAACGCTCCTGGAAGCAGAATGCTGATTATAGTATTCAGGTTCTTTATTGAGCAGTTATTTTGTCAATATAGACCTGATAGATGTTATCCTTGCCAACCCTCGTTTTGAAAAAAGACCGAGACTAACCCATTGACACAAAAGACATAGATGGTCCTTCAGGTAAAAGCTAATACCGCCTCCCAGGAACCTTCAGAGCCAGCAGCTCCGGACAGTGCCGGGATCTGGATTGGAGACCCAAGTGATGCCAGTTTCGAGCCACTGGATGCCTCTGCAATCCAGTCTTCGATCCGTTCAGCGACTAAAGTCGTATTTGATCCTGATTCCAATCGAATAGGCGTGGCCAGAGACGGTGAGATTTCGGCTACAGGTGCAGCATCTGGCAAGTCCGGACCTGCGTCGTATCCATTGCTTGGTATCCTGCCGCCTTTGTATCCCGAATGGCTGGGAGATCGTGGTTTTCAGGAAACCCACGGGGTGCGATTTGCCTATATTGGCGGTGCTATGGCACGAGGCATCGGGTCGACGAGACTGGTAATTGAATTGGCCCGAATGGGCGCGATGGGCATGTTTGGCTCTGCGGGTCTTTCACCGGAGGTCATCGAGGCTGCGATTGATGAAATGAGTACAGCGCTTGACCCACAAGGGTTGCCCTGGGGCAGTAATCTGATTCATTCACCCAATGAGCCGGACCTTGAGGAGCAGATTGTTGATCTCTACTTGCGCAGAGGAGTGAAACGCGTGTCTGCCTCAGCCTTTATGGGCTTAACACCCGCAATTGTTCGGTACGGCTGTTCGGGACTTCGCCGGGCGGATGACGGCACGGTCGTGCGAGCACACCACATATTTGCAAAAATATCGAGAGAAGAGGTCGCGCGTCACTTCCTCTCTCCTGCACCGAAGAAAATCCTCGATCAACTCGTTTCAGAAGGAAAGCTGTCCGATTCAGAAGCTCAAATAGCTGCTACAGTGCCGCTTTCAGAGGATATTATCGTTGAGTCCGACTCTGGCGGTCATACCGACAATCGACCGCTAAATGCATTATTTCCGGCAATTATGACGCTTCGGGATAGACTCGCAAAAGAATATCAGTATGATCGGCCGATTCGATTAGGTGCGGCAGGTAGCCTGGGTACACCGGCGAGTGTCGCGGCGGCATTCTCACTCGGTGCATCCTTCGTTTTAGTGGGTACCGTTCATCAGGCAGCGGTAGAATCCGGTGTTTCTGATTCCAGTCGGGAACTTCTGGCCCAGGCCGAGTTGGCAGATGTGGCCATGACAGCTTCTGCTGATATGTTTGAGCTTGGTGTTAAGGTACAGGTTCTTCAGAGAGGTACTATGATGGGTGTAAGGGGTAATCAGTTGTATGACCTCTATCGCCGGTATGATTCTATCGATGATATCCCGTCTGACCAGCGAACGAGCATTGAGAAAAACATTTTTAGAGCACCCCTTGAAGATATCTGGTCGCAGACAAAGGCGTTTTTTGCGAATACTGATCCAGCCCAGATAGACAGGGCTGAAAGCAATGCGAAACACAAGATGGCACTGATTTTTCGCTGGTATATAGGTAATTCAAGCCAATGGCCGATTGTGGGAGATGATTCCCGCCGGATTGACTATCAGTTGTGGTGCGGCCCGGCAATGGGTGCATTTAATAAATGGGTAGAAGGCAGTTTCCTTGAGGCGACTGCTCAGAGAACGGTTCAGCAGATAGCACTGAATCTATTGGAAGGGGCAGCTCATGTTAGCCGGGGTCAGCAGATGAGAAGTTTCGGGCTGTCACTGACTCAGGATGCGCTGAATTTTGTACCCAGGACACTCAGGGTTTAATCCGCCAAGATGAAGAAATTGAAAGACCCTGACAGGGGCCGGTTACGCCCTGACAGAATTTATGCGCTGAATTTTGCAAAAAGCAAGTTGGCTCTTTGCTGAATCAGAGTGATGAAATGAGAGAATAGACCGATCTGGTCGGGACGAGAATACAAGTCTATGACAAAGAAAAGAGAAGCCACATTTAGTCCTATTGCTGTTGTTGGTGCAAGCGGTCTGTTCCCAGGCTCAATAGGTGGCCAATCCTTCTGGCGCAACATACTCGCCGGAGAAGACTTCATGACAGAAGTCCCGGAAGATCACTGGTTGATTGATGACTACTATCATCCCGAACCCGGAACCCAGGGTAAGATTTATGGCACCCGGGGCGCTTTTCTGCCGAAAGTAGATTTCGACCCGATGGAATTCGGCATGCCACCGAAACAGTTATCAACCACTGATTCGGCTCAGTTACTTGGATTGATTGTTGCGAGCAAGGTTTTGGAAGACGCGAACAGCGTGCAGTTCGGCAAGGTAGACAAGTCTGATATCAGCGTGATTCTTGGTGTTGCTTCTGCAACGGAAATGGTGGGGCAGATGGCATCTCGCATTCAACGACCCCATTGGATCAAGGCACTACGCGATGCCGGTATACCTGAGAGTAAGGTCGTCGAGGTTTGTGATGGAATAGAAGCGACTTATCCTGAGTGGGATGAAAGTACATTCCCGGGACTGCTTGGAAATGTAGTCGCTGGACGAATTGCCAACCGTATGGATCTCGGTGGCACCAACTGTGTTGTAGATGCTGC
>CAZJRI010000289.1:0-2731 GCA_964548025.1 uncultured Pseudomonadales bacterium
CGGGCCTAAACGTCCAGTTGGAAACATACATATTCAGTCCTCCTCTGATCTGTTTGGTGAGTCCTAAACATAACGTGCAAGACCACACCTCGCCACCACTTTGGGGAGCACGGCGATTGAACTTCTTAATCGAAATACAATTAGACCGGTTTCACCGGTCACACTCCTGGTAATAGTGACCACCGGGACCGCTATTCTGTTGATTGGTATTGAATTGGTAAAGTGTGGAGATCACTGAATTTGGCTCATTCAGCCACTTTTGTATCTACCGAACTGAGGGAGTGGCACATGCCTCCACCAACACCCAGTCAGGATAGCACCCTCATCATTTTCAATTTCGAACCTGTTTTTGACCTAAAGTCGAGTCGTTCATTAACTTACCCGAAATGTGACGCTGCGCACATTGAAATAAGAATACCGGTTGTAGGGACAGATTTGACCCTTTAACTTACCAGAAGTTTAGGTGTAGGATAGAAGCTATGAAATGCCTCCATTACATCTGCTTTGCAGTTTTCCTGTTGACAGTCTCTCCGGCAAACTGGGCCGCTGAAACGGGCTGGTGCGCGACCCGAAATTCCGTGAGTGAAAGTGCTAGTTACCTGTGCAAGTATATGGGCGGGAAGTTTTTCACTTCTCAAGGACAAGCCAAAGCAGAGCACAAGCGTCTAAATTCAACGTCCAGTCAACCTGTTAAGGAAATCTCTTTAACTATCCACTCAAATGTTGTTGACGACGAGGTTTATGTAGATGGGGTGTATAGAGGTTCGGGCCGCCTGGTTCTTGAACTGCCTAAGGGCCGGCACGCCATTAGCATTCGGAAGAGTGGTTATAAACCGTTCGAGAAAATCGTCAATCTGACTGATGTCTCAACCATCAAGGGGAACTTAGAGAAGATTGCAAACCAGTCGGTTCCGGCAAAGACAACCAAAACGACGACCGCGGATCTGGACCTGGCTTTCTGGCAGTCGATTAAAGACAGCTACAACCCTGAGATGTTCGAGGAGTATCTACGGCAGTTTCCTTCCGGCACATATGCCGGCCTTGCGAAAATTACGATCAAACAACTCAGGAAAGAATCTGCAAAGGATGAGGTACCGTTAATACCTGATCTTGAATACGGCAATTATTATGCGTTAGTGATCGGGAATAACCACTATGAGCGTTTGGACAAACTCTCGACGGCAGTCAACGATGCCAAATCAATCGCGTCTTTACTTCGAGCAGAGTATGGATTCAAGGTGGACTTGCTGACAGATGCAAAACGGGACGAAGTCGTGAGCGCCTTATCTCGACTCCGCAAAATCGTCTCAACTCGAGACAATCTATTGATCTACTATGCAGGACATGGCTGGCTGGATACAGATATGGATGAGGGTTTCTGGCTGCCGGTCGATGCCAGTGAAGATGACCAGGTGAATTGGATCGCAAACGATACAATTACCAGGTCAGTTCGGGCAATCAAAGCCAAACACGTGATGGTGGTCGCTGATTCTTGTTTCTCCGGAACCTTGACACGCGGGGTCGAGCCAAAAGTAAAGAAACCGGATTACATTAACCAGATAGTGAAGAAGAAAGCTCGAATGGTACTAACCTCAGGGGGGTTAGAACCAGTCACTGATACCGGTGGTGGTAACCACTCTGTCTTTGCCAAATCATTTATTCATATCCTTAATCAGAACTCTGGTGTCCTGGATGGGCATCAGTTTTACTCCACTCTCCGAAAACAAGTGATGTTAAGTGCCGATCAGTCTCCTGAATATGGCGAGATGCGTAAAACAGGCCATGAAGGGGGAGACTTCCTTTTCGTGAGGCAGTGAGAGATAAGAAGTACCGAGGCGCTTCCTCATGGGCCTGATACAGTGTAAAAACCATAGCCAACAATGAGGGCGGTGTAAAAGCCGTATCGAAGCAGCAGAGAGATATTCTCGTGGTCTTTCCTCAACAGAAGAGGCAGGATGAAGACCAAGAAACAGATAAAAAATATAGTCACCGGGGTAGATGTTTCCATTGTCCCTCCTTAAACAGCAGCTATAAAAGGCCAGCAGGCAGCTCACATTCTGCAGATAATAAGACCATAACATACAGAGCCTAAACACGCTGGAGACACCTGAAAATCCGATGGTTACCTTCCGCGTGTCAATTCAATCGAGAACTTTTTCTAATATCAATATGTTATTGCTCGATTGCAAGCTTTTACTTTGATAGAAATTCCCTCAACTCTCGTCTGCTTCACGACAGCCCTACCAGTGCAGGCACTGGCGTACGAGGTGCGTATTGGGGTGCCCACTGGCCATCTAATTTGTAATTCTTGGGAAAATAATTGTGACGCCTTATGAGTTATAGTCTTTATTATGCAGATCGTAGCGCCGCGATGGGTGCCCGCGTGATCCTGGAAGAGATCGGCGCACCTTATGATCTGATCTGGACCGACATTCTGCCAGGTTCGACCCGCGAGCCTGAGCTTCTGTCGCTGAACCCCAACGGCTGGATCCCCGTGTTGGTCTGGCAAGAGGGTGCGATCTACGAATGCGGCGCTATTACGGTATTCTTGTGTGATCGTCATTTTGAAGCAGGGCTCGCCCCGACACCTGATGATCCTGAGCGCGGGATTTACCTGCAGTGGCTGTTTTTTTTCTCCAGTTCGCTGCAAAACGCCTATCAGATGACTTACCACACAGAACGATTCTGTTCCTCTAAAGAAGACCAGCCGAGCGTCAAGCGCCGCTCAAAC
>CAZJRI010000290.1:0-2674 GCA_964548025.1 uncultured Pseudomonadales bacterium
CAGCTAAAAGCACTTGATTTAATTAATAATCCGGAAGTCCCACTTGATTTAGATCCGCAAATTATACAGACTATTCTTTCCGGAGCAAATGCTACCTCCATGCTGGAAACAACTGCCTCGGGCGACATTAGAAGAACTGTTGTACGATTTTCTTGCAACTCTCCATGTGTTTGGAATTCAACAGGAAACCAAGTGAAAGTTGTTGAAGAAAAAACCGTTGAATCAACCGATGATGCAGTCAGGCCAAATCACCCTCATCGTCCCAAACCCCACGAATACCCTGTAGCACCCTTTAAAAATGACTCCCTGTACCAACTGCTGGTCGCCGAAGTCGCCGGATACCGTGGTGAGTATGAGATGGCGCTCAAAAAATACATGGAAATGGCGGAAGAAACCCGGGACGCGGGCGTTGCAGCACGTGCTACCCGGCTGGCCAATTACGTCAAGAGGAATGATCTGGCCCTGAAAGCAGCCCAGATCTGGTCTGAAGTTGAGCCTGACAATATCGATGCCCACCGGCATACAGCAGATCAGTTAATGCGGGCAGGTGACCTGGAAGGGGCCATCTACCACATGGAAGCGGTAAAAAACCTGGGTGGATTGGCGAATTTTGATGTTTTTGCCTATCGGGCAGCCAATCTGGATGCCGCAAGTCGCGATTCACTGCTCAATGCCATATCCGGGTTGCTGGACAGGCATCCTGGTGATGAACAGCTTATATTCTCCAAAGCGGTGCTGCTTGAACAAAAAGGTGAACTTGAAGCCGCCCTAAAGCTGGCTGATGAGTTGCTCGCTGAACGGCAGAACGTCAATGTTGTCATTCTCAAGGTAAATGCATTAAAGAACCTGCATCGCACGGACGATGCCATTGAATTTCTGAGCGATATTATTGATGGGCTCGAGGGTAAGGGCAGGCGCCTCCGGCTGATCTACGCAAGGTTGTTGTTTGAGGCAGAGAAACTTGATGGCGCAAGGGAACAGTACGAGCAGGTCCTGGCACTGACACCCAATGATGGCGACATTCTCTTTGCACTGGCGCTCATTGCAATGGAGCAGGAGAACGATGACGGTGCCGTTGCATACCTCGAGAAGATGGTGAGATGGAACCGTCGAGCAGGCGAAGCCCATTTCTATCTGGGTAGTATTGCTGAGAAAAGAGGCAATAAAGTCAAAGCGATCAGGGAATATCGCCAGGTGGGTCGGGGATATGAATTTCTACCAGCCCAGTCCAGGATTGCCAACTTGATGGCTGAACAGGGTCGCATCAGGGAGATGCAGGATTATCTGACCAATATGAGATCTGAAAATCCTGAACGATTTGATCAGCTTGTGATGATAGAAGGGCAGTTGCTGAGTGAGCGCGGCATGTCAAAAGCGGTACTTGATTTGATGGATGGCGTGCTGGAGAAGCGCAGTGACAATATTGACCTTCTTTATTTCAGGGCGATGACCGGCCAGAAATTTGGCCGCATGGATATCCTGGAGCGTGATCTCAGGAACGTGATCAAACTCGATCCACAAAACAGCGATGCCATGAATGCGCTTGGCTATACGCTTGCCGATCAGACAGACCGGTACGACGAAGCCCTGTCACTCATTACGCGTGCGCTCGAAATGAAGCCCAATGAAGCGGCTTTTATCGATAGCATGGGTTGGGTGATGTATCGCATGAAGAAATTTGACGAAGCGCTGGTTTATTTGCGCCGCGCGCTTGAACTCTTCAAGAATGACGAAGTCGCGGCCCATCTTGGTGAGGTTTTGTGGGCCATTGGTGAAAAGACAGAAGCTGAAGAAGTATGGAAGAAGGCCCTGGATTTGAAACCGGAAAGCGAAATACTGAAGAAGGTGATCGAGGAATTTACATCCCTCTGAGTCTCTCTAAGCCAGGCGCCAGAAAAACATTCCTGCTGGTTGGTCTGATTTGCCTCTTAACTGGATGCATTACCCAGAAGCCGGATATCTCAAACCCCGATTGGCAACTGCGAGGCAGGGTAGGTATAAGAACCGCCGAGGATGCCGCATCTTTCAGCCTTGTCTGGCAGCAAAAAAAACAATCATTTGACGTTCGTCTGACCGGTGCCCTGGGCGTACCTGTGGCTCATATCTTTGGAGATGAAGCCGGTGTGGCAATAGAAGTACCCAAACGGGGCAGGTTTACCGCCGGTAGCGCCAGTGACCTGCTGTATCAGCACACGGGCCTGATACTGCCGCTTGAATCCCTCAGGTTCTGGGTGCGCGGTGATGCGGCACCGGGGTCTCCATTTAAGCGAGATGAATCATCCCTGCGCCAGGCCGGGTGGCAAATACAATACCTTGCCCACAACGGAACTGACCCTGTTCGCATGAAGCTCATCAGACCGGAAGTGAGCATTCAACTGGTTGTAAATAGCTGGATTTACTAGAGCGCAGCCACGAGATGTCTCAGCAAGATATGCCAGAACAATTTACCCTACCGGCTCCAGCGAAACTGAACCTGTGCCTTAATATCATTGGTCGCCGAAGCGACGGCTACCATGAACTGCAAACTGCTTTTCAGATTATTTCAGCGGCAGATTCGATTCACTTCGAGCGCTCTGACACCATTGAAGTCATAACTGATGCTGAAATTGAGCCCGAAGATAATCTCGTCTACCTCGCGGCCAGGTCTCTTGCAGACTTTGCCGGGGTTAAATAC
>CAZJRI010000291.1:0-2673 GCA_964548025.1 uncultured Pseudomonadales bacterium
GGTTTGCGAAATCGTGTGGGTGAAGAAAAAGTCCTGGCAGTAATAGAACCTGGATCCCATACCATGAGAAAGGGAATCCATGCATCCGTGCTGCGTCAAGCAGCGCAGTTAGCCGATGAAATCTTCTGGTTCCAGCCCGGGAATATTCAATGGGATATGACGAAGGAGATAGCCGATGAGAAAAATACCATCTTCTCCAGGTTGGCTGAATTGATCGAAGCCACGCTCAGAAGTGCTGATCAGGTACAACACATCGTGATTATGAGCAATAGTGGCTTTGGTGGACTACATCAGCAACTCATATCTCGATTGCCATAGAAATCAGGCTTTTGATATCACCGGTCGCATTGTTAGACTAGGGTCAACAATTTCTGGGACAAGGCCATGACAAAGTTAACAATCAACGGCGAAGTCCGCGACATCCAGGTGGCAGAAGATACTCCGTTACTCTGGGTATTGCGTGATGAACTGCAGCTAACTGGCACCAAGTTCGGTTGCGGTGCAGGGATGTGTGGTGCTTGTACCGTCCAGATCAACGGGAAAGCAACCCGCTCATGTATCACACCAGTATCAACGCTGGAAGGTGCCGCCATTACGACTATTGAAGGCATAAAAACCTCGCCTGACACGCTGCATCCCGTACAACAGGCATGGCAGGAAGAATCAGTTCCCCAGTGTGGCTACTGCCAATCAGGCCAGATCATGAGTGCCGTGGCACTTCTCGCTGAAAATCCGACCCCGACCGATGAAGAAATTGATACTGCCATGTCAGGGAATATATGCCGCTGTGGTACCTATCCACGCATTCGACGAGCAATTCACAGCGCCTCAGAAAAGCTATCCAAAGCCTAGGGGAGATTGAGAATATGGTAACCAGAAGAAGTTTCCTTATAGCAGGTGGTATTACAGGTGGTGGTTTAATTTTGGGTCTCTCGATGCTGCCTGAACACCGCAGGGATGACGCAGCAAAATACCTGGTACAAGGCGAAAACGAATCCCTTTTAACCACCTGGCTCAAGATTGACAGTGACAATATCGCCACGGTCTATGTCCCTCATGCAGAGATGGGGCAAGGTGTGCACACAGCTCTGCCAATGATGCTGGCTGAAGAACTGGACGCGGACTGGGATCTGGTTCGAATGGAACGAGCGCCAGGCACAACCACATTTGCCAACGGACCCCTGATCAAAGGATTTTTGGCAGGTGGCTTTGGACTCACCATACCCAGGTCTCTGGACGGCATCGCAAATTATTCAACTATGGCCATCGCTGAACTGATAAATATGCAAATTACTGGTGGTTCAACAGCGATACGTTTTTCCGGTCACTACGGCATGCGAATGCAGGGAGCCGCTGCAAGGCAAATGCTCTTACGGGCGGCAGCGGATAGGTTGGACGTTCCTGTTTCCGATCTAACGACTGAAAACAGTACGGTAATTCACAAAAAGACAGATAAAGTACTGACGTACGGCGAATTAGCGCATAACGCTTCGAAAATTGATATCCCTTCAGATCCACCACTTAAGGACCGCAGCGATTTCAAAATAATCGGATCTTCTAAACCGCGTTTTGATATCCCAGCAAAGGTCGACGGTTCAGCCCGTTATGGCGTTGATGTCTATCTGCCGGATATGAAATATGCCGCAATAAAAACATCGCCGGTATTTGGTGCAGATGTCATTGACTACGACGATACGAACGTCAAAAAGATGCCAGGTGTACTAAAAGTAATCCAGTTACCCGGAGCAATGGCAGTTGTGGCCAACAGTTTCTGGCAGGCGAAGCAAGCAGTGGATAAGCTACCTGTCAATTTCAGCAACGAAGCAAATAGCAGCCTGAATAGCGAGAGCATCTATCAACAATATGCAAACGACCTCGGACAAGTCGAAGATATTGGTGAAGATGATGTCATCAAAGGCGATGCACCTTCGGTTTTGGCAACTGCAACCAAAACGCTTAAAGCGGAATACAAAGTGCCGTATCTGGCCCATGCAGCCATGGAACCTGTCAATAGTACCGTATGGGTAAAGAGTGATGGCACTGTCGAATTCTGGGCCGGACTGCAGGATGCTCTTTCAGCCTCAGCCCTCATTTCTGACCTGTTGCAGGTTCCAATGGAAAACGTCAAAGCGCACCATACTGCAATGGGGGGTGCTTTCGGTCGTCGCGGTGGCACTTTGAATTTTCTCGAACAAACCACGTTGATCGCAAAGGAAATGTCGGTTCCCATCAAGTTGATCTGGACACGAGAAGAGGATATCCAGCACGACTACTATCGTCCGGCAGTAACCTCTCAATTCGCGGCAGCACTGGATGACAACAATCAACCAATCGCATGGATCAACAGCTATATAGGCAAGAACGAGCCACCAGAAGCAGCTCATATTCCCTACGCGATAGATAACCAGCAGATAAGATACGTCACGAGCGAAACACCCATACCTTTTGGACCATGGCGCAGCGTCGCTCATTCGCAACAGGGTTTTTTCACGGAATCCTTTATTGATGAACTCGCAAACAGCGCAAACAAGGACGCATACCAATTCCGACGGGATCTGCTAAAACATTCCCCCAGACATCTGAAAGTCCTCGATACCGTAGCAGAAAAAGCCACGTGGTCCGAGAAATTACCCGCAAACTGGGGTCGTGGCATCGCGCTTCAGACAAGCTTTC
>CAZJRI010000292.1:0-2667 GCA_964548025.1 uncultured Pseudomonadales bacterium
CTCCAGAAATCCTGTTAGGTGACCTTCGCAGAGTGGCCCACCGGTATGAGGGCAATTGTTCCGAAGCGCGAAGAACTCGCCATTAATGTTGAAAATACCAACTACGCGTTCTCCAACCTCGACTATTTTTCTCTCACCTGATGGGATTTCGTTAATATTTGCAACAATATACTTTGCCATATGTTTAATGTATATCCTGTATTGTAGGAATAGATGTCAGGTTGATAGGATCAAGCATTAGATGTTAGTTAGGCACTTGACTAATAAGAACCGATCTGTCACCTAATGCTGAACCTCGATTCATCTAAAGCTGATAAAAGGTACGAGCATTCTCAGCCATGATTTTCTGTCTTAACCCTGGGTCTAGATTTGTCGGGATAGTACGATCGGGTGCATCAAAATCCCAATGGGGATAGTCGGTTGCGAACATCAGCTTGTCATCTACGTCGAGATGAGCCAGCAACTGTTGAAAGTATTCCGACTTAGGTGGTTCGTCTATCGGCTGTGTGGTCAGCCAGAAATGCGCACGAATGTACTCTGAAGGCAACCGTTTCAGGTATGGTACTTCCTCACGTAGCTTCTTCCACGCATGGTCCAGCCGCCACATCAACGGCGGCAGCCAAGCAATACCGCCTTCAATTAAGACAACCTTAAGCGTTGGAAAGTGCTCAAAGACGCCCTCGCAAACAAGACTGGTTACCTGTGTCTGAAACGCCTGTGTCATGCCAGTATGATCTTCGATGTAGTGGGAAGGTCTACCGGCAGCGGTAATTGGACCCACACCAACGCCTGTAAAGTGAATCCCAATTGGGAGGTCATGGCTTACTGCAGTTTCGTATATCTTCCAGTACTTACGTCGTCCTAAGGGTTCCATCGTGCGGACAAGGAGTAACACTTGCACGAACCTGGGGTGGCCCGAAAGCCGATCAATCTCATTAGCTGCCAACTTTCCATCTTCACCAGGGACTATTATCGATGCACGTAGCCTTGGCTCTGGCTCAAGCCACTCGGCGATTTGCCAATCATTAACGGCTTGCGCAAATGCCGCAGCATACTCTAGGTTGGGCATCTCGCAGACTGCTGTCAAACAGTTGAGGATGCCATATTCAATGTTCCAGAAATCAAGCAACTGTTCCTGTAGAAAGTTAAGGTCTGAACCTGGCCGCTGACCAGAGGGGGGCCAGGCGTCATGCCGGGCGCCGTAAGGCATGGCTCGAGGAATATAAGCCCCAACACGGTCCGGTGTTCCCAACATGCTGTGATGCCTCCGCCAGCGCTGGGAGAGATACGGATATAACACTGTATCTGAAGACATCGTGTTATGAACATCACAATCAATAATTCTCGGTTCCTGCCTTTTTAGTCTCTTCTTGTGCTGAAGTGTTTGCGCTTGCTCCATCTTTATGTATTCCTTAGTTTACAATGTTCAAGGTGTTAGACTTAGAAGGCGTTGAAAAGTACCAAGTCAATCAAAGTTCCTCCGATAATGCTGTCCAACTCCCTTTCAAAGCCGATAAAATTCCCTCGCGTTTTCCGACAAGATCTTGCGTGATAGAGGCTTGGGTAACTTTACCGGGAAGGCCTCCTCGAGGGAATCAAAGTTCCAGTGCGGATAATCCGTTGAAAACATTAAAAAATCGTCCGAATCGAGTTGGCCAATAATCTGAAGTAGTTGTTCCGCAGTTGGAGGCGAATCCATCGGCATAAGTGTCATGCGCATGTGTTCCCGGATATACGCTGATGGCAATCGTTTGACCCACGGGGTGAGTCGTCTCAGTCCACGCCATTCCTTGTCAAATCGCCACATGAGCGACGGCATCCACGTAAACCCCGCTTCGATGAGTGCCACTCGTAGTTCTGGGAATTGGTCGAAAGCGCCTTCCGACACTAAACTGAGTACCTGTGCCTGAAATACTTGCGACATACCGACGTATTCCTCCAGATATGTTGATGGCCAGCCGACCGATGTCGGTGGAAGGCCTGGGGCACCGCCGTAATGAATGCCAACCACAAGCCCGTGGCGCACAGCAGCAGCGTAGATAGGATGATAGCGTCGATTCCCATACGGTGCCTGCGAGCGTACCGGCAACATTATCTGCACAAACCCCGGGTGGTGTCCCAGACGCTCAATTTCTCTTGCTGCCAGTTCGGGATTTTGGCTCGGTACAACTAACGATCCCCGCAAGCGTGGTTCAAGATCAAGCCAATGCTCGATTTGCCAATCGTTGACTGCGGAAGCCAGGACCGCGGCCAAGTCTTCATTGTGCACGCTCTGTACCCGGTAGGCGCAGGTCAGTATGCCGTACTCGACTTGCAAGGAATCGAGTGCATATTCGCGTAGAAGTGCCAAATCCGATTCAGGGCGACCTGCCGATGGTTCGGTTATCCCGGGTCTGGTTGAAGTCGGAGTACCGACTGGATAGTCATTTGCATCGGGTCCGAAGAAGCCAGATTCTCTACAATGATCGCACCAGTAGTCTGGCAAGTACGGATAGAGCATTTCGAGTGACGGGGTTCGGTTGTGGATGTCGCAGTCAATTACAGGCCAACCAGCAGTCATGAAACTCGGCCGTCTATTTCCTGTCCCCATGTACTTATCCTCTTCATCTTAATCATTCACAGGCATACCTACTATCAATTTCTTAAATGATCCTACAGATATTCAAG
>CAZJRI010000293.1:0-2660 GCA_964548025.1 uncultured Pseudomonadales bacterium
GACTCAGACGGTGCTGATAAAGGGGCAAGATTCATTCAACTCATGGATGCCTTCGACATTCCCGTGCTGAGTCTGATGGATTGCCCGGGCATGATGGTTGGACCTGATGTGGAGCGTACCGGCCTCGTTCGACATTGTGTACGGATGTTTAATGCCGGGGCAAATCTGACGACGCCCCTTTTCGGAGTTGTTGTGAGAAAAGCCTATGGACTAGGTGTCCAGGCTATGTGCGGTGCGAGTTCGTTAGTCGGGTTTTTTACCGTTGCCTGGCCCACCGCCGAATTCGCAGGCATGAATATAGAGGGTTCGGTCAAATTGGGATTCAGAAATGAACTCGCAGCGATGGAAGATCCTGAAGAACGACGAAAGGAATTTGAAGCCCGGGTCGAGAGGTCCTATGAGGGAGCCAAGGCCATCAACGCAAGTGCTGGAGGCGGTATCGACGATGTGATAGATCCGGCGGATACCCGGGACTGGATTGCGAGCAGCCTTAAACGATTGCCGCCAACCCCGGTTCGTACAGAGAAGAAGTATCCATATATTGATACCTGGTAGGTATTGAGACCTTTAGTGCTAGTCAGGAAGACCGAGAACACGCTTGGCGATAACATTGAGTTGCACCTCATTGGTGCCGCCAGCGATTCTTAAGGCCTTGCTGCTTAGCCATCTGCGGTCCATAGCCAACTCCCACTCTGAGAACCCTTCTCCTTCCCACCCAAGAGACTGAGTCCCCATAGCAGCGATTCGTAATTCATCTTCAGTACAGGTGAACTCGGTGCTGCAGTATTTGAACATCGATGTTGCAAATGTGACTGCCGTACCTGTTGCATTTTCCTGCTTCATTCTTTGTATTGTCAGCTCGAAAGTACGGCAATTCATCTCATTGCGAAGCACGGCATGTCGCAGGGCACTGTCAGCTATCCGACCGTCAATTTCGCCGGTGTAGCGCTTGGCAATATCCGGAAGACCGCCGAGGGTTCCTGAGCCGGTGCCGGACCCCGGGTCAGTCACAGAATAACGTTCGTGCTGCAGTAGTCGCTTGGCGATTGACCAGCCACGATTCTCCTGTCCGATCCGGTTCTTTTTTGAAACACGAAGGTCGGTGAAGAAGGTCTGGCAGAAAGATGACTTACCCGAGATTAATTCAATCAGGCTTACACTCACACCCGGGTCATCCATGGAGAAGAGCAGGAAGCTGATCCCCTCATGCTTCGGTACTTTGGGATCTGTTCTGACCAGACAGTATATCCAGTCTGCCTTGTCGGCACCGGATGTCCAGATCTTTGAACCGTTAACAATATAATCATCACCATCGCTTCTGGCGCTGGTCTGCAGCGAGGCAAGATCGGATCCGGCGCCCGGTTCCGAGTAACCCTGGCACCAGCGAACTTCACCGCTGGCGATCCCTGGCAGATGCTGCGCTTTCTGTTCTTCACTGCCGAGTTCCAGCAACGTGGGTCCAATCATCGAAATGCCCATTCCCGCAAGCGGTTTGGGGGCTCTGATAGCCCAGATTTCCTGATCCAGCACTTTGGCTTCATCAGGTGATAAGCCAGCCCCTCCATAGGTTTCAGGCCAGGAGGGGACTGTATAACCGCGCTTCCGGCAGTTATCAAACCATCGCCTGAAATCTTCATTTGTAATCGGATCCTTCCTGCCTCCGGCAAATACGATTCTTGAGTCCCGAATACTTTCAGGACAATTTGCCGACAGCCAATCCCTGGTTTCCTGTCTGAATTTCTCTAATGATGGCATTGCAGTACCCTGTGTTAACGGTGTGTTGGTAGATCCGGCTCTACTCCCCGAGTAGATATCCTGACGGACACATATCTGCATTTAGCAGAACAGTTGGTTGATGCTGCGGATAATCAGGGCTGCGTTCAGCAGCGTCAACTATTTAGGTCAAGATTCAGGGAATTTGTTCTATCACGGTATCAGCGATGAACTTGAATGACTGTCGGGTACTGGATGTTCTCAACCGGATTTCAACTAGCTGTACCTGATCCGTCAAATAAGCCAAAAAACCAGAGATCCCTTCACTGGCATCAGACTGGCCAGGCAACTTCCGAAGATCAGGCCAGAAGATGCCCGGTATATAGTCTATTCAATTCGTGAGATCAAATACCTTCTCATAAATTGAGATTGTGATACTACTCTTCCAGTGTGGCATTTACCCTTTCAATAGCATTGAGGTAGTCTTCCTTGAATTCGTGAACGACCTGGCGGGTAGACTGTATTGAATTCATTAATCCAACCCCCTGTCCCACAAAAGAAGTCGCAAGTTGCTTCGCGCCCTGATGTCCGCTTTCGGCAAGTTTTGTTACCTTGGCAAGGGGCGCTTCGCTAACCAGCGACTGAAGGGGCATCGGCAAAGGCTCTGGTGCTTCTTCAGATTCCCAGGCGTCAGTCCATGGAGAACGCAGTTGCCTTGAGTATTTGCCTGTTCTGGCCTGGGAGCGAACTGTATGACGAGAACTGGCATGAACATACTTATCTTTAATTACCGGTGAGGTTTCAGCTTCCGTCGTGGTCAGCCACATTGAGCCGGTCCAGGCACCTGTTGCGCCCATTGCCATACAAGCCGCCATCTGGCGTCCGGTAACGATTCCACCTGCAGCCAGCACTGGCGTTCCGTAAGATTCAACTGCCTGGCAGACTTC
>CAZJRI010000294.1:0-2628 GCA_964548025.1 uncultured Pseudomonadales bacterium
TCAAGTGCGTCAATAGGGTGGAGTTTAGGGCGAGGTACACGGGCAATTCCTTTTTCACCTATGAATCGATTGAATGCTTCAGCGATTGTTTCCACGTGACCTGCTTCGATCATCGCCCGAGCTATATGTGGTCGTCCTATCGATCCTCCTGCTAGTTCCACAACTCGTTGCCAAGAGACGGGCCTGTTAATAGAAGCGAGCCTATCGACTGTTGCGCGTGCGCTTTGAATTCGCTCAGCTCTAAATTGCTTCAATCGTGATTGTAACTTTGCGTCGCTGGAATCGATGAAGTACCCGAGAAGATGCAATTCAGAATCGTCGGTTGCTGTCCCTAACTCGATTCCGGGTATTACTGTGAGTTGCTTGTGAGTTGATGCAGCTTGGATAGCCTGATCGGATCCCATAGTTGCGTCATGGTCAGTGATCGCGATGATTCGTAGTGAACTTTTGGATATTTGGTTAATTAACTGTTTGGGAGTCAGGGTGCCATCAGATGCAGTGGTGTGTAGATGAAGATCGATTTCCACTGGCCATTCGGGTGAAATTGTTGGAGATGTGGGGTTATATCGGCTGCTTTCGGATTGGCGGTTTGGAGATGGATTCAAATTTCGATCTGCCGATCCACTCGTTCAATTGAATTTGTCAGACCGGTGGAGTTATCGATATCAATCAAAACAGAATTGAAATTCATAGCGCCACTTCTAACTGGTTCCATACGTTGACGATATCCGGTAAGAAAACGGTTGAGGGATCCTTCAACATTCACTCCAAGGATAGAATCTACGGCTCCTACCATCCCAAGGTCACTTACGAAGCCAGTACCTTCTGGGAGAATTTTGGAGTCGGAGGTTGGTACATGTGTATGCGTTCCAACAACAGCTGCAACTCTGCCGTCTAAATGCCAGGCTAAGGCAGCCTTTTCAGATGTTGCCTCAGCATGAAAGTCGACCACTATTGGCTTACCCTGACCGAAACCACCTGCAAGCAGATCATCAACGACAGCAAAAGGGGAGTCGAATTCACCGACCCAAACGCGCCCGATTAAATTGATTACAGCAACAGGACCTGTATCATCAGTTGCTCCTCTTCCGGGTGTGTTTACGGGGTAATTTAATGGTCGAAGCACAGGTAGGTACGGATCGTCGAGATGTTCAATGAACTCTCGTTTATCCCAAACGTGGTTGCCGGTAGTTATGACATTGGCTCCAGCTTCTATCATCTCTACCACCGTATCTACTGTGAGCCCTATACCTGCGGCGAGATTTTCACCTTGAAGAGTTACGAAGTCCACAGAAAATTCGGATTTTAGATCAGTTAGCAAGCTGCTAACTGCACGGCGTCCTCCCTTACCGACGACATCGCCGATCATTAGAACCCGCATAAGAACCTTTCAAGATTTGTGATTATCATAGCTTTATTGCGGCTATGTTTAAAATTGTGGGCCATAGGAATCGGTTCAAACAAATTCTTATCGGATAGAATCTAAAAGAATTTTGGCTGAGCATCCATACAATTTAAAGCCTTAATAATAGTGTGTACCTAAACCTGCTATTGGGCGATTTCGACTGTTCTTGACTCTCTTATTACCACAACCCGAATCTGACCTGGATAGGCAAGCGTTTCCTCGATCTTTTCAACAATGTTTCGCGCAAGAGTAGCAGCGGAAACATCGTCGGTGCTTTCAGGATTTACCAGAACTCGGACTTCACGACCAGCCTGAATAGCGAAAACTCGTTCCACTCCCTCGAAACTTTGAGCGACTTCTTCAAGAGCTTCCAATCTTTGGATGTAATTCTCTATCGTATCCTGTCTGGCCCCGGGTCGAGCAGCGCTGATCGCGTCGGCGGCGGCTACTAAGAATGATTCGACCGTTGTCATTTCGCGATCATGATGTTCTTTGATTGCCGTAACCACAATCTCTTTCTGGCCGTATCGTTTTGCCAGATCAGCTCCGATTTCTGCGTGCGGACCGTCTACTTCGTGTGTAAGTGCCTTTCCGATGTCATGTAGGAATCCAGCTGTTTTGGCCGCCTGAGGATTTGCACCGATTTGCGCAGCGAGTATTCCAGCAACGATGCCAACTTCAACCGAATGCTGAAGGACATTTTCCCCATAGCTGTAACGGAATTTCAGTCGTCCAACGAGTTTTACAAGCTCAGGATGTAGGCCTTTTACATCTGCGTCGAATGTCGCTTTTTGCCCGGCTTTGCGAACCACCTCATCTACTTCGGAGCGGGCTTTATTCACTGATTCTTCAATCCGTGCAGGATGGATACGGCCATCCTTGATCAGACGGTTAATTGCAACACGTGCAATTTCGCGTCTAATGGGATCAAAGCAAGATATGGTGATCGCTTCGGGGACATCGTCAATTATCAAGTCGACCCCAGTTGTGGCCTCAATTGCTCTGATATTTCTGCCTTCTCTACCGATGAGCCTTCCCTTCATCTCATCATTTGGTAATGAAATACTTGTCACGGTGGCCTCCGAAACGACTTCGGACGCGAGCCTCTGCATACTTTCCGCAAGAATCAAACGAGCTTTATCGTCAGCCTCATCTTGTGCTACTAGTTCGGCATCCCTGTACCGGCGTGCTAACTCGAACTCAATATCTTCTTCAGCTTGATC
>CAZJRI010000295.1:0-2622 GCA_964548025.1 uncultured Pseudomonadales bacterium
AAGGATAACCATACCCGCAACACGACGCTGACCAATCAACCCATAGGCATAGGATGCACCGCGACTGAATCCAGCAACAAAAATCGGTAAACCCGGTTCAGTTTTCGCAATATGATCCACAGCAAGCGCTGCATCATTGATAAACTGCTCCATGCCCCAGTTTTTCATGAAGCTGAAATCACGGATCTCATCATTCGGAACAGCATGAGTCCGATAGTCGAGGGTATATACTTTTACCCCTCTTTGAGCGAGGAACAGCCAGAGATTATAGCGTTCATCCATAACAGCGAGTTCGCCGTTCATATTTGTTCCCGGCAGGTAGAACAGCACCATGTCATCATCGTTGTCAGCCTGGAATCGATGCAGGCCAATTACATCGAATTCACCCCCTGGATCAACGCTGGAAATCCAGTGGGTCTCTGTCACCGCGGAGTCTTCAGATGTGGCATGTTCATCAGAGTGAATAGCAAATTCTGCATAGCAGCTCTGGCTGACAACAATCATGACCAGTACTGACTTCAAAATCCCAAAAATTCTCATATCACTTACTCATGTTTATTTGCTAAGCTAGTTAACTGGTAAGGTATTCTGCTATCAGAACCTGCGGGAGTCACCCCCGTTTTAGCCAATTCCTCGAAAAATCAGGGTATCCCGATTGTAATATTTGGTCGGGACCTGTGGGATTTGACACCCACAATCAAACGAAGAGATGCATGAGGAGAACATCATGTCTGATAACTCATTCGATCTACCCGCACGTCTGTCCAAAACCAACCTGATTGCCGTCAGTATCGACATCTGTCGAATGCTATCAATCATTAACGCAATTAACGATGAAAAAAAGATCGCCGTCTTCCTCGACGGGTTTTATACACTATGCAACGAACATATCGAACCTGCCGATGGTGAAGTGGTGAAGTATATGGGCGATAGCTGCCTGGCGGTATTTCCCGCTGATAAATCCGTCGACGCAATTGACGCAGTCTCTAACCTGCGATCAGCATTCCCGACTTACTGTGAGTCTATGGAGGTTAAACCGACTGACCTGCAAGCGGGGGTACATCTTGGTGAATCCATCATCGGTGAATTCGGGCCCTTGCGACAGCGCGACGTTCTGGGGCAAAGCAGTAGCATTGCCATTCAGTTGATGTCAGGAACTGGAATTACCATCAGTGAACAGGTTTATCGCAAACTGCCATCGACCAAAAGGAGTGCTTGGAAGAAACGAGGTGGTCACGTTAGCTATTTCATGCAGTAGCCAAAAAAAAGTGCATGCACCACTTGCACAGGCGCGTATGCAGTGCGCCGCAAGTGGTGTCTTTTCTCCAGTTTAAATAGTACCTGGCCAGGATCTTTTCGCTAATCTTGTCGAGTAGAATTACCTGCAGACTTCAGAGCCAACACTTTTACTCAGATTTCCGACGCCAGAAACTCAAACGTTCGTTCATATGCGCCATCATCCAATGCGACAACCGCAGCACAAAAATCCGTGACACCAATATCCTTTAATTGTTGTATACGCTTGCGCAGATCTGCCTCATCTCCTGCGAATGCAACATCCGCAGGTCCAGCCGCGCCTTCCCTGTCCAACATGGCTCGATAGGACGGCAACATGCCGTACATTTGAAACGTTTTGGCAATCGACTCCTTCGCCCCTTCAACATCATTGGTGAGAACGATTGGAAATCCTGCCGCTACAACAGGGGTTGGCTTCCCTGCCAGTTCGGCGCCTTTACCTATGCCGGGAATGATGTGGTTCTCAAGGGTATTCGGTCCTGTCATCCAGGTGATGGTGCCATCTGCGAGTTCACCGGTCAGCTTCAGCATCACCGGTCCGAGAGCGGCAACGAGCAAGGGCACAGGTTTGGCACCGGGCACCTGCAGCGTGACATTGTTGACGTTGTACTGCTCACCCTTGTAGCTGACAGTCTCGCCCCTGAGTAATGGTCCCAGAATGGTCAGATATTCCCTCATGTGTTTGGCGGGTTTGTCATAGGAGAATCCCAGCATCCCCTCTATAACGATCTGATGAGACAATCCAATACCCAAAGAGAATCTGCCATCAGATGCTGCTCCAGTTGTCAGCGCCTGTTGCGCGATGGCAGTCGGATGTCGTGGATAGGTCGGTGTAACCGCAGTACCCAGCCCTATTTTTGTGGTTGCCTGACCCAGAATCGCCAGTGTTGAAATGGCATCAAGCCCAAAGATATTCGCCATCCAGAGATTGTCGAAGCCCTTTTCTTCCGCCTGTTGCGCGGCCTTGATCAAGCCTTCAATAGTTCCATCCGGGCCTTCACTGGCTCCGATCATTAGTCCTGTTCGCATTTCAATGCTCCATTTTCAGTTTGGTTCTTGAACGGGGAGTATATCCTGAAACACAGTACTTTATATGTCATCGTATTGCCGAACTCCTGGTTCTGGTGATCTGGTTATTGCTGCCCGACAATACATATCCCAGATCAGAAACCTAGGGTGAACCTGAATTAACTTGTCAGTTGGTGGTCAACTGCACTTTCTGAGTTATTCACCACTGTTAGCGGCGAGTAGGTCAGACTATTCAAATCCCAGAGCATCAAGCCTGCGCCGAGCGCACCGAAGGAGACTACAGGCTCCTGAGTAAGC
>CAZJRI010000296.1:0-2588 GCA_964548025.1 uncultured Pseudomonadales bacterium
AGATCTTGCCGGGTTCCATCAATTTCTCAGAATCATATCCATCCCGGAATCTCGCTCGGCGGATAGAATCTCCAAGCGGCAAATGGAAGCCTTCGGGATACTCATTACTGGGTGGATATACATCGAGTAGCTTTGCCGTGAAATCGGTATCTGTAACATCTGATGAGACCCATAGATTCACAGTCATTGATCCAGTGACTTCTACATCTATTTCTAGCGGCTCGGTCTGGAATACACATACATCTTCCCTTTCCGACAACAATTTAGGAGTTTCTGGATCACGATGCGCCGGAACCACGGTATGTTCTCTCTCCTTCTGATGCAAAGGTCCGTCAGGAATAAGTGAACGCATACGTGCACGCTGAGGGACGTATGCACCATCAAGATCTTCTGGCAAGGCGATCCATTCATAGAAGCCTGTCACGTTACCGCTTATCGATGGCACTGGATTGTCTGGATCATGAATCCAGCTAGTAGGCAATCGCGAGTTTTCTGATAACGATGTGCCTAATCCACCTCCATTCGAAAGGTAATAAGCCGTTTCAACCGTTCGCTGCAATGGCCACTGTTTCTCGTAACACCATTGCCCGCCATGCTCAAGTCGCCCTGCAGTATCAAAATCACCAGAGCCTCCACCCATCGTGAAGATCCTCACAGGATCATCGTTTCTAACACCTGTATCAACATCTTTCAGCCAAAAATCAAACCACCGGAAACGCTCCCGGTTTAACACGCTGTCTCCCCATCTAGCAGAATCTCCGAATTCAATTTCACCAATAAAGGAAGACCCTTTCCCACGCATAGAAACATGGTTCCAAGGACCTAGTATCAAGCGCTGCGGCGCTTGATTTTTCTCTGCCATATGTGTGAATTGCTCTGAAGTTTCCGCTGCAAATGGGTCATACCAACCAGAACTGTAGACCGCTGGAATATCCGCCATTCGATCATAGTGCTGGGCGTGATCCAAGGACTCCTGCTTCCACCAATCGTTATAGCAACCGTCCCGGTAGTAATGCATCAGCACTTTCTCAAGGTTGGGAACTGCTGAAATCGGTGTGTCCCCAGGATTGAATGGCTGCTTCCAAATCTCCTCGCGAAGTTTTTCAGCGCCACGCTCAATTCGGTCAATGGCCATAGGATCATCGGCAATTTCTTGAGAGTCATAGCCGTGAAGATACAAGGCTCCATACATGTGAAGGGCCATCGCTCCGCCCTGCCTAACCTCCCAGCGAAATGCATTAGTAGGAGCAACATCGACCCATAAAGCTGAGAGATGCGGGGGACGATAAAGTGACGCCATATTCTGGACGATGCCACCGTGGGAGGCGCCAACCATCCCTACCCGACCACTACACCAGTTCTGAGCTGCGGCCCACTCCACCGTGTCGTAACCGTCCATGCCTTCCTTCTGATTCGCTGTATGGAAATATTCCCCAGTCCCTTCAGAACGGCCTCGACCTCGAAGATCCTGCAGTAACACCACGTATCCGCGCGGTACAAACGCATTAGCCACTGGGTCGACCCAAATAACAGGGTTGGACTTGTCGTACGAGGTTCGACCCAAAATAACCGGAAACTCACCCTCAAGTGGATTCCCTTGACTGTCTGCAGGGCGATAAATGTCGGTAGCCAGACGAATTCCATCTCGCATTGGAATCATGACATCGTGCGATACAACAAGCCCGTGTAACTGAGACTCTGGAACGGCCATCAATCTCCTCTAAATTGTAATGTAATGCTGAAGACACAAACTATTTCAAATTTCAACCCAAAAAGAAACCTCTCCAAACTGGTTAACCAAGTGATAGAAATGAACATACCCAGACTCTGTTAAACGTTGACACCTCCTTCTATTGATGGTGTGAATGCAACTCAAAGGGTTTCGAAAGATGTAACCTGACGCTTAATCAAACTAAACACGTCACAAAGTGGTGTAAACGCTATGGCATTGGACAAAAAGCAACTTGAAGAAATGTACTTGCGGATGTGTCGCATCCGGTACTTTGAAGAAGCTGTGATTGAAATACACTCATCCGGCGAGCTTATAGGCCCGGCGCACCCTTACATAGGCGAAGAAGCTGTTGCTGTCGGAGCCTGTGCAGCCCTAAGGGATCACGATCGCATCGCAGGTAACCATCGTTCACACGGACATCCGATTGCAAAGGGTGGCGACGTCAAGAAAGCGATGGCCGAAATCTTAGGCAAAACAGGCGGTTTCTGCAAAGGCAAAGGCGGGTCAATGCATCTAGCCGACTTCTCAATCGGTATTCTCGGAGAATCTGGAATAGTAGCTTCATCAGTGCCTATAGCAACAGGGGCCGCTCTAGCCTCAAAGTTAAGCAAACAAGATTTTGTGTCACTCGTATTCTTCGGCGATGGCGCTTCAAATCAGGGTGCTTGCCATGAATCTATGAACATGGCTGCCCTCTGGGATTTACCAGTGATATTCATGTGCGAAAACAATGGCTACGCTATCACCACCTCATATAAAAATTCAGTGTCTGTAGACCATGTCAGTGACCGCGCAAGTGCTTATGGCATGCCGGGCGTACTAGTCGATGGCCAGGACGCCATTGCAGTTTGGGAAG
>CAZJRI010000297.1:0-2488 GCA_964548025.1 uncultured Pseudomonadales bacterium
CCCCTGTTGCCGGGATGAAAACCCGGTGTCCTAGGCCTCTAGACGATGGGGACACATGCAAGTAAGAAGCCGCGCATTCTATGGATGTTCGGCCTGTCCGTCAAGCCAACATTAACCTTGTTAATTATGATGAACAAATCCGGGAATTGATCCCTGGATTCGTGGTTGGATGGCACTAAAAAGGAGTTCTGACAGCCCAGAAGTATAAAAATGGCCATTTTGCAAGGAATTGGCTCGAATGCGTCTACACTTATGAGTAGCAGCGGAATAAGCACAAAGAGGAATGTTTCAATGACACCCATGTGGTTGAGTGGTCTGGTTTTATTCGGACTCCTGATTCTGATTGGGATTGCGTTTGGTGCCCACCGGATGGAGATGGCAAAAATGGAGGGTATCAAGCGAGCAGGGCTGCATCGAGACCGTTACAGGGATTTATGTTTCATTGTTGATGTGGTTCCCTACAGCCCGATAAAAGGTGATTTGCCTGCACTTTTAACGAGAAGCATGGTGATGCATCTGGAGAAGGCGATTGAACTGGATGGGAGAAGCGCTGATCTGAAGCAGTTGCTCAAATCCGCGCGGGAACTCCATGCGTCGATATCCAAAGGAGAACCTTTTCCTGCAAGTGAGCCTAGTGGCAGTATCGGTGACCAGTTAAAAGACGTTCAAAGGGGAATCAAGCTACTCAAGGAGTTTATCCTCCAACAGCACCGGGGTGGGTTTTTATCAAAACCCCAGGCGACTAACTACATCAAGGGTCTTCACGAGATAAATCTGACCGCAACCGTGAAAGGCCTGGTTGGTCAGGCCCGACACTCGCTCGGTGAAGGGAACAAGACGGTGGCACTCAGATATTTTCAACTCGCCTTCAATGAAATTTCCAAGAGCAAAAGTGCTGCAAAATATAAATCCCAGTCAGATGAAATAACAGCGGAAATCAAACGCCTGAAGGCTGACCAGAAAGCCATTCAGGACGCGACCCAGCAGATCAATCAGAAGTTGGCTGATCAGATCAGCCAGAAGAAAGAGGACGACGATTCGTTTGATATGCAGCAGATCAACTGATTCTTGCTCAATCAAATTGCCGTGAATTGATTACGATTATGCTAATTGAAGGGTAATCCTGTCTATCCGCCATTGACTCATGACACCTAATTAAATAGGTTTAAGCTCCAGGTTTTGCTTGGAGAGAAGTAATGGCAAAAAAGGATTCAAAGGAACCGGCTGAACGGCGGCAGATCACAAGAGATCGGCGAATTAATTCAGCAGACAGGCGAAATGTAGAGCGCGAAGAGATTGAAAGTCGGCGATCAGAAAAGCCCCGCAGGCAGAGATCTGACGATGATACTAATAGAGAATGACACTCCTGATGCTCTTTCCCTCGTGCATATAGTCAAAAGCCTTGTTGATATCTTCCAGCCCCATATTGAAGGTGATTAACTCATCGAGTTTAATCTCGCCCTGCATATATTGATCCACCATACCAGGTAGCTGTGTGCGGCCTTTGACGCCACCGAATGCGGTACCGCGCCACACTCGACCGGTAACAAGCTGGAATGGTCGAGTCGAGATTTCCTGGCCTGCACCCGCAACACCAATAATGATAGATTCGCCCCATCCCTTGTGGCAACACTCCAGTGCCGAGCGCATAAGCTGGACATTACCGACACATTCAAACGAATAATCAACACCACCGTCGGTCATATCGACAATGACATCCTGAATAGGGTCAGAAAAGTCGCCAGGGTTGACACACTCTGTCGCCCCCATCATCTGAGCCATCTCAAATTTCGAAGGATTTGTATCTATTGCGATTATTCTTCCGGCTTTTGCAAGCACGGCGCCTTGCACCACGCTTAGGCCTATACCGCCCAATCCGAATACGGCAATGGTTGCGCCCGGTTCGACCTTGGCAGCATTCATAACAGCACCAATCCCCGTGGTGACACCACAGCCCAGGAGGCAAATCTTGTCGAGAGGTGCAGCAGGGTTGACCTTTGCCAGTGACACTTCAGCTACTACTGAATATTCTGAAAAAGTCGAGGTACCCATGTAGTGGTAGATCGCCATGCCATTGCTGCTGAACCTGCTGGTTCCGTCGGGCATGAGACCTTGTCCCTGAGTGGTGCGAACCGATGAGCACAGATTGGTTTTGCCTGATTTGCAGAACTTACAGGCACGACATTCCGCCGTATACAAAGGAATAACATGATCACCGACTGCGACAGATGTGACACCGGGGCCTATCTCCTCCACGATACCGCCTCCTTCGTGTCCCAGGACGGCAGGAAATATGCCTTCTGGATCATCTCCTGAAAGCGTGAAGGCATCAGTGTGACAGACACCAGTTGCGATCATTCGAACCAGAACCTCTCCCGCTTTTGGACCCGCAACTTCTATTTCTTCTATCTCAAGGGGTTGACCGGCTTCCCATGCGACGGCAGCTCTGGTTTTCATCTTTTCACCTCATGCTGATCAGGATAGTAAA
>CAZJRI010000298.1:0-2472 GCA_964548025.1 uncultured Pseudomonadales bacterium
AACCTCCTTTCGAATTTGTAATTAGCAATACGCGATTTCCACTAATTCATCGAGAGCGGAAACAAATTCATGACGAGAAACTTCTTGCCCTATCAACACGAGTCGGCCGATGTCTCCCTCGCTCTGAAAACTTACGGTCTCTAAAGGATAAAGTATGTGTTGAACCGCTTGAATCACAGAAGGTGCCTCCTGACCCTCAAAGTGGATAATTCCTTTTAAACGCAATAGATTAGCCCCATAACGCTCATGAAGTTGGTTCACCCATTTCTCAAACACCCGAAAGTCCATCCGGCCTTCCATTGTCCTTGATACTTCAAATATCCCATCACCATGTGCAGGTTTGTGAACTTCCCCTAGATTTGCTCGAAATTGTGTCGTTTTTGAATCTCCAAATCCCGGCAACAGCTCCGGATTCATCTTGCCATTCGACGAAAAAATGATTGGCGCCGTTGAGTTAATATTTCGAATCCTTTCCTGCAGTGACTTGTAATCTTCTACCACATCGATTTTTGAGACGATCAGGCAATCTGCCAATGCAGCTTGTTTAACCGAAACTGAAAAGTTCTCCAACGTCTGGCTGCCGAGTACACCGTCAATGACAGTTAGCAATCCTGCAAACTGAAACCGACTGAACCGTAATGGATCAGTCATCAGCGTTTGTATAATCGGGACTGGATCGGCAATTCCCGTTGTCTCAATTACCAATCGCTCAAATGCTGGAATCTCTGAACGAGTAGCCCTATCCAGCAGGGTACGCATTGTATCGACAAGATCATTACGCAACTGGCAACAGAGACATCCATTCGGCAACAGAGCCAACTCTTCATCAGCCACTTCCAAAAGTAAATGATCTAATCCCATCTCACCTAATTCATTCACTATAACGGCTGTATCCGAAAAAATACTCGATTCCAAGATTCGAGCCAGCAATGTCGTTTTCCCACTACCAAGAAATCCTGTAATTATCGATACCGGAATAGGACCCTCATCAACCAGGTAAGCCGAAACATCAGCATCAGAAGGAAAACCGCCCTTCATTGGTTGGAGCAATTATTGCCTGCTTCCTCAATCGTCAAGGGTTCGTTCCACGTGTTATTCCAAAATGAACTTGGATCACATGTGAAAGTGTTGAACGCACCAACCAGTGGTGGACTAGGCTTTCCACTTCGACGTTGATTCAACTCATCACGAGCAGTCTTTACAATAGCTGGTTCAGTAACCAACTCCATGATAGCCAAAGCCAGAGCTTCCGATGCAACAAGAGCTGAGGGAATTTCTGCATCGCTTCCGGCACAGGCGGTTCGTGCCCAGTGGTGAAATGGCACTGCTGTTGGTAGCGCCCAACTAATTCGACCTAATGGAATATGCCAACTAGCTTCCCCATCATCCTGACTAGAAGTGTCATATCCATCGTCTATGTAATCGATTCCTCGGTGCAGTTCAAACTCCTCACCTGGGGCACAAGCAGATACTAGTTCTTCGAACCAAGTGATATGTTCATCGGTCCATTTTGGTGGACCGATGATTTCAAGCTGACGTAACAACAGCTTTCCAATTGTTTCGTTCGGCAGATAACTACGCGTTGCAGTGAGAAACTGTTCACGACATCGCGTATTGTTTAATGAAGCCGCACCCTGGCAGATTCGAACAACGTAGTGATACACCTCCTTAGCCCTTTCATAGTCGACATGCCTAACATAGACCCACAATCGAGCTTCGTCGGGACTAATGTTGGGCATCAAGCCACCCGTTCGAACCGTATGTTCTACAGAACAATCTGGAAATTGGTGTGCACGAAGCCTTTCAATGGACTGTACAGCTAGCTCGACCGAGTCCAAGGCATTCTGGGATCCACCACGACTCGAATGTCCTGCTTCGCCGGAGTACACAAATTCTCCGCTAATTAACGACTGATTTGGTCTAACTTTCGCTGCTGTTTTGTAACTACCGTGTGTTGCGAGAAGCACGTCTGTGCCATCAAAAACGCCTTCGCGAAGTAAGGCAACCTTGCCCCACAACAACTCTTCTCCTGGACATCCAAAAAGAACAACCTCTCCATCGATTTTTAATTTTGAAAGAACCTTTTTCGCTGCAATGGCGGCGCCAGTTGTCCCTGCGCCTATCCAGTTATGACCACAGCCATGTCCGGCCTCTTTTTCAACAAAGTCACGTCGCGGTAGAGCTGAATTCTCAAGCCCAGGCAACGCATCATATTCAGCTAATAGACCTATCGTAGGTTTACCTTTCCCGTACCGTGCAGTGAACGCTGTCGGCAAACCTCCAGCTGCACGTTCCACAACAAATCCGTTGCTTTCGCACCAATCTGCTAACAAACTTGAAGATTGTCTTTCCAGCATACCTATCTCTGCCAGAGACCAAAGCTGGCGAGAAACTTCAATCATTTCAATTCTGATGTCCTCCCAGGATTGACGGACAATTTCAGAAAGATCTTGATTCACCATACCGGGACAA
>CAZJRI010000299.1:0-2444 GCA_964548025.1 uncultured Pseudomonadales bacterium
ACATTTCGACCTGTGAATAAGAAACGCCGAATTCTACTTGCAGTGTCTAAATATGATCATTGTCTGAACGTGCTGTTAACCAAATGGCGTTCCCAGGCAATCGAGATTGACATCGCCGGGGTTATTTCAAACCACGATACCTGTCGCGGGGTTGTTGAATTCTATGGTCTGCCCTTCCACCATCTGCCTACGTCAAAGGAAACCAGGGATGAGCAGGAAGCGAGAATTCTCGAATTGATTGATGAAGAGAATGTCGATTTACTGGTCCTGGCTCGCTACATGCAGATTCTGTCCGATGCCCTGTGTGCTCGATTGGAGGGAAGAATCATCAATATCCATCATAGTTTTCTGCCGGGATTCAAAGGTGCAAAACCCTACCATCAGGCGCACGACAGGGGAGTCAAGGTCATCGGTGCAACCGCGCACTACGTTACTGCAGATCTGGATGAAGGACCTATTATCGTCCAGGAAGTTAAGCCGATAGATCATCGCATCGTAGCAGATCAGATGGTTCATATCGGGCACGATCTCGAGGCGACCGCACTATCTCATGCTGTTAAATTGCACTCTGAAGAACGAGTTGTTTTGAACGGGCAGAGGACCGTTATTCTTTAACCCGCCTTCATGCGAGAACTGAATTCGTTTTCTGCAATGTTCTGTTTCTCGAATAGAAATCAAGATCAACAACCCTGTCAATATGTTCGAGTGTCAGCGAGGCTGGTTTTTTATCGTGATTGTGCCCGCCTCTATCCTGCAGGATGATCTCTGTCATGATCTCACCAATCAACGGAGCATTTTTGAACTGGTTACCGCTTGTACCAATAGCGAGGTAGAAACCCGGCAGATCAGATTTATCATAGATAGGAATCCAGTCATCTGAGACGTCGTAAATGCCCACAGTTCCCCTGGCTGTGTTGCTTATACCCATTTCAGGAAATCTCTGTGCTGCTCTTAAGGCTTGCAGGTTCCATTGTTCAGTAAATGTATCGTTATAATCATCAGGATCTACTATAACTTCCGGGTCGCAATCCGGGTCAGCCGAACCGATCAGCACATCCGTACCAGCCGGGCGCTGGTATATGCCAGTATCGAGGTCAACCAGGAATTTCCCAATATTATTGAAGTGTCTTGCCTCGGCTGGTAGGTAAACAACCTCATGTCGCATGGGTTTCGTTGTGATTTTAAGCTGATCCCTGACTCCGGCTAATTCGTTGACAATACCTGAGTGCGGTCCGGCGGCATTGACGATGATGTCTGCTGGTATAACTTCGTCACCAGCCAACTTTAGGCCGCTGATTTTCTCATCGGACAGGATTTCAAGAACTGCGCTGTTAAAAGCAAATGATGCGCCATTTGCTATTGCGCCCATCTGAAGATTATGAGTCGCCAGTTGAGGGTCTGAAACGTAACCGGCTGCCGGGACCAGGATCGCACTTGAGATTTGCCCCCCTGAAGCTAATCCGAAATCAGGATGATCGGCCGGTACAGGCGGTCCGTATGAATCAAGTGAGATGCCAGGATAGAGCTTGCTGATTTCATCTCTTTCTATTAGCTCGTACTCAACGCCAACAGCGGACATGGCCTGGATGTTCGCCTCATAGAGATGTTCTTCGCCCTCTCTCATCAGCACCAGCCCGCCGCATTCGGTATAGGAAGCAAAGCCTCTTTCGTCTTCTGTATTGATGAATTCAGGCCACTTCGTCCAGAGATATCGAGCTTCATGCGCAATTGCACAGGACGTCGTGTGGGAATAAACCGGTCGGATTATTGCAGATGAATGGCTGGTCGAGCCGTATCCTGCAGCAGGCAGCGTATCGACATTGAGCGTCTTCATGCCACGCCTTGATAGTGAAAACGCTATAGAACAACCCACTACGCCAGCGCCGATAATAATTACATCGTATTTCTCAGTCACCATTCGTACTCGATCTGATATTTTCTGATTGCTGCGAAGTGAGGGATTGTAAAGCAATAGGGCGTTAAAGTAAGAGTAGTATTGGGGCTAACGCCCTGGTTCATTTTCATATAGCATTCGGGATGAGCGTAGTCAGGTTGAAATGGCGACCTGATCAACAATCAGACAATCAATCAGACAATCAATCAGACAATCAATCAGAGAACCAATCACGGGAAAGACATGCATAGTTCTGAGACTACATCGGGTCCGGGCTGGACCTCTCGCTTTGCATTTTTGATGGCATCTATTGGATTTGCCGTTGGCCTGGGAAATATATGGCGCTTCCCCTACGTCACCGGTGAAAATGGCGGGGGTGCTTTCGTCATCGTTTATCTGCTCTGCGCTTTTGTGATCGGCGTGCCTATCCTGATTGCTGAACTAATTGTCGGTCGAAGGGGAAAGATGACGCCACCCGGTTCAATGAAACAGGTGGCAATTGAAAGTAACCGAAGCCCTTCGTGGCAAGGGGTCGGTTATATGCATCTAC
>CAZJRI010000300.1:0-211 GCA_964548025.1 uncultured Pseudomonadales bacterium
GTTCATCTCTTTCGAGAGTCGGGTGGCCACGAAACTTGTATCAAGCAATTCAGGAATTTTGCTGGCGACCGTGTTTGCATCGAGAAATTTAATGTCGTTGGGCGTAAATGTAGCAAGGGTAGATATCAGGTACGCGCCTCCATAATATACGTCTACCTGGGTTGTCTGCGGTTCGAGAAGACTCTCAAAGCCAGGTGGAACAAAGGGTTTT
>CAZJRI010000300.1:256-2412 GCA_964548025.1 uncultured Pseudomonadales bacterium
GTCTGCGATTTTGTTTTTGCCTGAAACGCCTGAAGAAGAGATTTCAGGGATGGTGGATTGTCAACGACGACGATCTCCGAGGAGTGTTTCAGTGGAACAGTCCGAACGGCAGCGTCTTCGCTGATCGCTTCAGTTGCCAGCGAACTGTGGTTCATCGTGATGAAGCAAATTAGAATGGAGAAGTACTTGTTCACACAATTATGACCAGGCTGCTCTTCTACGGGTATTCAGCAGCAGTGAAACCGGTTATGGGAATACCTGTTTCTTGATGCCGTCGAAACCCCTGACAGAGTAGGAAACCGGTGCATCGTAGGGTAAGTCCAGTGTCCAGAGGTTTCCGGCGTACAGACGTTTACTCGTAAGTTCCTTACAATTGGAAGTCTCTGCAGGGTTGCACTGGATGCCATCAGAGAGCAGGACATTGGTATTGCCCAGGTTCTGAAAATTGATCGATTTACCCGTTCGATTCACTTTGAGATCAGATGCAGGTTCGTCCGGTTGGATGATTGTTAATATCTGATAGGCTACAACTATTCTCAACTGGCTTGTCTCATCTTCTAACGGGGCTACAATAGGCGTGATATTGATTCTGTAAATTCGTTCTTCTTCATTCGTGTTCTCTAAATTCACGATTCTGACCAGCTTCTGACCATTCGGGGGGATAATCAACTTATTCGGCGTTGCGATCAGTTTCATATTTGAGGGGTCAGTAATCTTGTTTCTTACCTCCTCTGGATGACCGGGTTTTCGAACTTCAAGCACTTCTACCTGAACATAGATATTCTCATCGGAAGAATTCGATACTTTTATATCTTCTTTTTGTTGTGCATCTTTCTCAAAGACCACGATGGACCTGTCCACGTACATGTCAGCGGCCACATCAATGCAAAGGAAGCAAAGTGATAATAAAGCGACTGTGATGTGTCGGAGGCTGCGATTAAGAGTCATTATTTGAAATCACCATCCTGGTAATTGTTGTTTGCAATTCTATCATATCGTTCACCCTGGGGCGGATTATACCGGGGAAACTAACAGTGTAAGAGCGCCGCTGTACAAACCGGAAGTAGCAGCCTGTAGATCCTGAGATCTGAAAGTAACCTTAAACGATGCCCCATCTGTACAGGCCATTTCAGTGCTGATAGTTGAATAAACGGGTGACGGTATTCCAGGAAAGAGAACATCAAAATTGTCACTAGTCAGGTTTCCCCGGTAGGAGACGCCATATGCAAGTTGTTCACCATTTGTATTCGCCAGGAGGAATGTATTGTCAACCCCGGATGATCCGTAAGCGATGACATTGTACTTTGTAGAGGTTATGCCTCTGACACAAAAGTATTTTGAAAAATTTGCGTCAATACTGCGATCAGTAATGTCGAGTCGGACATCTGAAACAGTCTCAATTTGTATTGAAGGCACAATCGAAAGCGAAATGGTGATTTCAGCGTCCGACCTGGAATCGAGCTGAGAATCCCGGGCTGCAATTGCGAAAGGGACTTGGAAGAAAATGACCAATAGGAGAATCGAGCATATTGCCCGTTCTAATCTGGTTCTAGGTGACAGATTCATAGTCAGCATATCCTTGTTGCCTGCGCCTGGTTTCTAATGCTCTCCAGATCGTGATATTTAGTGATGCAGATTCCATGCCGAGATTCACGAGCTGAGTCAGTGGGTATAATTGATAGTAAGTACTAACTATACTTGAAAAGATTTGTCCATACGGGGGCAAAGTGACCTAAATAGTCAGATTTACAGGGATTGTACGATATTGCACGATGTTGGGGACACCCTGTCAGGGCTGAATTTGTATTGCTTGAAGAAGTATCGCTGGATTGAGTATCGCGGGACGGAGAAGATCAGATGGGTGCAATAACCAGTTTCAGATCATCGCCATGCCGTTGCCAACTGTAGGTCGTGGCATGGTCCTGACAGTGTCGTGATTCGCTATTATCACCGGTTTGTAAAAGTTTCTCGCATGAGGTGGGAAAACTGCCGGAGGCTGATGCCCATTGAATTGTCTCGACCGGGCGAGGTGCTAATTCCACTGAAATAAGCAATGTGGCGCTTGTCGAGTTATCCGCAAACGTCTGACCGGCGATTATTGTGAGTACTAAAATTAGTAGAAGACGGCGCATTTTCCCGACTGATTTTGTGTTGAT
>CAZJRI010000301.1:0-2401 GCA_964548025.1 uncultured Pseudomonadales bacterium
TAGGTGTAGAACGGGCAAAAGTCCTTGCACGTGCCCTTCGCTGCCACCCCGCCGTACTGGTATTCCCTGGTTGGGACATCGATGCTGAAGCAGCTGCATAACATGCAGTTGAAGTCGCTCATTTCATTCGCTCGGACGAAGCAACTGCGGTCAAAATGTGAATCACATTTTGATCCTCGGCGTCTTCGCCGCTTAACTGGGTGTTAGGCATCATGGAAGTTAACTGGGAGGCCGTAGGCGCTGTTGGTGAAACCATCGGTGCGGTTGGTGTTATCTGCACGTTGGTTTTTCTCGCCTTTCAGATCAGACAAAACACAAAGTTGCTCCAGACTAATGCAAGTCAGCTGGAGCAAACTCGCGAACTCGCAGTAGCAGAGAGCCTTGGACAATCTGGTAGTAGAGAGCAAGCTATGATCGCGATTGCTCAAAACAAAGATCTGAGTCGGATTTACTACGCCGGATTAAGAGATTACGAAGACCTAACGCCAGAGGACAAACTGCGATTTGCGCTAATTATGGGTCCTCTTGTTGGTGGTGTAGCCGGTGCATCCGAGAGAAGCGCACAGCTGGGATTACACAGTGATATTCCTCCTGCTAATCTAACCTTTGTCTTGAACATCGTAGACACTCCTGGCGGTAAACAGTGGTGGCAACGCTATGCTGGTACATATCCAGATCGATTCCGGCAAGCTATTGATCAAGAACTCAAAGAAGATAAGGAGAGATGACGTCTAACATGCAGTTGAAGCCGTTCGCTCCGCTCACTCGGACCAAGCACCTCTGTCTCGATTGTGATTGGATATCACAATCGTTCCTTCGGCGTCTTGGCCGCTTAACTGGGTGTTAGACGTCAGATGAACTGGGAAGCCATAGGTGCAATTGGAGAAGTGCTCGGCGCTGTGGGTGTGATAACGACCTTGGTGTATTTGTCAATTCAGCTTCGACAGAACACTAAGGCGCTTCAATCGAGTTCGTGGCGAGCAGTTCAAGATGCGGAACAGAGATTTGATGAGTTTCTTTCCAGAGATCATCATCTTCTTAATCTTTGGGTCAAAGGAAGGATAAATGGCATTGATTCTTTCGACGATGAAGCTGAAAAATTCCAATTCCTTCTTATTGGAAAGCAACTCATTGATCAAGTTCAGACTCATCACTACCAATATGAAAACGGAATGATTGAGCCTGAGTGGTGGCAATCCTGGGTAACTCAACTTGGAGAAGAACTTGAATTCCCTGGATTCAGAGAAGTTCTAATCCAACGTCGACCTCATTTACGACCATCGTTCAGAAAATTTGTTGATGACGAGCTTTTAGGGGAGGGGGACGTCTAACATGCAGTTGAAGTGCGTTCCGGTTGCTACGCGACCTCCACCGGACACAGCAAGCTATCATGAACTTTGCTTTCGCAAAGTTCCTGCCAGCTCGCTGCGCCGCTTAACCTGGTGTTATGTACCCTTTCACCCATCCAGATAATAATATGGCTAAATAGCCATATAGTTGTACAATTACCCAATGAGCAAGGAAAGCTTTGAATGGGATCCAAAGAAGAATGCTGAAAACGAACGTAAGCATGGAGTATCGTTCTTTGAGGCCCAACATGCTTTCTCCGATCCTCGGCGTGTTATCGCAAGGGATATTACGCATAGCACAAAGCGAGAGGATCGCTACTTTTGCTTCGGTAAAGTATCAGACGGTGTACTAACTGTTCGGTTTACCTATCGGAATGACACCATCCGTATTTTCGGGGCAGGATATTGGCGCAAGGGTAAAAGAGTTTATGAACGCAAAACGAAAATATAGCGATGGACCCATCGACGAAATCGAAATAGTCGATGACTTTCTTCCATCACCAGAAGAATTGGCTTTCAAAGAGGACACAGTCAAGGTCACGATTGCTCTCAGCAAATCTAGTGTCGAATTCTTCAAAGAAAAGGCTGACGAGCATCACACTGCCTATCAGAAAATGATTCGTCGGCTACTGGATTCGTATGTGGATCGGCATACAGGCACATAACATGAGGTTGAAGTACGCTGCGTTCCCTTCGGTCACTCCGCCGGACAGCCATAAGCGTCATCCAAATTGCCTACGCAATTTGGCCGCCGCTTCTGTCTGTCGCTTAACCCGGTGTTAGGCGTCACGATGAGTGAAGCGCTTGGGTATCTGGTTGAGTTTTCCATTGGGTTAGCAGGATTCTCAGGGGTGATCGCTGTTTTCTCTACATATCGTACAGATTGGGCTGAGCTTCATAGATGGCGTGTTCGAAACCTCCTTCTGTTTTCAATTGGTCCGGGATTTTTCGCTTTGATCACACTTGGGCTGATTCAGAGTTTTGATGCAGCTGTTGCCTGGCGAGTAGCTAATGCTGCATTTGCAGCATATGGATTGCTGGTTCTCTGGTTC
>CAZJRI010000302.1:0-2396 GCA_964548025.1 uncultured Pseudomonadales bacterium
CTGATGGAAGACCGGGCAACGCTCAGGATTTCATCACAACACATCGCCAACTGGCTGAGACATGGTATCTGCTCAGAAGAGCGGGTGATGGAAATCATGAAAAAGATGGCAGCCGTGGTTGATCGCCAGAATGCAAATGATCCGGTGTACCAGAACATGGCACCGGATTTTGATAACAGTGTCGCCTTCCAGGCGGCATGTGATCTGGTATTCAAGGGCAGGGAACAGCCGAACGGGTATACTGAACCTGTACTGCATGCGCGGCGCAGGGAGGCAAAAGCGTTAACTGACAGCTAGCCCCCACGCCTTAAAGGCGTGGTGAGAGGGAGCATTTGACGGAAGAAGCGCCTCTCGCAACGATCCTCATCGTTGAGGACGAAGCGCTTATTGCGAGAAAAATCCAGCACCGGCTCACCCATATTGGTTGGGACGTGATTGGCTGGGACGTAATAGGTTGGGAAGTCGTCAGCACTGCTTTCTGTGAAGAAGCGGTGGCGCTTGCCGTTGAGACTCAGCCTGACCTGCTGCATAGCAATATCAACCTGCGCAATGATCTTTCCCGGATTGGTCTTGCGCAGAGAATCCAGGCGGTCATGGATATTCCCGTCATTATCCTGGCGGCCTGCTCTGACGAGGATGCCTTCGCCCGGGTAAAGAAGGTCACGCCCTTCGACTACAACAACAAACCTGTTGCAGATCGAGATCAGCAGATCTCGATTGAGATGCCGCTACGAATTGCTGATAGCAGACAATGGTTGTGGCCTCCCGGATGATTTCGATCCGACAGAGTAAATGTCAATGGGTATGGATCGGATCTATATTGACGACGCAGTTGGAAGGGAATCTCACAGCGCAAAACGAAAAAGGAGCGGTATTCGAGATAGCTTTTCCGAGGAGGGCGTATGCCTAGAGTGCTGGTAGTAGAAGATGAAGTTCTGGTCGCAAGAGACATTCAGGCCCGTTTAAACAGGATGGGGCATGAGGTTGTCGGTATTGCGGCAAGAGGTGAAGACGCTGTAGAGATGGCCTTTGAGCGCAACCCTGTCCTGATTCTCATGGATATCAATCTTCGTGGAGATATGGATGGCATTGAAGCCGCAGTTCAGATAAACGAATCAAGGTCCATTCCGATTATATTTTGCTCAGCCTATTCCAATGATGAAGTACTGGAGCGGGCGAAGGTAACCTCACCCTTTGGTTATGTACTGAAGCCATTTGATAACCGCGAGCTTGAAATCAATATTGAAATTGCTTTATTCAAGCACAAGGTTGAACACGATCTTGCGGACGCTAAACAGAAGCTGGATGCCACGCTGTCCAATGTCAGTGATGGTGTCATTGCTGCCGATCAAGAAGGCAGAGTCTTTCTCGTCAATCCGATGGCCGAGAAGATCGCAGGTGTAGACCAAAATGATTGTGTCGGCAAGAGGCTGGATGAGGTGTTGCAACTGGAGGCGTTTGAGCCGGGCCAGGCGGCGATTAACTTGATGCTCCCAGAGACATTCGCTTACTGGAAGCAGTTCAGCGGAATTCGCCAAAGACTCATTCGAGTTGACGGGCGTGCAGTGCCCATAGAGTTGAGCGCCAATTTTCTTGATGACGGTGGCAAGCTCACCGTTATCACTGTCCGGGATATCAGCCAGCAGTTAGGTTACGAGGAAGCCATCCAGCGAAATGCCTTTTTCGATGGTTTGACCGAGTTGCCCAACAGGGCGCTATTCATGGACCGCCTGGCAGGATCAATCAATCGTCGAAAACGAGATGGGCAACCGGAAAACTTTGCAGTCGTGTTTGTTGATCTGGACGGGTTTGCCGTAATTAACTAAGGCTTTGGACATGAAGTCGGAGATATGATCATCCACGAAGTGGGGCAGCGGATCTCAAGAACGATCCGACCTGATGATACGGTCGCACGATTCAGTGGAGATATTTTCGCAGTGTTGCTGGATCCTGTTGATGGTGTTGCAGGCTTCATACAAGCTTGTCAGAGAATACTGAATGCTATTCAGGAGCCAGTCGACGTTAACGGCAATATCCTGAATCTGACCGCGACTGTCGGTATTGTTATCGACAAGGGTGAGCACCACTCCGCAGAAGAGATGCTTCGAGACGGGAATACAGCACTTCACAGGGCAAAAGTGGGTTCGCGGGGGTCGTACACCGTATTTGACAGTGCAATGTATGAAGATGCGGTCCGCTTTATTGATAGAAAAAGCGGTATGCAACAGGCAATAGTCGAAGGCGCTTTCGAAGTGCACTACCAGCCAATCATCGCAGTTGAATCTGGAGAGCTTGCCAGCATGGAGGCATTAGCTCGATGGCCACATCCGCAGAATGGGATGGTATCACCAGAAGAGTTTATTCCGATTGCTGAGTCAACGGGCCTCATTCTGCCG
>CAZJRI010000303.1:0-2348 GCA_964548025.1 uncultured Pseudomonadales bacterium
ATAGGTACAACGTCCGCCATCGACAGTCCCAATCCACCATAGGATTCAGGAATGATAATACCGGTCCAGCCAAGATCGATGATTTCGCGCCAGAGATTGTCGTCGAAATCTGCTTCGGTTTCTATTCTTGCCCGTACGCTGCCAATGGGCGACTGGGTCGCACAAAAATCCATTGCCGTGTCTAACAGCATTGCCTGTTCTTCCGAAAAATTTATTGCATTACTCATTCAATCGCTCCTAACCCTTGGGAAGACCGAGCACGCGCTCGCCCACAATATTATGCTGCACCTGGGAGGTGCCACCGCCGATAGTTGCCGAAAAGGAATTGAAGTAGGAACGCTGCCATTTCCCGCCATCAATCGCTTTTGCTCCGACAAATCGACCGCCATTTGCTGCCTGCAGGGACAGGGCAAATTGACAGAAGCGACGTTTCAGTTCGGTACCCCTCAATTTGCCAGACATGGGTATCGCCATGGGTCTTTCAGAATTCAGTGCCGCAATGCTCGATTTTGGCCCCATAAGCGCATTGCCTTTGGCTTCGATGAGAAACTGGACCATTTGATCGCGGATCAGCGGATCCTCCAGTGCAGGTTTACCATTACGGGTAGAACGACGAGCCAGTTCGAGCACATCGTTGATATTGAGATCCATTGCGGCAAGGCCACCGGCCTGGCCACCTGTTGCACCTCTCTCGTACATAAGGGTTTCCATCGCTATCTGCCAGCCTTCACCCTCCTTGCCCATAAGAGATACAGCGGGAATTCTGGCGTCGTTAAAGTAGGTCTGACAAAAACCGTATTCGCTGGTTAGTTTCTTTATCGGAACAGGGTCGATGCCCTCAGCTTTCATAGGCGAGAGGAAATAGGACAAACCCGCATACTTGTTGGGGCCTTCTGTGCTGGTTCTTGCGAGCAGGATCATGTATTTCGCATAGGTGCCAAGGCTGGTCCATATCTTGGACCCGGAGATGATGTATTCATCGCCGTCTCTCACTGCCTTCGTCTGCGCGTTTCCCAGATCTGAACCATGATCGGGTTCAGAAAAACCCTGGCACCAGATATCCTCGGCTGAGAGAATTCCTTTAATATACTTTTTCTTTTCTTCCTCGGTACCTCTTGAGAGGATGAGTGGTCCTGCCCAGTTCAGTCCGATTGTATTGGTCATAAACGGGACCCGCTGACGAGCCATCTCTGTTGTGACGATATCCTGCAAGATCTGCGGTTTTCCGCCACCGCCATATTCTTCTGGCCATGCCATACCAAGGTAACCAGCTTCATAAACCTTGTTCTGCCAGTCTCTCAAATACTCAAACTGCTCATCTGTTCCCACTTCCATAAACGATTCTGGTAGCAGGAAACCGGGATCTCCTGGGTTATTGGCTTTCAGCCAGGCAGCTACTTCTTGCCTGAACTCTTTAATTTCTTTATCACTGACACTCACTTTTCTACCTCTTGTTAACTAATCTTTAGTCCAGGATGCCCTTCTTTTCTCTCGAAACGCCGACATACCCTCTGCTCCCTCCTCGGTCTGAAACATTCGAACGCTCCATTCCTGAGTTTCTTTAAATGCTTCATCCCGTTCGAGCTGTGATACTCGACGGACGAGTTTCTTGCATTCTCTGACTGCGTTTGGTCCACCGAGATTGATCATATCGATCTCTTCCTCTACCGCGTTAATCAATTGATCTTCCGGTACCGCCTTGTGTGCGAAGCCGTACTCTACCGCCTTGGCACCTGAAAACCTTTCACCTGTCAGAAACAGTTTCATACCGTGATGTGTACCCAGTTTGGGCAGACATACCACGGATATAATTGCAGGGATTAAACCGATTCGAACCTCAGAGAAGCTGAATTGTACATCTTTGACGGCGATAACAATATCCGCTGCACCGACCAGTCCGAGACCGCCTGCAAACGCAGCACCGTTGACTGCGGCGATGACCGGTTTGTCGCTGTCCATAATTCCGGCAAGTACCTCCGGGTAGGCAACAGAGACACTGCTGCCATTTGTAGATTGTCCGGGTGGATTTTTGAGATCTGCGCCTGCACAGAAGGCCGGACCGGTACCGGTAATGACGATTGACCTGACCTTTGGATCTTCATTCGCAATCGCGAGGAGCCGGTATAGCTCATTAACAAGAACGGCAGACAGGGCATTTCGATTTTCCGGCCGGTTCAATCTTATCCAGGCAGCGCCGTTTTTAACCTCATAGAGTGTTGCTTCAAGATCGTCCATACCAGTCTCCTCTCAAGTTTCGCCGAGGCTATCATAAATCCCGTATAGGCGAATGGCTCTTACTTAAGGATCTTTTTGTACAATCCGCGTCAAGCAGGACTGATGGTCTTATT
>CAZJRI010000304.1:0-2346 GCA_964548025.1 uncultured Pseudomonadales bacterium
AATTGCCGGACATCTCATCCCTCACTCACGAAGTCGGGTGAAAGTCGGGTGAAAGTCGGGCAATGTTGTTGGAAACAGCCCTTTGTTCACGCTTATCCCTTCGGTTCTCTATAAAGAATTGTATTCCTGGCCACTATGCACGGCAGTGGATTTTCGACTGCGGGGCACACCCACCTGGACTGAGCCTGAACAACTCTCGAACTGGTTGGCAGCATCGAAATAAATCGTATAGACACGGCCATTGCCTTTACCATCACGTTCGGCCCTCAGAAACACCAAATCAATCGTGCCCTGATGCACCAAGGCGGCATCAGGACTGGTATCGCCATCACCGTCAGCGTTAAGTGGTTCGTCCTGGGTCACGGCAGTGATAACAATGTCTGTACTGAGATTCTGGCTGTTGCTGATTCCCTCCAGGGTCACAGGTACCAGCTTGTGGTTCGGCGGCCAGATCGAACTGCTGCTGGGATAAGCCAGTTCACAGTTCGGCGGGTCGTAGACATTGGCTACATGGAGTGTCACCGAATCCGGGCTTGAAGCCAGAGGATTGGCGGCAAAATCATCGGTCACCACCAGCTCGAAGACCAAATCAACACCGCCTGCAGGTACCCGTGGTGCCACAAAGCTCGGTGAATCGCTTATGTCGTCGAACAATTCCACCGATGGTCCACCACCTGCTCCCAGGCATAGCTCAGACTGTCACCGTCCGGATCGTTACTTCCACTGCCATCCAGGGATACCAGCATAAACTCATCCACAGTGGCATTATCACCAGCATCAGCCAGCGGTGCATTGTTACCGGCAACAATCACCACTACCGAATCGGGATTACTGTCCTCTACACCGTCACTGACCACCATCAACAGCCATCCAAGGGGGCTTACGCTCATCGGAACAGGGCCAGATTATCCAGCACATACCTCACGCGCTCAGCATCTTGCCTTGCCTGCTGAATATCAGCTTCGTGAAGACCCAGCTCCACCACTAGCTGGTTCTCAACAGGGTGATCCAGGGCGATGGCAAGAGGAAGCAAATTGAGAAGCGCACCAAAAACAAGCTCTTCATCTGGTACCTTACGATACGCGCTGATCGCTTTTTCAACATTCAATTCATTCGTCGCCAGGTAATCGCCCATTGTCATGTAGCATTGCGCAACCCACTCTTGTGGACATTCAGTTTCCACCCAGGCCCTGGCAGAATCAGAGTCCTTCAGCATCCAATAACCCACCAGCTTCCTCACCCGACTACTAACCTGCGCAGGATCATCAAAGGCTACAGATACCGCTTTCCTGGGGTCAGAGAGTACAAGCTGCCGGAAGTCGTCCCCCAACAATGCGGAGCGCTGACTATCTGGTGTCCGGGCGCGGATCATCGTCGACCGCATTTCTGCATCCACTTTTGCAATCACTTTTATCAGTGTTTGATGCTGGACATCGCTTAATACCGGATTCATCCCCCACTTAAGGAACTGCTCTTTGTCTTGTTCCATGATCATCAGAAGCGCTTTCTCATGCTGGGTCGTCACATGTTCCGGGACATCAAGTATTTGTAGAAGTTGAGGCACATCTAATGTCAACCAGAAACCAGCAATCTTCAGAACTTTCTGCTGATACGGATAGGCCACCATTTCTCTTAAGGTTTCAACAACATCGTGACCATTCTCATGCAGATAAATGGCATCCAAAGGAGTAATCCAGGCAGGGTTACGGATCAGCCAGCTCGAAAAACCGGCCGAGTCTGAATGATTGAAATTGACCATCTTTATCAGGTTCTCCACACCTTCCGACATGCCCGCAACGTAGAGCCCCGCAATTTGAGGCTGATGCGATGCGACTAAGGGAACGATCATGTTGAAGTCTTCAGCCGTAAGGGGGCCTACTTTCTCCGCGAGAACACTAATCAGCGGCATGTCATTTCTCTTGAACCTGTAAACCTTCTCCGCAGCAGTCAATACTCCCTGTCGCGGATAACCCGCCTCTAATGCAAAATCAATCAGTTCGTACCCTCCTTTTCGCAGCAGTACGCCCCTTACTTTCGACCTGATCACCAACTGTTGTCGTTCATCGAGCCCCCGGAAATACTCAGCCAACAGACTCGTTTCAGTACTCCTGGCTATCCCTTCAAATGCACCACTAAGCATCTGTTCATATTCGGCAACCTGCTCCAGCTCCTGCAGTCCCCTCATGGTTGCTTCAGGGTACTTGCCAGCCAAAATCCTGGTGATAGTCGGATTCCAGTATTCACGGTGCGCCAACAGCCATAGTCTGGAATTCAGGTCCCCGCCGTTTCGCCTATCGTAGGCAGTTGACAGACTCTGCAGGAAGAAGGACCGATTCATCTCTGTCG
>CAZJRI010000305.1:0-2332 GCA_964548025.1 uncultured Pseudomonadales bacterium
CTTTTGCAAACAGCCAACCCTGGACCTTCAAGACCGACTCTTTTTCAAGGAACTGTGCCTGGGCTTCAGTCTGACAACCTTCTGCCAACACAGTAAGATTCAGCTCGCGAGCCAGTGAGACAAGGGTCTTCACAATGGCGATATCACTTTCATCGTGGGGGAGATCACGAACAAACATCTGATCAATCTTCAGCTTATCGACTGGCAGTCTTTTCAGATACTGGAGGGATGAATAGCCAGTGCCAAAATCATCAACAGAGACTCTCACACCCAACCCTCTGATTTCATCCAGCTTGGTAATGGTAGCTTCTATATTGTCAACGAGGCAGGTTTCTGTAATCTCGATTTCCAGATATTTAGATGGTAGTGCTGAAACCTCAAGAACGTTCTGGAGCTTCTGCACAAAATCCGGTTCGGAAAGTTGATAACCGGAAACGTTGACAGCCATGGTATTTAGTTCCAGTCCCTCATTCAGCATGCGCTTGAATGCCTGACAGGCTTCCAGCATTGCCCAGTCGCCAAGTCCGATTATCTGACCGGTTTCTTCTGCAACCGGTATAAATTCGTCCGGCATGACGACACCATGACCGGGCCTGTTCCATCTCATGAGCGCCTCGGCACCACTTACTTCTCTGTTTTTGAGTTCAATGATGGGTTGATAGTAGAGTTCAAGCTCATTGCCAGGCAGAGCGGTGTTAAGGGCAACTTCTACGTCGAGTCTTTTAGCGAGTTTCTCCTGTAGCTCTTGTGAATAAAAACAGTGACCACCTGGGTTTGTTTTCTTTGCATGGTACATCGCGGCATCTGCGTTCATCAGCAAGGTGACGAAGTTGTCTCCATCTCTCGGGTAGCGGGCAAGCCCGAGGCTCGCATCTACTTTCAGTTTGCTATTACCGATATAAAATGGCTTTGAAAACACCTTTTTTATCGGGTCGGCAACTTTTTTAATCGCATCCGATTCAGCAACTTCAGTGGTTTCGTGTTTAGTAAGGATGATGAATTCATCTCCTGCAAAGCGACTTGCCAGTGCAGAGTCATCAAGGTTTTCTCTGAGTCGTTCACCTATCTGGATGAGTAATTCATCCCCCGCAGCATGCCCCTGGGTATCGTTGATCAGTTTGAAACGGTCAATATCGAATATTGAGACAATCAGCGAGTGGTCATTCGATTCCTGCATTTCCTTTTCAATGACATTTTTAAGATACAACCGATTTGGTAGCCCTGTGAGGTGATCGTGATGCGCCTGATAGTAGAGTCTGTCACTAAGAAAAACATTCGAAAGTGAACTGGCGAGCAGGACGCCAATCTGTTTGAGGAATAAGTCGACAGAATCGCTGATTCTAGGAAGGTTACAGGCATCAATGACGAGCACGGCGATGATTTCGTCGTCCTTGAATCCCGGTACAACACAATATTGTTTCTTAGCATCGAATTCTGCTTCGGAGCCCACATGTTTGCTGATTAAATCTTCACCCGATATTAGTTTGACTTCACTGGTGAGCCTAGGTTTTTCGATGAGATCCATTACCTGGTGTTGCGTTCGATGATTTGCGCTGGATACGTACTTAAATGATGCCGTTGATGTCCCCTCTTTTACAACATAAGTCACCATCAACATGGGTGAGTCGATGATTTTGTTTATAGCAGTAAAGATCAATTCGATCGTTTCTTCCGTTCCGGTCGCTCCCTGGAGCTGCTGACCCAGATTTGACATGGTAGATTGCAGATCAAACTGCCTGCCTATTCGATCTACCATCGTATTAAAAGAGCTGCCCAGTTCTTCGAATTCATCGCCCGTATGCAGATCAACCCGGGATGAGAATTCACCCTCTGAGACAGTTCGTGTTGCCTTCAGCAGTTTTTCGAGAGGGTCGAGACTCGCTCTGATTGCTCGCATACTAACAAGTGCGATAAGTAGCAAAGTGAGTACGACCACACGAATGAATATGGATTCAAATTGTTCGATGCCTGCCATGGCAATTGATTCGGAGGTGCCTGCTATGGCAATAAATTGCGGTGAATCCTTATAGTCTGATTCGAAAATTGACCAGTAAGCGGAGTAGATCTTGTCGCTACTGAGAAAAAAGTCGCTGTCTTCATTTGTAAATCGTTCTGCGGTTTCGTCCAGCCAGGTTTCGCGTACTTGTTCACTACAGAAAAGATTGATTTTGTTGGGGGTGGAAATACACAGAAGCTCGCTGGTACTGCCAACGTTCTCCCATAGGGCTTCATTGTTGAGGGCCACAATGAGTTGAGCGGGGGAACCATCAATATAAAATGAACTGATGATTAGAATATCGGCTGAGTAGGGGCCGTTTTTTTGAATTCTAAG
>CAZJRI010000306.1:0-2262 GCA_964548025.1 uncultured Pseudomonadales bacterium
AAATTAGCTTTGCCACCTATGTAAGATGCAGTCTTTATAGCGTGATTGCAAGGGGTACACAATTGAGGCTCTTTGCGTGATAATAATTAGTCTTCGCGCTGGCTAATTACTCGGTCAATAATACCGTATTCTGCAGCCTCTTCTCCGCTCATAAAGTTATCCCGCTCAGTGTCATTCTGAACAATATCGAGATCGCGGCCGGTATGGTGGGAAAGTATCTGGTTTAACCGTTCACGTATTCTCAGAATCTCTTTGGCGTGAATATCAATATCTGTGGCCTGACCCTGAAACCCGCCCCAAGGTTGATGGATCATAATTCGTGAATGCGGCAGTGCAAATCGCTTTTCCGAAGTGCCGCCAGCAAGTATCACTGCACCCATGCTCGCAGCCTGACCCGTGCAAACAGTGCTGACGTCAGGTCTAATGAATTGCATGGTATCGTAGATGGCAAGACCAGCATTCACCTCACCACCAGGACTATTGACATAAAGATGAATATCCTTGTCTGGATTCTCTGATTCCAGATACAGCAGTTGCGCTACAACCAGGTTGGCCATATGGTCGACAATCTGGCCGACCATAAATATGACCCGCTCCTTGAGCAGACGAGAGTAGATATCGTAGGCACGTTCGCCTCTACCCGTGGTTTCGATGACCATCGGCACCAAACCGAGATTCTGGGGTGCCGTCAAGGCAGGTTGCTTGGAATAATCTGTCACAGTATCACCTCTGTCAGTATGATCGACCCGGATCACGGTTGCATAGTGTCAGGTACAGTCGGGTTCATTAAGTCCTCAAAGCTCACCTCGCTATCAGTGACGTCGGCGTCGGTCAGCAACGCTTCCACAACATGGTCCTCGACAACTGCGGCCTCAACCTGTGACAAGCGGCTCCTGTCTTCACTGTACCACTTAATGAACTGTTGAGGATCATCATAGCTTGACGCCATGTCCTCTAGTCGCTGGCGAACAGCATTATCGTCTGGCTTTATTTCTCGCTGTTTTACGATTGTATGCATAACTAACCCGAGTCGTACACGTCTTTCAGCTGAATTCCTGAACTGTTCTGGATCGACGGGTGTATCTGCAGGTAGACCCTGCTGCTGCATCTGGGCCCGGGCAGCCATAACCGCACGCTCAGTTTCTTCTCGGATCAAGGCCTCTGGCACTTCGAAATCGTTCCCCAAGAGAAGAGCCTCCATCACCGCTTCATGAGTGTCACTGCGAATTTTTTGTGAACATTCCTTCTCCAGGTTTTCCAGAATTTGGTTGCGGAATGCCTGGTCGGTCCCCTCTTCCACACCAAAACTTTTTATGAAGTCCTCGTCGATCTCAGGTAATTTCGGTTTTGCGACTTCACGAACGTCGACACTGAACTTTGCCGGTTGTCCTGCAAGTTCTTCATTTGGGTAATCTTCAGGAAAGGTCAGGTCGACTGTACCTTGGTCACCTGTCTTCAGGTCAGTTAACTGCTCCTCAAACTCTGGAAGCAATGTACTTCCCCCCAGTATAACGGGATAATTTTCCGCTTCCCCACCTTCGAAAGGTTCTCCATTCACAGTTCCTTTGAAGTCAATCAGCAAGCGGTCACCCTCCTTGGCTGCTGATTCATCTGCCTCCCAGATCGTTCGACGTTTACGCAACGTTTCGATTGTTCGAGTCACATCTCCCTCTTCTGGCTGACAGGATTTACGAACAATCGACGTGCCGGCAATGTCAGTTCGGGGGATCTCGGGAAACACTTCGAATGTGGCCACATATTCAAGATCCTCGCCGCGTGTCATCGTCTTGGGTTCAATCGATGGTGGGCCCGCGGTTTCAACAGATTCCTGCACAACGGCATCATGATAGCTTGAACTGATCAGTTCTTCGGCTGCTTCATGCAGGACCTGCTCGGAATATCTCGCTTCAACCACCTTGAGCGGAACCTTGCCTGGCCGGAAGCCTGGAAGTTTTACGGTCTTCGCCAGCGTCGACAGCCTTGACTGAATATTCTGATCAAAATCTGCTGCAGGGATTTTGACTGTCATTTTCCTACCGATTGCGCCAGTATTTTCAACAGAGACATCCATACGATGGTATTCCTGATTGTAGAAGGTGAACTATGATTAATTACTTGGAACGCTGGTGCGAAAGGGGAGAGTCGAACTCCCACGGGTTACCCCACTGGCACCTAAAGCCAGCGCGTCTACCAGTTCCGCCACTTTCGCATCTGATCCTGTACATATTTCAGAATAAGGCCAGAAGCCGAATTTGATCATAC
>CAZJRI010000307.1:0-2192 GCA_964548025.1 uncultured Pseudomonadales bacterium
AAGAGCCTTCAGCGTCTCTTAGTAAAGAGCCTTCAGCCGCTCGTAATAAAGAGCCCTCAGCGTCTCTTAGTAAAGAGCCTTCAGCCGCTCGTAATAAAGAGCCTTCAGCCGCTCGTAATAAAGAGCCTTCAGCCGCAAATAAGAAACAGCCCTCAGACTCGGTTCTGATTGATCACAAACGAGCATCCTTGCCATCTGAAACTGAATCTACCCAACCTCATAATCAGGAATCAGACAGACAGCCACATCTACGACCCTATATTCCAATCAGGCAAAAAGAGATAGATTTCTATAACATAACGGCATCTATGGGGAAGCAGGGTGGAGACGGTGAAATATTCGGAGTAGATACTTACGCCTGAATTTTTGAGTTTTATGCCTCGATTTATTCTAGTTCGACATGAAAGCCGCTATGGCTTGAAAGATGTACTTAGCCCACAGCACCCACTGTGCATTGACTTCTCATCACCTCAGTTAAAGCATCGACTGTTTCGTGGAGGTAAAAGAGAACTGCTTCTGAAAGCGACTGCAGCAAAACCGGGACAGAGGGTATGGGATTGTACGGCTGGATTGGGAGTAGACAGTCTGCTCCTGGCAAAAGAAGGTTGTGAGGTGACGATGTTTGAACGCTCTACAATCCTTTCTTTAATGCTCAAAGAGGCATTGGCAAAACCTGATTCAGAGGAGCTAAAGGAAATTACGGAACGAATGACCCTGATTGAAGAGGACGCTGCCTTGTACCTCAAACCGGGTTCAGATATACCCGATGTAATTGTTCTTGATCCCATGTTTCCAGTGGGTCGAAAAAGTGCGAACGTCAAAGGCGATATGCAGATTCTGCAGAGATTCCTTCCGCCAGAGGAGAACATAGCTGCACTTCTACAACTGGCGATACGAACCGGATGTCCGAGAGTGGTCGTTAAACGACCCGCAACAGGTGGAGATATAGAAGATTTCCAACCTTCGTTTAGTTTGTCTGCAAAAGCGAATCGTTTTGATGTTTTTCTGAATCCGTGATTGCAGAGAGCTTTGTTACCTGAGTCACCGACTGGAGTACATTGTAGAGGACATCAGCATCAAGGTTAGCCTCAATGGTATTCTTCAGGTGGAAGAAATTGTCGTTGGTGGATTCATCTTCCTTAATTGCACCAATGCAGCCTTCACTTTTGAGGGTCGAGATAAACCTCGCGAAAAGAGATCTGTCAAAAAACTCGGGAGAGTTAATGCCGTAAATGGCAGAGAGTTGATGAGCGATATCAGAAGCAGATTTTTCAAGGTTTTCCACCGATTGCTGCTGATCTTCTGATAGCAGCGAGGTGACGATATGAAATCGCTCCAGGATGGGTTCGACAATTTCGCCGAGTTCCAGAAGCGCTGCGTATTCTTCAGTCGTTCGAGGCGGGATGCTGACAACCTCATTGTCCAGTTTGATGAGTCCGAGAGATGCCATTGCGTTTAGTGTTTCGTTACATTTTTCCGGCAATCTGTCTAGGGTCCAGCCAAGAAATAGTTCGGCTCTGAGATAGGGTGCCAGAACCATGCACCTGTCGATAATGTCAGAGCCAGACAGGGTGGCGTTGATGCGAAGCATCCTTGCTATCAGAGAGGTAAGTACAAACAGGTGCTGTGTATTATTCCGGTAGTAGGTGAGTAGTACGGCTGACTCAGGTGGTGCATATAGGATATCGCCAAATCCCTCCTGGTTACGCTTGATACCAGTCACTTTCTCGGCTTGTATAATAACCTCAGTTGGACTGAGGCTGGTCGTTGTGCTCGTATTCCTTTTGCCGCCTGTCTGTGCCAGGGATTGTAGTACGCTTACCTGATTTTCAAGCCTGTGCAGACCCATTGTTTGACGCGGTGTGCATAATAAGGCGGTTGCGACCAGGTTGATGGGATTTACAGTTGCTGCATCATTGATATTTGATGCCAGTTGAATTGATAACGATGTGCATGCCTTCGAGAAGTCAGCAGGATTCTCGAGATGAGATTGCCAGCCAGGCAATTCCTGATCCAGAAATCGACTTAAATCTACTGGTTCACCGAAGCTGACGCTAACCTTGCCAAATGTGTGTTTGAATGTTCTGAAAATGCCGAAGAGATCAAGAAGCGACTCGTCTTTTTTTGATAGACCAGTCAGCTCTCCAATATAGGTAGAAGCCTCCAGGATGCGTTCATAACCGAAATATACA
>CAZJRI010000308.1:0-2121 GCA_964548025.1 uncultured Pseudomonadales bacterium
GACCTCTTTCGGAGCGCTGATTAATGGAGTGTCTCAACATCAGACAACAATTGACGTCTGGACGTTGGCTATAAAGCGCCTGTTGAAAGATGATAAGTTGTATGCAAGGTGCAGCGAGGCCTGCGGGGTACGCTCTGAGGCCTACGACATTCATCGTGTTGTGGACATCTGGGAGAAAGAACTACTTACGTCGGACTGATAGGTTGCGAACCTCGAGGGATGTTCGAGTGGAATCTGGTGGATACGCGCGATAGGAAGGGTTCGGAAAAACGGAATGTCATCACGCAAGAAGGCTGTAGATCAGTTGTTTTACGGTTTCGTGTGGATGCCCATTGTTGGGCATTGATACGACAGTCGAAGCAGCTGTTTGGGTAATTTCTCGATATTGATTATCCGGCATGGCCCGGATTTCATCACAGCGTTTGATAAATGCGTCGCTTGTAGGGGTCTTCAATTTAACAAGATCTGGCAGAGCATCGAAATAGTGCTGGATGCCCCATTGCTGAATCAAGGTGGAGTCAGCGCTCGCGCCAAAAAGAACCTTCTTGCCAGCCGCGAACAATTCAAATCCTAGTGTTGATGCTGGGTGAATTACGAGACCACTGGCAAGTCCTGCGAGATAAGAATCCAACTCGTGGTTACCCTTGTCTGCTGGGATAAACTTAAACGGTACTGTTCCCGCAATTGTGCTGAAGTATTTCTCCTCGGCTAGCTGCAGCCCGGTTTCACGGGTTTTAGAGATTACGGCAAGTGACAGTCCACAAGTTAAAGCATAGTCAGAGATGTGCTCGAACAAAATGCGCTGGTTCTTCTCGATCAGTGGGTAGTGTTTGGGCCCATCCTGGGCGAAAAGCTCTGGGCGGTAGTGCGAGATAAAACATAGATCAAATGATGAGTTGCTACTTTCTTTTACCCGTTCGATAGAAAGACCTAATTTAACTGAGCCAGTTGGCGTGTATTTCTGGCACTGCACCCCTATGGATTGAAATAGATTTGCCTCGACCTTACCCAGTGATAGGTATAAAGGAAGACGCATGCCAGGAGTCATTGATCCGACCGTATCCCGCAGGGCGTTCTGAAGAAATATCACTGGTATGTCGAGATGTGCCTGTGCGTATCGCGCGAGTAGAGGGTTGTTATCGGCGCAGGTAAGTATGACCCGAGGTGCAATTCGGTCGAATAGAGCGGTCAACCAGGCGTAGGACAAGCCGCCGGGTGTTATCCTCTCTCCCAGCAAGAGATGTTTAAACAACAGATAGACGAACCCAAAGTCCAGTAGAAGTGGCATCCGGTCACGAATATCAATGGTGGCCACGTTGCAGTCATCAGGAAGACAGTGGTGAAGCCATCCAGCACCGATGGTATCGAACACCAGTACATCACAATGAAACAGTCGCAAGGGAGTGATCTTGCGCATACTTAATCTTGAGATGTATTCATAGAGACTAAATCTTGATACAGGTTCTGATAAGCCTGTGACATGCCACTTGCGCTGAAATTTTCCACTGCGAGTTGCCGGGCGGCATGTCGGTTTTCGGGGCTTAACGTGATATTTTCGATTTTCTCAAGCAATCCGTTCAGGTTGTCTGTTTGGAACAGCCATCCGGCCGCGGGTGAGAGCGCCAGGATTTCCCGGTGTGACTGTATGTCCGATAAAAGGACAGGTAAGCCGGTGGAGAGTGCTTCAAGTACAGTGTTGGGAATTCCTTCCGCACGGGAAGCAGAGACACAGATATCAGCCACCTCAAGGTAATCGGTAATGGATTTGACAGACCCCGGCAGGAATATATTTGTGGCACCGTTAGCCAACTTGCGGCAGCGGGACAGCAGCGGGCCGTCACCCAGAACGAGTAGGGAATCTTTGTGCTTCGTTTGAATCATCATAGCACGTATCAGAAGTTCTGGATTTTTTCGCGGTATCAGTGGGCCTGCGTAGAGAAATAGTCGACCAGCCTCGGGAAGGCCAAGTGCATGTCGCGGGGCTGTTCGGCCCTCGTGATTCATTGGCGCTTTGGTAAGGTTAAGGTCGACGCCATTGTGAATCACACTGGTCGAAAGCCCTCGCCGGGTGTTCGTGTCAGCGATGCCTTGCGAGCAAGCGACAACAACTGGCAAACGAGC
>CAZJRI010000309.1:0-2101 GCA_964548025.1 uncultured Pseudomonadales bacterium
ACCTTTCTGGTTACGCCTTGCACGTACCTGGTGCGAAAACTCGAACGTTGGACATAAACACGCCTACCACCTGGCGTCATACCCTAGATACCTGGATGTGCGAATCGGCGAAGGATGCCGGTGCGGAGATTTGGGACAATGCGCGCCTGATCGGATTATCACAGGAGGCCGGGTTATCAGAGCTTCAAGTCAAGGTCGGGTCTGAGAAACTGGAGCTGGAGTCAAAATTCGTGATCGGTGCGGACGGAGCCTTTTCGACGGTTCGAAACCTGATCTACCCTGAGTTTCGACCTCCCGTGCGAGTTGGCTACCGTGTTTACTTTGAGACGCTACTGGACTTGCCGTCTGATCGATTCAATATGTTTACCTCCAGCCTGGAGGAAATTTTCTTCGTGCACTGCAAAGGTGAAGCGACATTGCTCGAAGGTGTGGCGCAAGATGGTAAGGTCGACGAAACGATAGAGCGTTGTCGGCAGTACCTGGTTGAACATCACGATCTCGATCCTGATCTGAAACCAGCCTGGCGTGACGGCTGCCCGCAGCCGATCGTGTCACCTTTTCTGTGGAACGGGCAATTCCACCCTGCAGTCGGGAACATCCTGCTGGTCGGGGATGCTGCCGGTGCTAATGCGCCGATCAGTGGTGAAGGGCTGACCATGGCTTTGAAGACTGGACTGCATGCGGCTGAGGCGGTTATCGAGAGTCACCAGGGTAACGAACTGGCAGAGGGGCCGTACCTGCGTAAGATTGATGAGATCCTGAGTGTGTTTCGTGAAATCTCGGAATATGGCCAGCGGATTGTTGCGTCCCTCGAATCGGGAGATCCTGAGGACTTTGCAGAGGCAATGATGACTTCGTGGGATCGCTCTTTGAACGCCTTCCAAGACTCCCCCAGTTGAACTTCGCCTATTGACTGGCGATCATCAGTCCGCTTACGAATCATAACGGAAATCATCGAGTGGCTGGTTCAAATCAGAGTGGTCTACTGGAGTAATTTCGCAGCTATTACCATATGCATCTACTAAAATAGCCACCAGACAGAGGATCCCCAGATGACAAGAATACTCAGCTTTTCAATGATCATGCTCTTTCTCTGCAACCCTGTTTTTGCGGACAAAGCAGATAAGAAAAGAGCCAAGATCAAGAAAATGCGAACTGAAGTACTCGAGCGGTTATATCAAGAGAAACCTGCTACTCAGAGTGAGTTAAAAAACGCTGCTGGCTTTGCTGTGTTCTCCAACATTGGCGTAAATGTCGTCTTTGTGTCAGCGGGTGGTGGCAGCGGTGTAGTCCACGACAATGAATCGGGCAAAGACACCTATATGAAGATGGGTAGTGCTGGTGTGGGTATCGGTTGGGGGGTCAAAGATTTTCGTGGGATATTTGTTTTCCACTCTCGCAAAGCTCTCGACCGGTTCATCAATTCTGGATGGGATTTCGCAGGTCAAGCTGACGCAGCAGCGAAATCCGATGAGAAAGGCGGTGAAGGTAATGTGGCAGGCACTGCTGTAGACGGGGTCACCCTCTATCAAATAACAAAAAATGGGCTTGCACTGCAGGCGACGCTACAAGGTACTAAGTACTGGATTGACAAGAAGCTAAATTAGCCAGAATTGTAACTTCCACATCTGGCCAAGAACTGGCTGCCGAAAAACTATAAGAAAGCAGGCGATTGGCGGTTACATTTAGGTTCTTTCCAATTCTCGTTCTGAGCATTCAGGGCAGATGGAATGTGACACCATTCGGTCGTTCTGCGCCAGGTAGGTTTCGAGGGTGAGCCAATTACTGTCGCTGCCTTTGATCTTCCTGCACCAGGCACAGACGCTTGCAAGGTTTGCGTAGGCGTCTCGTTCCTCAATTGCCTTTATAAGGTCGCTGCTCAGTTTTTCACGCATCAGTTCGCCTCTGGCGCGCCAGTACTCAAAACTCGACATCATGGCTGTGTCTTTCCCTTCTCCCACCCTGGAGATCATTCCTTCACACAATTAGACAGTAGGATGGTCATGAGCCTCAAATTTGTAATTTGAGTCCGATCAGGCTACTTCGGAACCTAACGCAGGGAAGCTGTTCTCTTGTAGCTTAGCGCCAACGCACCGAGGGC
>CAZJRI010000310.1:0-2025 GCA_964548025.1 uncultured Pseudomonadales bacterium
GGTGCTCGAGTTTCTTGCGCTGGTTCGATTTACAGGCCACGCCTGCATGTAGAGAAAAGCCTGCCTGCTTACTGACGAGTTCTATTGATCTTGCTTGACCGTCGCTCACCGGAACGGCCTGCAGGGTCAGTGCTTTCTTGCCGACATTTGGACCAAACGCCAACCGATAAGTAATCGATGCGCTGATAATACCGTGCATGGCATCGTCTTCTTCAGCCACAAGGTCGAGATACTCAGTTTCCTCGTCCCTGTACAAGTACCCTTCTCTCTCCAGATATCGGGAGACCCGCTGGGCAATCGTGTGGGTGATGTGATCCATGTCTTCCTTAGTCGGTGGTTTCACCGGCCAGAAGTAGCCTTTGCTGTCATAAACACCGCCCAGGTAGAGCATATGGAAATGTAAGTTTAAATTGAGTGCCGAGCCGAATCTCTGGATCAATGTGACAGCACCGCTTTGTGCACCCGATTTCACCGTCCTTCCCGAACGTTTAATCAAGAATGTGCTGATCACGCGGTACACAATAGCCAAAACACGGCTCATCACCTGCGGATTTGTTGCGAACAAGTAGCGCAATGGAAACGGTACACTCAGTACCCACTGCCGGATCGGTCGCTTCGGAAACACTTCATCCACCAGATGTGCAGCACTATCAACCATCCGCCTCGCGCCACACGAGGCACAAAAACCGCGTCTCTTGCAACTGAATGCCACCAGCTTCTCATGGTGGCAGGACTCACATCGAACACGCAGAAAGCCATGCTCAAGACGACCGCACTTCAGGTAGTCTTCAAACTCTCTAACAACATACCCTGGTAGGCTTCTGCCCTGCTCTGCCAACATGCTTTGAAACGAAGGCCAGTGTTCTTTGACCAGTTGATAAAGAAGCGTGTTCTCTGGCTGGTGTCGCTGATACTGAAACGGACCAACAGGCCAGAAATCGTCCTGAAACAAATTGGGAGGCAAGCTTGAGCGTCACGATTCGAGTGTGACAAACAGGCTTATCCCTCAAGAGCTAATTGGGTATCCGTATTCTCTGCTTAAACGAGAGAGGCTTTCCCCAACATCTCTGCGCGAAAGTTGACAAATTCTGTGCGGGAGATTGGCGGGTCGGAACAACTATGTCAGAAAACCTGGTTATCCTGGAAAAATTCGGTCCTATTGCCCGAGTTACCCTGAACGTCCTAAACGACTAACTCGCTCAGTCCTGCCCTGCTGGAGCAGTTCTGTGTGGCACTTGACAACTGCGCGAATGACGATTCGATCAGGGTGCTCACCTTGACAGGTGCCGGGCGAGGTTTCTGCGCAGGTGCCAATCTCTCCACCGGTGGTGGTGCGGTCAGCAGTTCGACAGCTTTCCTTCAACCACAGTTGGAAACGCCACAGAAATCTGGAAAGCATCACCAACGTGATCCGAATGAACCACAAAACTTTCTGTATTCGATATTGTCATCTACTATGAGCTATCAAAGGAAGCTGTTTAGTCGAATATTACCTGTTGGAACTTTTAAAGCCTGAAAACCAATGACTATAGGTAGCCTTGCGCCTTTTCTCGAGTCCCTATTTCTTTAGCCGGCGTTCCAAAAGCGGTCACATAATCATTAACATTTTTTAGTACCAATGCCCCCGCTCCAATAACCGTATGGCGACCAATCGTTTGTTTGTGCTTGATAACAGCGCCTATGCCTATCGCGCTGCATTCACCAATTTTACAATTGCCACCTAGCACAGCTGATGGCGCCACACTGGAGAATTCGTCCAGCCTACAGTCATGCTCAACGACAGAATTGGTATTGACAATGACGCCTTCTCCAACGCTAGCCTGGGCATTCACTATCGCCCCTGCAGCAACAATAACTCCAGAATCTAAGGTTGCGCTTTTAGCAATGATTGCGGTGCTGTGAATTAAAGACATCAGTTTTAGAGTCGGAGCTATAGCTCTAACCCTTTTAGTAATTTGTTGTCTTGCATAGTTATCACCAACAGCTACAAAAAAACTATCTGCCTGGATCTGATCCTATTTGGTT
>CAZJRI010000311.1:0-1940 GCA_964548025.1 uncultured Pseudomonadales bacterium
GTTATATCATGACACTGGTCCGTAATCTCAGTCTCCTGTGAGTCATCGCCATGGTCACCGCCACGCCAAAGACCAGCAAGTACTCCAGTTTCTGGGTCAGCAAATACAGTGGGGCTATCAATGATCCTAGATTCAGAGGGATCATCCACTGGAATTTCGATCACATCAATACGGAACAGGGCAGTGCGGTCGTCACCGGGAATGTCTTTGATGCATTGATCCAGTTCTTCTTCTTCACGAACGCTTCCAGTACCCGAGTTATAGACCAGAATCTTGCCATCTGGCGTAGGACCTGCCACCACCGAATGGGTGTGAGAACCACGGCAAGTTTGTACAGCGCCAACTTGCATTGGGCGACTCAAATCGGAGATGTCAAAGATACGCAATCCCCGGAAACGGTCCAGACTGGCATCTACAGTTACACCTTCCAGACCACAGTCAAGGCGGCCACGGGTCTGCTCGACTGAATAAATTAGTAGGTCTCCAACGATGGAAACATCACCTTGACCTCCTGGGCAGACAACGGAGGTTATGAGTCTTGGTAGACCCTCCTCGCCGATGCGATAAATGTTGAAGCCATGGTAGCTGCCAGTCACCAGTAGGTCATCACGGAAGGCCATGTCTGTTTGGGAAAAACTGAGCATTGGATAACGCCGATCTTGGGCAGCTTTTTCGATGGTCTGTTCCTTATCTTCATCTTCTGCTTCTTCGTCCTTTGCATCCTTGGGTTTGTCGATACCACGTTCTTCGGGATTTGCAGGGTCGTAGAATCCCAAGGGCTTGTTTTGGGATTCCAGTAGTTGCATATTCATGATTGCTTCGCCAGCATCGTGTAACCCTGCCTTCAGTCCAGCTCGTGGGTCACTTGAAAGGCCTATCAGTAGGGCGTTCATTCGTTCAATTTCCACTGCCTGATCGTTGGTTACATCCGAGGCAAATTCATTGAGAAGGGGGTCGTAGGTGGAGCCGGGTTGTTCTCTGAGTTCCTCGACCATTTTTATCGCGCCGTCGTGATGAGTAATCATCAGTTGCAGGAAAAGTCGGTCAAAATCTGTGCTTTTTAACTCAGCAAGCTGAGCCATTTGTTCTGGAGTCGCCATACCCATCATGTTGTGGTGAGTATGTTCTGAGTGTTCTGCTATGGGATCAGGCACTTGCTCTTCGCGTTCTTGCAACCAGCCTTGCATAAAATTGATTTCATCCGCCTGTGAAACATCGATGCGTCCTGCCAGATCTAGAATTGCCTGGTTATTGGTACTTTGTGCTGCCAGAATTGCCATCAACAGAGCCTGGTGATGATGGATAATCATGTCCTGCATGAAATCGACATCGGCGACTGTGTATGAAGAATTAGCAATTGCCACCGCAGTTTCGGCATCAATTTGACGAGTGGCATTGCCTGGAGCACCAGGCTGGAGAATGGGAACATCCGATATGTTTGATATGCTAACACTCGGCATTAACAGGCCACCCAACAGGATGATGAGAGTGACAAGGGAAAAAATCCTAGAAAGATAGATGTAAATTGTCATTGTCAGATATTGCTCCCGCTTAAAAAGTATACGAATTGTTATTACTATAACTAGCTATGCGACAAAATAAAGATGATCATGACATATATGACAAAATGGTTGAGTTGCTTGAGGAGACAAAAAAAGAAAGATGAAAATTCTTCATAATCGAATTATTCACACAATGGCTGTAGTTATCGCTTTGATTTCTACCCCAGTATTAGTTGAGCATCCAGCTTTTTCGCAGCCAGAGTCAGCCTATTTTTTCAGCTTGGGCAGTACTGATTCAGGTGTATATTTTATTTCAAGTACCAATGGTGACGGTGTTGGCTGGGTAAGTAAACTGGCAGCAGATGGCAGAGTAATTGACTCACGATGGGCGACGGATCTTCGGCACCCGATGGGAATGAGGGTTTCTGGTAAACGCTT
>CAZJRI010000312.1:0-1912 GCA_964548025.1 uncultured Pseudomonadales bacterium
AGGTCGGCCCGGGGCGAGGCGCACTTACGAAGGATATTGTCAGCCAGGCAGGAAAAGTACTGCTGATTGAATACGATGCAGAAATAGCAGCACGATTGGTGTTGAGATATGAAGCGAACTCTAACGTAAAAGTACTTAACCTTGACGCTCGCCACTTCGGATCAGACTCTCATGTCTGGTTGTCAGATGGTAATTACAAGGTCGTAGCTAATCTGCCTTATTATGCCGCCAATCCTATAGTCCGGAACTTCCTTGAATCTACTCACCAGCCGACTTCTATGGTCATCATGGTTCAGCGAGAAGTTGCGAGGGAAATGGCAGCGGACCCTGGGGACATGAGCCTGCTCTCTCTGGCCGTTCAAATCTATGCATCTGTAGACAATGTCATCGACGTACCACCGGAATGTTTCGACCCGCCGCCGAAAGTTCATTCCTCTGTGTTGAAATTGAAACCTGTAAGTGTCCCCAGGCTACGTTTCGACTCAAGTGAAGATTTTTTTAGGTTGGCCAGAAGTGGATTCAAAAGTCCTCGCAAACAACTCCATAATTCGCTGGCAGACGGTCTCTTCATCAATTTGGATGATGCAAGGAAACTGGTGAATGAGACGGGGATAGCAACAACAAGGCGACCAGCCACTCTGTCCATTGATGACTGGCAGGTCCTGTATGACGTATGGGTCCAAAATGGAAGACCTTCAAACACCCCGGGCTCGGTTCGTCGCAGTCACAGGCGAAAACTCAATGACTGATCAAAGCAGCATTGTTGAAAAAGCATATGCAAAGGTTAATCTGACCCTTGAAATTCTTGGTAAACGCAGAGATGGGTACCACGACCTCGTGTCGGTGATGCAGACAGTCAATCTATTCGACACTGTCACGCTGTCTGAAGCTGATTCAATCGTAGTTGAATGTGATGATAGTGATATCCAAGCCGACGATAACCTGGCCACCAAAGCAGCTATTGAGTTGAAAAATCGTGCTGGCATTTCAGAAGGAGCGAAAATTTCCGTGGCGAAAAAGATTCCTGTGTCAGCTGGATTAGGCGGTGGGTCCGCCGATGCTGCAGCGACGTTAAGAGGGTTGAACTATCTTTGGAATCTAGGACTTTCGGATGGCGATTTGCTAGAAACAGCAGCTTCGGTAGGTTCGGATGTGCCGTTCCTCATCAAAGGAGGGACTGCTCTTGTGGGAGGAAGAGGGGAAGAAGTGATACCGATCCCTTCAGCTAGGATCCCGAGATTTCTGATCGTTAAACCTGCTGTGCAACACCAATCCGGCAACTCTAAGACGGCATCTGCATTCTCCCGGGTTGACAAGACGATGTATACGATTGGGAATCTCACTCACAAACTGGCCGCGAGGATTCGCTCTGGTGGAGATTGTCCTCCAGAGCTCTTTTTCAATCAGTTCCAGGTGATAGCTGAAGATATTTACCCCGGATGGGCACTTTTTCGGGACCTCTTGAATAATATCGGGGTTAATGCAGTCGTTTTGTGTGGTGCAGGACCATCAATTTTCGCCGTGCCGCCGTCAAAAGAAATAGGAACAGCTTGGTATTTATTGTTATCAAGAACCTACGGAGAGGAAGCATTTCTCGTAGAGCCTGTCTCACCCGATTTGGAGTCATAAATGGAAGAGCCGCTGCGTACGGTGATCGCTGGAATGATCAGTGGAGCTTTGATGGGTCTGGTGTTTGTGACCCACATCTCTCTTTTACTGGTTAACCATCCTCCTGCAGTATTGGTAGAACGGGCAGCTGTATCTAATGTTTCCAGGTTGATAACTATCGCTGCTTTTGTCACCTTTATCGGCTGGAATGTTCTGGCAATAATCATGTCTTTTGCGGCTCAGGTAAACCTGGAAATGACATCTTCGCGATTATCATCTGCTCTGAGCCTTACCTACATGTTCA
>CAZJRI010000313.1:0-1897 GCA_964548025.1 uncultured Pseudomonadales bacterium
ATATCCCAAACTATTATGATATTGACAGTGCCAGGTTGTGTGTGATAACTTTCTGAATCTGATCAGTGCCCCATTCCGATGTCCATGTTATGGAGACAACATTTAAGAAAAAACAGGAGTAACACCTACATGAAAATTGAAGATCAAACACAAACGGCAGAGGAAGTTATCAATTCAAGCCAGATGGAAGAAGACGATGAAATGTTTACTTTTGACCATCTCAGTGGAATTAGCCAACAAGACATGGAGCAGGTGGCACGAGAAATTCAAGCCGAGTTTGATCTGACTGTGCTCGCTACAGCCTTGAAATTAGGTGATCCGGCTGTCGCAGATAAAATTCGTGGTTCAATGAGTATACAAATAAAAAAGGAACTTGACGAGATAATCGAATCACTACCCAAGATGAAAGTTAAAGAGGTAGAAGACGAACAGCAGAAGATTCTTAACCAGGTCAAAAAGATGGAGACCGAGGGGAAAATTACCATCAACCAAAGTGGTGATTCGACAGGGGACACCTGAGGACCTGTCGAATCATCTCCCGTGCAGGAGATAGATGAGGTCGAAGCATCCCCTGGCTGAAGTCCGCGTTGGTCTCTCAGTCGAGAGAAAGTAAATTTATTTTATGATAGCTTACCTGCCATCGTCTACCCCGACATCGTCCCACTGAAATCAATTGTAAAAACCCTAATTGGCCTGGGTGACAGATCCAGACGTGATGGCATCTTATCTATTAAGCCGCAAATTACAGAAATTGATGACTTCGCATTACGGCAGTTCTTACAGATGGCCGTTGATGGCCGAAATATTGAAACGCTTCGACAACAGGCAGAAAAAATGGCTAGGATCAAGGTCCGTCAATTGTCAGAGTATTTCGAAGTCATTACGGAGGGGGTTGTAATGATTGCCTCTTCCGAGACACCACCTGTAATGCGTGCTCAGCTCTCTTGCTGGGCTGGAACTGGCATTTTTTCTGAAGAGCCATTTGCAATCTCGGCAGAAAATTATAACCCCCAATCTGATAGTAACAGCATTGTCTATTCTAGCCGTCCTCCACTGGGATTAATTGCTGTGGGGTTAATTGAAATGGGAGCAGCAGCTAGGCGAGGCGGTATTTTGTCTATTGAACCAATGATTGAGCAAATCAAAGATCCAGCTTTATCTGCCTTTCTACAAATGGCAATTGATGGCCGAGATGCTGAGACAATCCGACAACGGGCAGAAAAGACAGCAGAGATCAAGGGCAGGCAGTTGTCTGAATATTTTGAAGTTATCACCGAGGGCGTTTTAATGATTGCCAATAGCGAAACGCCTGAAGTCATACGACAGTATTTATCCTATTGGGTTGGAGAGATCGATGGATAGAGCAGACCTTCCGCCTGAGGCAATTACCTATCGGTTAGACATTGCGAGATCGATTGCACTTCAGGCCGGTGAAGTAACGCTCCAACATTTTCAAACCCGACAGATCTCAGTTGAACGCAAGTCAGACGATTCACCGGTCACTATCGCCGACCGGGAAGTGGAACATTTACTCCGCCGTAAGCGTCAAAAACCGAAGGAATTAAACTTTGTTGGCATACCACTGTGGAATTTAAAGTCGGTGTCAGGTGACTTGATTAAATCAGCCTCTATTTTACCGAAAAATATCACTCTTTCAGTTATGTCTTTATCAGAAACGCTTTGAGCTTGTGTCAAATAGTCTTGATAATGCCTCGCTTCTGATCTCAAAAGTGAGATATAAAATTTATTTAACTCGTCATCCAAATAAGGTGCTAACTGGGCAAATCTTTCACAAGATCTCGCCTCGATATAGGCACCACATATGAGTTTATCTACGAACGCTTCTGGCTCATGAGTTCTAACGTGGCTCATAAGCCCCTTAGCATAGCGACCTGCT
>CAZJRI010000314.1:0-800 GCA_964548025.1 uncultured Pseudomonadales bacterium
CTCGGCGGCCGACGTATACGCAGACTCAAAGATGTGATAGACCTAATCGGAATTGTGTTTCAAAATCCGGATCTAATGTTGCAGGCAAAAACCGTTCGGCAAGAGGTAGAGTTCACCTATCATCATCTATCTCGATCTCGTACACTCGGTGCAAATCGGAACAGTATTACAACTGAGCTGATGGTTAATTTTGACTTAGTTAGTCTATCAGAGGAAGCACCTTTTTCCCTCTCTCAGGGGCAACGGCAGCGGGTGGCCGTCGCGGCAAGCTTGTCTGGATTGCCCAAATTAATAATCCTGGATGAACCGACTACCGGACAAGATCTGGAACATCTGCACCAAACACTGGATCAAACCTGTCGCCTGATTGACCAACCCGGTACTGACGCGGGCGGACTCTCAAATACATCATCATTATCTCTAATTTTTTCCATTCACAACTTTGATCTTGCAACTCAGTACGCTGATCGTATTTTGATTCTCAGCCAGGGGCAATTAGTTTATGATGGCGAACCTTCATCAGAGGCTAGGCAGATTGGTGGGTGGTGAAGAGTGGAAGCCTCAATTCTAGAGTGCTTCGCTCATCTCCTCGCACAATTCGATTACCTCTATCACACGATCATCTGGTGTACCTGATTCAATATCAGCAAAAACCATGTCGCAGGGAGCATAGTCGTGAGTGATCAGTTCCAGGTCACGCCGGATCTCGCTTAACGGCTTATTAGCAAGTTCGACTGGCGGATACATAATCGCTCGACGAGCATCCGGGAAAGACTCTTTTGCGTTAACTAGATTCGACT
>CAZJRI010000314.1:810-1887 GCA_964548025.1 uncultured Pseudomonadales bacterium
ATACCCATGTCGATGTATCCTACACCGGGTAGAGTTGCATAGTGCTGAATATATATGCACTTGCGTTCCAGGCGCAGTTGTGAATCCCGATGAGACCGGCGGTCGAGGCAATTCGTTGATCAAATGGAAGCAGTAAATCCTGATATTGATCGGGGGAAACCATATTAACGAGGCAATTACTAACGGTGGAGTGCTGAATATGCACCTCGGTTTGACGTTGGCATTCATATAATCGTTCAGTGGCTTCAATCATCGTCATGGTGACACACTCGAATAGGTGTCTGGCTCGGTTTGGTTCCAGAGTCATGTCAATAAAGAGTTCCTCCCCTCGAAGCCGATAGGTGTTGTTTAATACACCTTGCCAGTTGATGTAACCTTCAATACGTCCATTTTGGTGAGATATCCATTCGACCTCATCCATGAATTTGCAAAAAAAGGGGTTGATATCAAGGTTAGGAGGCGTAAGTCGATCGATCTGTTCTGACTGCAGGTATTGATGTTCGCAATTTGGCCAATTATCCGCAGCGTAGATAAGCGGTAGTCCATAGATCGCTGCAATAGTACATGCACCGAACGTTCCCGTCAGCAAATCTGGTGGTTCGTCGGGATGCTGAATCCATCCAATGTTTCGATTGCCGAACCGTCGCATTAACTCCTGTCCCATCGAGATAAGACTCTTACGCCGATAGACGACATCTGTATGCCACTGTTCACCGAAGTCGATGCCGAGTGCGCCATGATACCATTTAGGTGTGAAGCCGATCTCTGGACGGAGAAAGGCTTCGTTTCCTGTAGCAGGCCGGCGCGTGGCAGGAGCACTCGGAGCGATGTAACTGATAAGTTGTTTCTGCTTCTCACTATTCAACTTTCTTCTCCTGATTAAAACGAGGTGTCTAGGCTTTCCTGGTATTCGCTCCCGCGATGAAAGCTCTTGAGCTTCTTTTAGCCTACAGAATGAACAAGTAAAAGTCAATAAAAGCAAGGAGGCATAGAACCATAGCTAGCAGTGTTCCAGGGGTAATGGTATTGAGGTGAAATTACACTTCCCGACCTAGCAGAATTAACAGGCAAAACCGA
>CAZJRI010000315.1:0-1839 GCA_964548025.1 uncultured Pseudomonadales bacterium
TTATCCATTCTATTTTGGTGACCTGTCCCCTCAGCATAACCGGTGTATCCGGATCAAACTCGGCCGAAAATGCGTGATGCGCATTCAGCGGCTGGGTAAATGACAGCAAAATGGCGGTGGTGATACCTATCAATATTGAGGATTTGCCTCGCATTACTCGTTACCCCCTGCGCTTGCTTCAGCTTGTTCTTGTTTTCGTTGCCCCGCCAGAATACCTTCCATTGCGTAATTCCCTTCATGACACGCATATTCGAATAAATCGTCTTCTGATTTGGTCAACAATACCACTGCCGTCCAGGGTTTCACCCACGTTGTCGGATCATCAACTCTGATAACCCACTCAAGGCTCTCCGGTCCTGTTCTTGTAAAACGCTCGGTCAAATGCAGATTTTCACTAGATTGCAAAAATGTGCTCTTGGGAGAGAAATTCCTGGTTTCGACGACAAGTGTATCGCCTTCCCAGTGACCCCTGGGGTCACCTATCCACTGACCGATTGCCTTGTCCAGGGGTGGTCGATCGTCTACTGGAATAGTTCTGGTTTCATGGATCATTTCCTGCAGTATTGCCACATGGGTGTCGTTTTGTACAATCTGGAAATATCCGTTATACCCGGCATAGAGAAACGGCACACCGTAGGTAATGCACCGATCAGAGTTGATTCTATCTTCGTAACTATCTGCTGAGTGATCCTTGAGATAGGCAATCAGTTCGTCCGAGCGCTTTTGAGCTTCGGGGGTCAATGCCGGTATCTTCCCATTTGGTGGGTCCACCACCAGAGAAGTTCTGCTGTCAAAGTCGCGATCCACCACCCAGAACTGGTTGTAGTTGCCGGTAGTAGGATCATAGGATTCATGATCTTCATCACCCGCGAGTACTGCTTCGTAAACGCTGTCACCGAATGCAGCATCGGTATCACCATTGAAAAGTCTGGCGGCATGATCCTTGAGTTTTGCAACCTCTTCTTCAGTCAGGTTGGCTCTGTCTGCAAGGGAATCAGGCCTCTCCAGCGGGGTTGCACTGTTGTTTGCCCACACGCCCTGGAAATCAGGCGAGCCGTTGGGTGTTCTGGGTACCTGCCAGCCCTTGTCGTCAGCGTTACAGGTCAGTGGTGTCGCGCCGAGTGCCAGCAGTAGGATGAAGCAATGACCGAGTGTTGCATATTTCATGATAATGCCTCCTCTGATTTCTTGCTTAGAGTATCTTGTTTATTTTTATATCAACATATCCTGATGAAACTGTCTAGCGGGTCTTTATACAGAAAAATAGGTAACAAGAGCGCTAGCCATCGGGTGTGACAGTCAGTAATTGATCAACTGCGACAGCTTCCATCACGGTTTGAGTGCCGTCCGGCCAGGCCACAGCTACGGTTGCGCTGGCTGCCGGTCCGAGCCCGAAATGAGCTTCGGGTGGATTCTGTGAGGTAAAGTTATTTCCAGCCCGAATTTCACGAATTTGCTGACCCTCGGTCGTCGTCACGGTTACCAGGGCACCGATGCCGTAGGTATTTAGTCCATCATCATCCAATCTGACGCTGAGGTAATGATTGCTGTTGGTGCTGTCGTTCTGATAGAAAACCAGGTGGTTCTGGTCGTTATTGACAATAACGATGTCGATATCGCCGTCTCTCTCGGCATCGAAGCAGGCGATTCCCCTGCCGAGTCCCGTATCTGTCAGACCAACTTCGGTTGCCGTGTCTGTGAAGGTGCCATCTCCCGCTGAATGAAAGAACCGAATCTGGTCAGCCGAGTATTCATCATCGACATCCACCTTACCCCCCTGCCAGCCGTTTACGTGGAAAATATCGAGATGGCCGTCGTTATCGAAATCGGCAAAGCAGC
>CAZJRI010000316.1:0-1806 GCA_964548025.1 uncultured Pseudomonadales bacterium
CCAGTCAGATGTCCCAGACGCCAGATTCTTAACTGGACAGCCATGGTGGAGCGCCGACGATGTAACAGGTCCAATCAGTATTGGGTATTTGCCAAGGGCACGAGGTTAATCATGAAAATACTGCTTCTGGGCGGAAACGGTGAACTTGGACCTCACGTGGTAAAAGCGCTCGAAAAAAGGCACACGCTCCGCATAACGGATATTAACAATCTCGAGACGGATCACGAATACATTAAGGTTGATTCTTCTGACATCGACCAGGTAGTGCGAGCGGCTGAAAACATGGATGCCATTATTAATCTCTCGGTCCTTCGTCCTGATCGAAAGTTAGCCTTTGATGTAAATGCTCGTGGTTGTTACAACATGATGATTGCGGCTAGAGAACATGGGATTCGTAGATTAATAAATACCGGTCCGTTTTATGCCGTAACTGGGCCCACATACGAGCGATTTGATCACGGGATTCATGTCGATGTGCCTCATCAGCCTGGGACCTATCTTTACGCTCTCACAAAGTCATTGGGACAGGAGATATGCACTGTTATGGCTTCTGACCAAGATTCGTATGTGATGGATTTGCTGTTTTACATGTTCGTAGATGTTGAAACCGATAAAGCAGAGTCAGGATCACCGATAGCCAACTTAGGGCGCGATCTTGTTCCGTATACGGTGTCTTGGCGGGATGCTGCAGACGCGTTCAGGTTAGCAATGGAAGTGGATTTAGAAAGTCTCGCCTCGAGGTCGGAGGTGTTTTTCGTCTTCCCTGATTTTCCACACCAGAAATTCTTAAATGACAAGGTGAAGAGAGTTCTAGGCTGGGAGGCACGGGATACTCTCGAGCAATTTTGGAGAAAAATGGCGACTAGTTGATGACCATGAAAATGTTGCGTTGTTCTTATCGATTATGCGTATTACGTTCCCGATATGAAAGGAAGTTGCATTGGGGCTAAAAAATCACGCTGGTGTAAGTGACAGCGTTTCTTTTCTCAACATGCATCCAGGACTGTTTCTTGACAGGAGTGCGCGTGTATATCCGGATAAGGTCGCTGTCGTTTACGGGGAGAAGCAATACACGTATCAAGAATTTGATCAAAGGGTGTCACGTCTAGCTGGAGCATTGGTGCAGAGTGGGGTTAGTGCTGGTGACCGGGTTGCTTACTTGGTTCCAAACACTCCACAGATGCTGGAAGGGCATTATGGCCCAATGAGGATGGGGTCCATCCTGGTCGCCATGAACACCAGGCTTTCTAGTCGAGAGATCGGGTTTATTATCCGTCATTCGGGAGCCAAGGCCCTGATTTTTGACTCTGAGTATGCAGAGGTTATTGGTGAAGCGCTTGGAGGTGAGGGAATAGTAGATGTCTTGGTTGAAGTGGTCGATACCAGCGATGCTTCGGGATTATTTGGTGCAATCGAATATGAAGAGTTTTTGATTGGGGCTGCTGACGTCGAGGTGCCTCAATTCGATCACTCTGAGTTGAACACCATTGCCATTGACTATACCTCAGGCACAACTGGTGAACCTAAGGGTGTTGAGTACACGGGGAGGGGAGCATATCTAAACGCCCTGGGACAGGCTCTTGATGCCGGACTGAGTTCAACCAGCACCTACCTCTGGACTCTGCCAATGTTTCACTGTAATGGTTGGTGCTATACGTGGGCTGTAACTGCAGTAGGCGGGACGCATGTTTGCCTGAAACAGGTCAATCCAGACGAAGTATTTTCACTGGTCGCTCAGCATTCAGCTACTCATATGTGTGCTGCACCCAGTGTTTTGACTATGCTTGAGGCTTCTCCGATGGCAAG
>CAZJRI010000317.1:0-1799 GCA_964548025.1 uncultured Pseudomonadales bacterium
TAGAAGATGTTTAGCCTGCTGCTTCAACAGTGGGTTCATCCAGACCCGACCGGGGATGAGCAACGTGGTCAACGATACCATATTCTCGTGCTGCTTCCGGTCGCATAAAGTAATCCCGGTCAGCATCAGACCGAATCTTGTTCGCGGTTTGCCCTGTGTGCAAGGCTAAAATTTCGTCAAGTTGCTCTCTAGTTTTTAAAATTTCCTGAGCGTGTATGTTGATATCAGATGCTTGCCCGCTAATTCCCCCTAAGGGTTGATGGATCAAAATACTGGAATGTGGCAGTGCGTAGCGCTTGCCCGCGTGTCCTCCAGCGAGTAAGACCGCTCCCATACTGTAGGCTTGACCAACACACCAAGTTTGAACATTGGGCTTGACATACTGCATCGTATCGTAGATCGCTAGACCAGCCCGAACTGCTCCACCTGGTGTATTTAGATAGATGATGATGTCATTTTTGGCGTTATCCCCTTCCAGAAAAAGCAACTGAGCGATAACACTACTAGCAACTATGTCATCAATTGGTGTACCAATGATGATAATCCGATCCTTCAACAAACGCGAGTAGATATCGTAAGCGCGCTCACCACGACTCGTTTGCTCAATGACGTTCGGAATTAAATTCACGTTAGTTTCTCTAGGTTTATGTGCCCTTTTAAGATGGCGTAATAATCAGCGATTCCTTTTCTGAAGCGTGCTCAATCAGATGCCGATAGATTTTCTCGTCACGCATTTGTTGTCTGAACTCTTCAATCCGGTTGCTTGCTTTAAGTAAACTCGCATATTTCTGAGGATCCCGGTCTTGTCGCTCAGCAATCCGCCTGATCTCGAGATCTAGTTCGTCATCAGTCATCTTTATTCCTTCTCTAGCTGACACTTCATCAAAAAACCAAGTGGATTTGGTATCAGCAATAAAACTTTGGTGCAGTTGGTTAGGTATTTCCTCCAGATCTATTTCAGCCTCTTCCGCAGTTCTGCCTTCTTGCTTAAGTTGGGTATGGATGTTGGTAAGTGAGTCTTGAACATACCGTTCAATTAGAGATTCAGGCACTTCGATTTCGACTTTTTCGACAACTTGTTGTCGAATCTCTGCTTGTTGTCTCCGGTATTGTTCATTTTTTTCTTCTTCTACCATTTCGTTCCATACTGTAGCATAGAACTGATCATAGTTTTCATGATCCTGATCTTTAGCAAACTCGTCGTCTAATTCCGGCAGTTGTTTCTGAGTAATCGTATTTAGAGTGAACTCAATGTGGACCTCTCGTCCTTCGAGTGGATCATTGGGTTGTCTTTCCTGTGATTGTGAAGTCTCAATATCGACCGCCTTCGATTCACCAGGTCGCATACCAATGAGGGCTTCCTTAATTTCGGGAAAGATATTGCTGCTGTCGATGTCAATATCGGCATCTGCTTCTGACTCACCTTGCTCGCCATCTATAAAAGATTGCCAACTCATGTTAACACAATCCCCTTCTCTGACAGCCCGTTCTTCTTCAATTGGAATGTAATCGGTATGGATTTCTTGCAACTGCTTCATTCGCTGATCAACATCCTCTTTAGAAACATTGACCGGCGATTTGTCGATTTGAAAATCACTGTAATCGGGAAGGGGAATTTCCGGTTTAACATTAACCAAGGCTGAGAAAGTGAAGCCTTGATCTTCAACAAGTTCCAGTTGATCGTAAGGTGGTTGAATATCGACTTCGCCTAGTGGTGTTAGCTCTTCGTCTCGAATGGCGTTGTCATAAGCGGTAGGGATAAGTTTTTGCAACACATCGGCTTGTACATAGCCACTAAA
>CAZJRI010000318.1:0-1791 GCA_964548025.1 uncultured Pseudomonadales bacterium
TTACTCACAAGTATTGGACCCAGGAACGCCGGCAGATCCTCAGCATAGACTTCAAAGGTATCAATGCCAGCAACATCGCTGCCCTCTCCTTCCGTAACACTGATACCAAGATAATTCGTCGTACAGCCACTCAGTACCAGCGCCAGCAATAAAGCTCCAAAATGTTTCACAGTGCATCGCTCCATCAACAACCTCATTGTAGGATGCAAAGCAAACGCTAAGCATTGATCATAGTCAACCGCTGCTAATCGCTCATGTAAATGCGACCTTCTTGACCGGGGTCAACGACACTTGATCCCAGGTTCAATACACTACGGCCACTAGTTGAAGTAACAGGTGAGAGCAATGAGAGTACTTGCAGTAATTGACCCGCGTGATGAAGTTCACCTCGCACTGGAGCGATGCAGGCAACTGCCAATCGAAAACGATCTCGACATTCACGCAGTGCTATTTATCGAGTCTGCGTCAGCAGCGGAATTCAAATCTATTTATTCAAAGAAGAGTAACTGGTTCAGGGAGCAGGTCGCTCCCTACATTGCTGATGGGTACAAAATCACGACAGAAGTCGTACCGTTTCAGAAATTGTATGAAGCAGTTATAGAAACTGCGACCATAAATGATGCAGACATTATCCTGAAACCAATGCGGCAACATTCTTTGTTCCAGAGTGTGGTCAGAACATCCACAGACTGGAACCTGATTCGCCACTGTAACTTTCCGTTACTGCTGATAAGCGATCAGGACATCACCTACGGCAAACCCGTCCTGGCATCTGTCGATGTCTGCAGTGGTGAAGAAAATCACGAAGCGCTAAATGAGATTGTGATCCAGCAAGCAAAACAGGTTGCTCCTATGCTCAATGGTGCAGTAGTCCTCGTCAATGCCTGGCGCGCGGCAACACCAATGATGGCCGTAGGTTCAGTCGATGCGACACCCTATCCCACACCTTCCGACCTCCAGAACGAACACAAGGAAGCCGCTACGGCACTACTGCATAAACATGGGTTGGAGTTGAGCCAGATTCACATCGAGGAAGGCGCACCAGCTTACGTCATCAATCATGTCGCCTCGAGCGTCAATGCCGGAACGATCGTCATGGGTACCGTTGCAAGAACCGGAATCAGCGGAACGCTTATCGGGAATACCGCAGAGGGCGTTCTCGAGGGCACTGATTGTGATGTCCTTGTCGTGAAGCTGCCTGGCTGATCCTTCTCTCCCTCCGGGGGTGCGACTTTTCTCGTATCCCCCTTTTTTCCTACAACTCAAACTATTTCCTGCCGATTCTCGTCTTATATGTTCGAATAGGTGATGCGGACAGTTGACCGCAGACGTCACACCAAGCAGCCGTACGCGTTAGAGAGCGCAATACAATGTCCGTGCCAGGTCACTGATCACGACAGGCAGTTTGGGACAGTACTTAGATGAAAGTCAGGTAGATGATAGGCCGTAAAAGCGACGAACAGCTGATCCAGGGAGCTATTGACGGTTCGGACAGCGCATGGCGAACACTAACCAAGCGCTACGAGAAGCGCCTATACAATCATGCCCTGCGTATGGTCGGTAATCCTGAGGACGCCATGGACCTTCTCCAGGATGTCATGCTTTCCGTCTATCGGAACCTGAAGAACTTTCGAGGAGACGCACCTTTTTCAGCCTGGATATTCAGGATCGCAACATTTCGATGCACTGACCATTTGAGGAAGAAAAAGTTGAACGTGACAGAATTCGAGGAAACGCCTGACCCGAAGGACCAGAGTAATCCAGCGTCTAGTTTTGAGACAGCACAGACAA
>CAZJRI010000319.1:0-1749 GCA_964548025.1 uncultured Pseudomonadales bacterium
GCTGTTGCGAGTACGATTTTGCTGATCATGGGCATTATACCCGGTATGCCACACCTGGTATTTCTTGGTCTGGCAATCGTGGCTGGGGTTGCCGCGTATGTCATACACCATCTTCGTGCAAATGCTGACGAACAAAAAGTGACTGATCAATTGATCAGTTCCGAAGAACAGGCGGCGAGTGAACAAAAAGAACTGAGCTGGGGAGATGTAGCGCCTGTCGATATTGTTGGTCTTGAGGTTGGTTATCGTCTGATTCCGCTGGTGGATAAGTCTCAGGGGGGTGAACTACTTGGCAGGATAATAGGTGTTCGCAAGAAACTCTCACAGGAACTGGGATTTCTGATGCCATCCGTGCATATCCGGGACAATCTTGAACTCTTGCCTAATGCCTATCAGATTACCCTCCTGGGTGTTACCTCAGGGGAGGGGACTGTCCACCAGGATCGCGAGCTTGCCATAAATCCAGGCCAGGTATTTGGTCCGGTTGAAGGTGTTGAAACAAAGGATCCTGCATTTGGACTGGATGCGGTATGGATCGAGCCATCGCAAAAGGAACATGCACAGACACTTGGTTATACCGTGGTTGATCCGGGAACGGTCATCGCGACTCACCTGAATCAGATAATGAGTACCCAGGCTGCTCAGTTAATAGGTCATGAAGAAGTGCAGCAGATGTTAAACCTGCTGTCGGAGAGTTGTCCAAAACTGGTGGAAGAACTTGTGCCTGATGTTGTATCAGTTGGCAGTCTGCTAACTATTTTGCAGAGGCTCCTGAGGGAGAATGTGCCGGTACGAGATATGCGTACTATTGCCGAAGCACTGGTGGCAAGTAGTGCGAGGGACTTAGAGACTCTGCTGATGAATGCACGGATTGCTCTTTCGCGGGTAATCGTACATCAGATTGTCGAGGGGGGAAGCGATGTGCCCGTAATCAGTCTTGACCCGGCGTTGGAACAGATCGTTCACAAGTCGGTACAACAGGCGAAACAGATGCCTGGCGTCGATGCCGATGAGATGATCCTTGAGCCAGGTATGGCTGAAAAATTACATACCTCGCTGGCAGAGGCGGTCCAGAGACAGGAAACAGCAGGCGCACCAGCCGTACTACTGGTATCTCCTCAGATCAGAACGTCAATGTATCGATTTACTCGAAGCGCACTTCCAGGACTCAGCGTTCTCTCATATCAGGAAATACCTGAGGACAAACAGATTACGATTGTTGCATCGATAGGTGATACCTAATCTTTTATGAACCAGATTTTTCAAGAACCAGATTTTTTAGGACAGGCTGTCAGCGTTGTGGCTGCTGATATCAGATTAATTTTAGACCTTGTAAAAAAGCAGGTAAATATCGTTGAGTATTAAAAAGTATATTGCGAACAATATGGGTGAAGGGTTGCGCCGGATCCGTGAAGAGCTTGGACCGGATGCACTTATTCTCGAGACAGTTCAACGAAATGGAAAGGTTGAGCTTTTCGTAGAATCCGACGTCGAGGTTAACGATGAAGAGCAGGTTGCGCCATCTATGGATGAGCATGCCGTTTTCGACACTGATGCGGCAGATGACGATATCCAGGAAGAATACCGGCAGGCCAAACTCAAAATGCTGGCTTCTCTTGGCGACAAGGTCAGCGAAGAAAGTTTCAACGATCTCCAAACCGACGATGAGACAGGGCAGCAGGACATTCCAGGAAGGACAGGGCGGTCAGACTACTCTACCTTCGATTCCATTCTCGTCAATGCCCGAAA
>CAZJRI010000320.1:0-1724 GCA_964548025.1 uncultured Pseudomonadales bacterium
TACGCACGCCGACCGCCAATGCTGAAGAGATTAAAATCAAATATGCCTGTGCACTGGCAAGCCTTGCCGGTGAAAATGAGACGATAAAAGTACCGAGTGTCGGTGATAGATCCGACCGGGACTTGTCCCGTCAGGCCCTGGCGGAGGTGGTTGAACCCCGTTATGACGAACTGTTCACTTTGATTCAGGCAGAGCTCAGGAGAAGCGGATTCGAAGATCTTGTTGCTGCAGGCATTGTTCTGACAGGCGGCACATCAAAAATGGAAGGCGTTGTTGAACTCGCCGAAGAGATCTTTCACATGCCGGTGAGTATTGGAAATCCGCAGGGAATAACGGGACTCACTGACATTGTCCGAAATCCAATTTATTCAACTGCTGTTGGTTTGCTAATTTACGGTGCAAAACAACAGTGTGAAGGGGTAGTGATGCCACCACCGGCCATGATGACGGGTGTTGTTGGCAAATTTAAAAACTGGTTAATGGGAAATTACTAAAAACTAAAGTTAAGTCTTATCAAAACCTGAGGAGGGTTGGATATGTTTGAATTAGTAGATAACGCACCACAACATGCAGTTATCAAGGTCATCGGTGTCGGTGGAGGGGGTGGCAATGCTGTTGAGCATATGGTCATCCAGGATATCGAAGGCGTTGATTTTATCTGTGCGAATACAGATTCTCAGGCGCTTCATAATCTCACCGCCAGAACCCTTTTGCAGTTGGGTGAAACCATAACCAAGGGTCTGGGGGCTGGTGCAAATCCAAAAATGGGTAAAGAAGCTGCCCTTGAAGATAAGGATCGTATCGCTGAGGTAATCGAAGGCGCCGATATGATTTTTATTACCGCAGGCATGGGTGGTGGTACCGGTACTGGTGCAGCCCCGATTGTTGCCGAGGTGGCAAGGAGCCTGGGGATACTGACTGTTGCGGTTGTAACGAAACCGTTCATTTTCGAAGGCAAGAAGCGAATGGCACTCGCCGAGGAAGGAATAAAGGAACTGTCGCATCATGTTGATTCCCTAATTACGATACCGAACGAGAAGCTGCTGTCAATTATGGGCGAAGATACGCCTTTGCTTGAAGCCTTTGGAACAGTAGATGACGTGCTCTCGGGTGCTGTTCAGGGAATTGCAGATCTGATTATCCGACCTGGCATGATTAACGTTGACTTTGCCGACGTTAAAACCGTGATGTCTGAGATGGGACTCGCAATGATGGGTTCTGGCAGTGCCTCGGGGGACCAGAGAGCCCGGCATGCGGCAGAGGCAGCGATTCACAGTCCCTTGCTTGATGACATAGATTTCAATGGTGCACGGGGTATTCTGGTAAATATTGCAGCCGGGGTTGATATCTTGCTGGGTGAATTCTCAGAGGTAGGCGCCACCGTGGAGGAATTTGCATCAGAAAATGCCACGATTGTAGTGGGCACCGTCATCGACCCGGACATGGGAGATGAATTGCGGGTCACCGTTGTTGCGACTGGATTGGGCGATCAGGAAATGGAAGCGCCACGAGCGGTTGTGGATAACACCAGAAAGAAGATAGCAGGCGATGGTACACCTGATTATGGCGGTTTCGATAAACCAACTATAATGAGAAACGCCGAGACTGAAACGGTTCCGGCTGATATTCAGTCCCCAAAAGATATGCAATATCTGGATATACCGGCATTCCTGAGGCGTCAGGCTGATTAATTGTTCTTTTTGACGATAAATTGGACTTACCAT
>CAZJRI010000321.1:0-1684 GCA_964548025.1 uncultured Pseudomonadales bacterium
CCATTTCTATACATCCTTAATGATTTCAGATCACCTATTTCTCGGCTGGTATCAGCTCAAGACTACTAACGTTGAATTTGACTTGATCACTGCTACGACACCACCAGTCGGAAATTCTCAAGCCTATTAATGTGTGGGATGTTTTCCCTGCATGCACTTTGAAATCCGCTAAAGTAAGTTCAATGTCCAGATTCTCCCTCTCTTTTTCAACGGATGCAAATCGATGCTCAGCTGTGTACTTAGCAACAAATCCACCTTTAAGATCGCGAAGCGATATTCCAAACTCCAGATTAGTATCAGACTCAATCCAGCCTCGCAGGCGAAACTTTGCGTCCGGAGTCAACACCACCGGTAAAGAAGAACCATATTTCGAAATATGCCCCGTCACAATTAAAAATGGCCTTGCTTTTTGGGACCCATTCTTCTTATGGGGAGATTTCTTCTTATGAAGGTATTTCTTCTTATGAGGGTATGGCAGAAAGGGTTTGGCCCATACCGCTTCATTAGGCAAATTGCTCTTCCACCAGTTAACCGGCTCCGGTCTAGGCTGGGCAACTAATGCGGTTTCGTCATTGATAGATGCAATGACTTGGTGTTCAGCGGGCACCTCCGTAATACTTCCATCCACCAATCTGGTCATACGAACTTGGCCTTCGCTCACTCGCAAAATTGTGGTACTCGGCTTAGTGTCCAAGCTCAACTGAGTACCCAGAACCTCTATCTTAGCCGTGGGTGTATCAATCAGCATCGGCTTTCCCTTAGGTTGAGGTGCCACATCTGCTGACAGACTTCCTTCTCGCAGATATAACCCTTTTTGTTCTTTTTCTGAAATCGTTAGCACTGACTGGCCGGAAATCGTAACAATTGAACCATCAACAAATTTCAGTGTCGCCCAGGAATTAGCCGTCAGTGTCTCTAGTGTGCCGGCCCCCAATCGGCTGCCGACTTCAATCTCGTCAAACACCTGCCCGTCGTCTCCAGTCCATCGTAACCAACCACTGGATCCTGTCAGTTGCCCAATCGTGACTTGGCTCTGCTCGACTAGAAAATAAATATTTACGGTCATTGTGATCAGTGCTGCCGTGGCGATGATCCAAGGCCATCGCCTCCAAACATTATCAGATCTGTCCCTAAGACTGAGATTTTGGCCAGGATTGCTCTTCTGATCTGGCAGTACCTCCATTTCTAAGGCTAGGTTATGATTGTCTTCTGTTCGCTGCATGTCGGCGATGGTGACTGCTTGCTCAGCCACCTGCCGAAGAAAAGCCCGGGCTTCCGGGTCGCGACCAAGCAGATCGTTGACCTCGGCTTCTTCTACTGGACTCAGGTTGCCATCCAGATACCGTAACAAGAGTTCATGGTGCAATTCTGTCTGTTCCACGCTTTAACTCCCTTTTAATTCATTTAACCGAATTTCAATACAGACCTTCAGGTCTTGGTGTAGACGAGATAAACGCTTATAAACGGTATTAAGCCGGATACCGACCTGTTTGGCCACTTCGCCACAGCTATTATTTTCAAAGTATCGTGATCGCAATAACTGAGAAGACTCCTCTGACAGATTTTCGATACAGCCTCGCAAGGCATCCAACCATTCTTCACCGTAGTTAGGAGTTTCGCTCAACCATTCTTGCTCCAACAATTCCAGAACCTTGGAATCCAAACCGACTGATTCCTTGCCATG
>CAZJRI010000322.1:0-1663 GCA_964548025.1 uncultured Pseudomonadales bacterium
TAGCTTTGACCATTGGATTTTTGCACAATTGCAATAACCCTCGTGTTAATGCAATTTTGGGGCCAGCTATTTTCGGCAACCACTTGCCGCTCTTTTTAGATAAGCCGCTAAAGATATTTCGGAATCGGCCGTCAATTAGAATACAGGAGTTTGAAGTATTACGGAGCTGGGATGTATCAGGCGGGCGCAAAACAATATCAGAAGATGAACGTCGAAACGAGCGTGACAGATGCTTCACCGCATCAGCTCATAACGATGTTGTTCGAGGGACTGGTCAGTCGTCTGGCGATGGCAAAGGGCTTTATTGACAGAGAAGACTATGAAGGGAAGTCCCGCTGCCTGGGATCGGCAATTACGATCATAGGTGCACTGCAGAATTCACTCGATCTGGATCAGGGCGGTGATATCGCTGAAAATCTTGATCGACTCTACCTGTATATGACTCGCCGTGTATTTGCGGCAGGTGTAGCCAACGATGTCGAGATCATCGACGAAGTAATAGGGCTTGTAAGAACCATCAAGGAAGGATGGGACGGAATTAAGGAAGAGGTTAGATGATTGCCATGAAAAACAATACCCTGGATAGACTGGTATCCTTGAAGTCGCGTATGTTAGCAGCCTATGACGCTGGCGACTGGCAATATCTTGCCGACCTTGACAGGGAATGTCAGCAGACGGTAACCGCGATTATTTCAGACGATCCCCGTGCAATGTTCAGCGAACTGCGTGACGTGATGGGATTCTATGCTGAACTCGTTGAGAAGTGTAAGGAACAGCGTGGTGTATATGCCTCTGAAGTGATCCGCCTCCGTCGTAGTAATGAGCGGCAAAATGTCTATAACAAGTTGCTCAAACTCTCGGTGGTTGGTAACTAGCCACAGCCGTCAAGCCCTTTGTTTTAGCCGCTGAAGCCTTCAGTACCCCCGCGAATTTAGCCTCTGAAATACCCATATGCAAGCTCGTGCAGCCAGTATTCCTGGGCCAATAATGTGTCGCTCAATTCTGACTGATACGTTCGTCAGCTAATATCGTCATTCATTTGACATTGCCCATTTTCCGACTTTAATTATCAGTGCAAGTGACAACATTATGTCACTTTGATTTTCGGGCAGTTGTACCTCAATGAAGTTAAAAAAAGGTGTTGTACCCAATGTGGAGAGATATAAAAGTACTGTTAGTGGAAGAAGATCCTGAACGCCAGCGTAACATGGAGGTGATCTTAAAATTTCTTGGCGAGACAGTTATAAGCGCCGAGTTAAAAAACTGGCAGGAAATTGTATGCAAAGAGATCGAAGATACGAGAGAAATCTCATGTGTTCTCCTCGGAACCAGAGGAAATCACGAAACCCTGGAATGTGTGCTGGATGCAATCGGTGAGTGGGATGCGACGGTACCTGTGCTGTTGATGGGTGATATCCCCAAAGAAGTTTTATCAGAAGAATACCAGAACAACGTTATCGCCAATGTCGCGATGCCACCGAGTTACAACAAGTTGCTGGATTCGCTGCATCGCGCTCAGGTCTATCGCGAACAATATGATTTTACCCGCGAGAGAGAACCTGGCAGGAACGGCAAGTTATTCAGATCGCTGGTCGGCACGTCCAGAAAACTAGGCCGGGTTCGCGAGATGATGTCGCAGGTCGCAGATAAGGACGTTACCGTA
>CAZJRI010000323.1:0-1632 GCA_964548025.1 uncultured Pseudomonadales bacterium
CAGGATTTCTGCATAGTAATGAGCCTGTTCTATTTCGGCAGCGAATTCTGGTTCACGACCGGGTACGGCAACATTACCCTGACCCCCGGATCTGAAATCACCGCCGGGGAAATTAAATAAAACCAGCGGCAATTCGGCATGATCCAATGCCTGCTTGATGATAATGGGATCCTGCTCATAGGGAAATTGAAACTCAATACCCTGAAATCCACTCTTTCTGGCAAGTTCAATTCGCTCCAGGAAAGGTGCCTCGGTAAAGAGCGTAGAAATATTTGCCGAGAACCGGGGCACTGAGGCTAACCACGTCCCACTAATGGCATTTTTGTGGCCATTACAGTCATGAACTGCACATTTGATTCAAGGGGTAATTCCGCCATAAAGGTAACGGCTTTCGCAATGTCTTCGACATCCATCGTTGGTTCAGCCTCTATGGTTCCGTTAGCTTGTTGGACACCTTCTGACATTCGAGCTGTCATCTCGGTTAAAGCATTCCCGATATCAATCTGCCCACATGCAATATTGTATTTTCTGCCGTCAAGAGAAAGGGACTTGGTTAGACCGGTGATGGCATGCTTGGTGGAAGTGTAGGGGGATGAGTTTGGCCTCGGAGAATCAGCCGATATGGAACCGTTATTAATAATTCTTCCACCCATAGGGTCTTGCTTTTTCATTAATCTGAAAGCTTGTTGTGAGCACAGGAAAGAACCGGTTAGATTGGCATCGACAACTCTTTGCCACTGTTTGAAACTGAGATCCTCAATGGGTATTGCTGGCGCTCCTGTGCCCGCGTTGTTGAACAATAGATCCAGCCTGCCAAACTTATTCTCTATTGCTCCGAAAAGCTTTGCGACGGCGTCAGGGTCACTAACATCCGTTGGCACGACGAGCGTTTCACCGCCCTTTGTACTGACTTCCTGAGCGCAAGTTTCCAATCGTTCAGGTCGTCTTCCCGCCAATACAAGATCGAAACCTTTCATGGCCAGGGCCCTTGCACAAGCATAGCCAATGCCTGATCCAGCACCGGTAATTAGTGCGACTTTGTTCATTGCCTACTCCCAAACTGTCGTTAACCAATTAAATGAGATTCTGCAGGTAGTCCGAGATAGTGTTTACCAACGAGATTGTAAATATCGGGACGGGCCTGAAGATGCTGTGAGATAACGTGCATATCCTGAAATCTTCTCTGTATATCGGCATTTTCGAAAATGCTGTCTGTGCTGCACAGATCGTATGCGATATCAGTTACTACTTTCGATTGGCGGATCACGTGTGTCGTAGCCAATCTTAACTTTACCTTGTTATCGAAGTCGCATTTACCTTCCTCATTTACTGCGCGCCATGCTGAATCGATATTCTTCTGAAGGTAGGCTTCGGCAGCCTGCCATGTTGCCTCTGCCCGGGCGATTGAATCCTGCGACATCTGATCCTGATTCATCGTTTGGCTATCAAATCGTTTGACTTTGTGTCGTAGCCTTTCTTCAGCAAAATTGAGTGCAGCTCTGGAAACTCCAAGCGCAATCGACGCGAATCCGGATGCAAAGAGGAGATTCAATGGAATCTGGTACAGCGGTGGATCGTCCGGTCTTATTTCAATGGCAACAGCGTGTGTTTTCGGAATATCTAGTTCTGTTA
>CAZJRI010000324.1:0-1607 GCA_964548025.1 uncultured Pseudomonadales bacterium
CTTCCCAAACTGCAATGGCGTCCTGGCCATCGACTAGTACGCCCGGCATGCCATAGGCACTAGCGCGATCACTGACATGGTCTACAGAGACCGAATTTTTATATGATGTGGTGATAGCGTAGCCATTGTTTTCACACATGAATATCACTGGTAGATCCCAGAGGGCGGCCATATTCATAGATTCATGGCAAGCACCCTGATTTGAGGCACCATCACCGAAGAATACGAGGGATACAAAGTCTTGTTTGCTCAATTTTGATGCCAGTGCCGCTCCTGTCGCAATTGGTACTGATGAAGCTACTATCCCGGATTCTCCGAGAATACCGATTGAGAAGTCGGCTAGATGCATTGAGCCGCCTTTGCCTTTGCAGAAACCGCCTGTTTTGCCTAAGATTTCGGCCATCGCTTTCTTGACGTCGCCACCCTTTGCAATCGGATGTCCGTGTGAACGATGGTTACCTGCGATGCGATCGTGATCCCTTAGGGCTGCACAGGCTCCGACAGCAACAGCTTCTTCGCCTATGTAAGGGTGCGCCGGGCCTATAAGCTCGCCGGATGAGTGTATTTCAATCACAGCTTCTTCAAAGTACCGGATGCGACACATCCGCAAGTACATTTCTTCAAGTTGCTTTTTGTCCAATGCCATAGCGTTTACACCACTTTGTGACGTGTTTAGTTTGATTAAGCGTCAGGTTACATCTTTCGAAACCCTTTGAGTTGCATTCACACCATCAATAGAAGGAGGTGTCAACGTTTAACAGAGTCTGGGTATGTTCATTTCTATCACTTGGTTAACCAGTTTGGAGAGGTTTCTTTTTGGGTTGAAATTTGAAATAGTTTGTGTCTTCAGCATTACATTACAATTTAGAGGAGATTGATGGCCGTTCCAGAGTCTCAGTTACACGGGCTTGTTGTATCGCACGATGTCATGATTCCAATGCGAGATGGAATTCGTCTGGCTACCGACATTTATCGCCCTGCAGACAGTCAAGGGAATCCACTTGAGGGTGAGTTTCCGGTTATTTTGGGTCGAACCTCGTACGACAAGTCCAACCCTGTTATTTGGGTCGACCCAGTGGCTAATGCGTTTGTACCGCGCGGATACGTGGTGTTACTGCAGGATCTTCGAGGTCGAGGCCGTTCTGAAGGGACTGGGGATTATTTCCATACTGCCAATCAGAAGGAAGGCATGGACGGCTACGACACGGTAGAGTGGGCGGCAGCTCAGGCCTGGTGTAGTGGTCGGGTCGGGATGGTTGGCGCCTCTCACGGTGGGATCGTTCAGAATATGGCGTCACTTTATCGCCCCCCGCACCTTTCAGCTCTGTGGGTAGATGTTGCTCCCACTAATGCATTTCGTTGGGAGGTTAGGCAGGGGGGAGCGATGGCACTTCACATGTATGGAGCCTTGTATCTTCACGGCTATGATTCTCAAGAAATTGCCGATGATCCTATGGCGATCGATCGAATTGAGCGTGGCGCTGAAAAACTTCGCGAGGAGATCTGGAAGCAGCCATTCAATCCTGGGGACACACCGATTTCGGCAGTACCGAACCTTGAGAAAGTGCTGATGCATTACTACCGGGACGGTTGCTATAACGATTGGT
>CAZJRI010000325.1:0-1282 GCA_964548025.1 uncultured Pseudomonadales bacterium
ATACGGCGGCTGCGCCGGATTCGACCCGATATCAGCATTTCAAGCGACTTTATTGTCGGCTTTCCAGGGGAGACCGATGCCGATTTCGAAGCAACCATGGCGCTGATTGAAGAGGTTGGCTTCGATCATTCCTTCAGCTTTATCTACAGCGCGAGACCGGGCACGCCAGCAGCGGACCTGCCTGATGACATGTCCATGAAGGTCAAGAAGGATCGTCTGGCAGTGCTTCAGGCAAGGTTGACGGCCCAGGCCATGCAGATCAGTGAATCCATGGTCGGGACTGTCCAGCAGATCCTCGTGACCGGTGTCTCGAAAAGGGATCCGGGCGAACTCCAGGGCAGAACGGAGAATAACCGAGTGGTTAATTTCAAGGCGAAGACAGGCGATCTGATTGGGGGGTTTGTCCCGGTTGAAATCGGCGAAGCTCTGCCCAATTCGCTGCGTGGCAGACTCATTGATTAGCAGTCTGCAGGCGAGGCCGAAGACTGCCGCGGCAGTGGTTTACCTTTTGTGCAGCCAGCACAAAGTCAAAAACTCTGGGGGAAGAACCGCCTATGTATCCACAACCTGACTGGGGTCAACAGAGTGGCTTTTTTTAACAAATATGAAGGGTTATCCTTGATTACCCAGCAACTCTGAGCGTATTGGAACTTGGCAAGCCGTCATCGCGCAATTAAATCTACCTTCTGGCTGGATGCCGGATTGGTAACTTTGTGACCGGATTGGTAACTTTGTGAATAGCCTATAAATGATGAACCTGCCCGAATCCGAGCCGCATCAGGTCGTCCTGGAACCCAATGACAGCAGCAAGCTCACCAACCTTTGCGGCCCCTTTGATGCCCATCTGAAACAGATCGAGCGACGTCTCGGCATCACGATTAAGAATCGCGGTAACCGGTTTCACCTCATTGGTGACCGACAGGTAGCGATGGCCGCGGGAGAATTGCTGAACCAGCTTTATCGTGAAGTGAAGGAAGGCACAAATCTGACTGCTGAATTGGTACACCTGATGAATGGCGAAGATGGTGACGAAAGCCTCATTCAGACCCGGAAGAAAAGTATCAAACCCCGTGGTGGCAACCAGAAGCGTTACGTGGATGCCATTCGCAGCAACGATGTAAACTTCGGCATAGGCCCTGCGGGTACCGGGAAGACCTACCTGGCCGTAGCCTGTGCTGTTGAGGCGCTTGAACAGGAACGCATCCGTCGAATCCTGTTGGTCAGACCTGCGGTGGAAGCAGGTGAGAAACTCGGTTTCCTGCCCGGGGACCTGAGCCAGAAA
>CAZJRI010000325.1:1356-1577 GCA_964548025.1 uncultured Pseudomonadales bacterium
AAATCGACCCTTATCTTCGTCCGCTCTATGACGCCCTGTACGAACTGCTCGGATTCGAGCCGGTTGAGAAGCTGATAGAACGACATGTCATTGAAGTTGCACCCCTCGCCTACATGCGCGGTCGAACCCTGAACGATGCCTTCATCATTCTCGATGAGAGTCAGAACACCACGGCAGAACAGATGAAGATGTTCCTGACACGAATCAGATTTGGTTCGACT
>CAZJRI010000326.1:0-1558 GCA_964548025.1 uncultured Pseudomonadales bacterium
ATCGAAGAAGCCACCGCTGAATCCCTTACCCAGATGGGTATCTCGGATTGCAGGCAGATCTTTGAGCTGCCGGTCGATGGTCTGAATCGACGTTTTGGTGTTTTCTTCACTGATTACCTTGCTCGGCTGACCGGGGAGCGCCCTGACCCACAGAAGTACATTTCAGACAAGCCCGTTTTTTCAAGCGAGATCACCTTTCTCACCGACATCACTAACCTCTCATCTCTCGTATTTCCTATCAAACGCCTGCTTGGCGAGCTGCAGGCGTTTCTGAGAGGACGTCAGCTTCTGATTAACCAGTTCAGCATAAGATTGTCACATCGCAGTCACCCTGCCCGTGACATCAGTGTTCTGCTGGCGAATCCGGATAACGATGCCGCCATGTTTCTCATGCTGACCCAGCTGAAGCTGGACGGCATTTCTGACATGCCGGAAGTCGACAGTATTTCGCTGGCGGCACGAACCTTCTTCGAGACAGAAGCGCCGACCGGGGATCTCTTTCACGGCACTCGGTTTCAACAGAAGGACGGCCGGATTCACAGCAAGGCAGAAGAGGCTCGCGCCGTTCGCCTGATCAACATGATGACCGCTCGGCTCGGCCCTCAGGCCTGCTTCGGACTTTCTCTTGCCAATGACCATCGCCCCGAATTCGCCTGGAAACCGGTCGCCCTTCAGTCAGGCGACTACTTACAGGAAGAATTCACCGATGCCAATGCCCGCCCGCTCTATCTCCTGCCAAGGCCAAAGATGATTTCTGAAAGAAACAACCAGCCCTTCATGTCTGGCGAGCTGGCTTTGTTGCAGGGCCCCGAACGAATCGATTTCGGCTGGTGGGATAACCATGAGATTAATCGCGACTACTACATTGCAAGACATGACTGCGGCGCACTCTACTGGGTTTATCTGACCGCTAACAGCGAGTGGTACCTGCATGGTATATTTTCATAGCTAAGGAGAGAGCAAATGACCGATATCCATAACCTCGAAATGAAATCCATCGCCGGCGAAACCATATCCTTTGCCGATTACCGCGATCAGGCCATGCTGATCGTCAACCTCGCCAGTCAGTGAGGTCTGACCCCCCAGTACACAGGTCTGTGTACATTGCAAAGCGAGAACGACAACCTCCAGGTGCTTGGCTTTCCCTGCAATCAGTTTGGTGCCCAGGAACCGGGAAGTGACGAAGAAATTCTCGAATTCGCCAAGAGCAAATACGACGTAAATTTTCAATTGTTTTCGAAGGTCGAAGTGAACGGTGATGGTGCCTGTGAGCTTTATCAGCAGTTGAAATCCAAAAAGGCGAATCCGGACGGCAATCCGGACATCGGCTGGAACTTTACCAAGTTCCTGGTTAATGGCAGCGGTGATGTTGTGGCACGGTTTGAGCCGATGATTACGCCGGAAGAAATCGGCGAGCAATTGGGTTCACTGCTTTAAAACCGTCATCCTGAACGCAGTGAAGGATCTGGTTGGAACCGCGTGAGTTTTCGAGATCCTTCGCTACGCTCAGGATGACTGCCTAGTAGCTCAGGATGACTGCCTAGTAGCTCAGGATGAC